>JAKBNS010000191.1 GCA_021830925.1 Pseudomonadota bacterium | reverse complement strand
CACCTCGGCCGGGGTACATGCCTTGCCCAGGTCGTGCATCAGGCAGGCCCAGCGCACGGACAGCGGCGCCTGCGCCGCGGCGGCCGCCTGCAGCACCAGCATCTGATGTTCCCCGCAGTCGACTTCCGGGTGGGCGTCGGCGCGCTGGGGCACGCCCCACAGCGCATCGAGTTCAGGCAGCACGCGGGCCAGCGCGCCGCAGTCGCGCAGCACCTCGAACATGCGCCGCGGCGCGGACTCCATCAGACCGCGCGCCAGTTCCTGCCACACCCGCTCGGGAACCAGCGCATCGGCCTCGCCGGCGACGACCATGCCGCGCATCAGCTCCAGCGTGTCGGGGTGCAGCCTGAAGGACTCCAGGCGCGCCGCGAAACGGGCCACGCGCAGAATGCGCACCGGGTCCTCGGCGAAGGCGGGCCCCACGTGGCGCAACACCCGCTGCTCCAGGTCGCGCATGCCGCCCCAGGGATCGATGACCTGTCCCTGTTCGTCCTGCGCCATCGCGTTGATGGTCAGGTCGCGGCGCTGCAGATCCTGCTCCAGGGTCACCGACGGATCCGCGTGCACCGCGAAGCCGCGGTAGCCCGCACCGGTCTTGCGCTCGGTGCGCGCCAACGCGTACTCGGCGCCGCTGAGCGGGTGCAGGAACACCGGAAAGTCGCGCCCCACGGGGCGGAAGCCGGCCTCGATCATCTGCTGCGCGCTGGCGCCGACCACCACCCAGTCGCGGTCGTGCACCGGACGCCCCAGCAGCGCGTCGCGTACCGCGCCGCCCACCACGTAGGCGCGCCCGGGAACCCGCGGCTCGGTCATGGGTTCGGGCGCACCGGGTTCAGGAGCCGGCAGCCTGGCGCTGCACCATCTGCTCGCGCAGCGAGCGGCGCAGGATCTTGCCCACCGAGGTCTTGGGCAGTTCGTCGCGGAACTCGATGCGCCGCGGTCGCTTGTAGCCGGTCAGGCGCTCGGCCATCCAGGCGCGCAGGGTCGCCTCGTCCAGCGCGGGATCGGAGCGCACGACGAACAACAGCACCGCTTCCCCCGAATCGGGGTCGGGCAGGCCGACCGCGGCCGCCTCCAGCACCCCCGGATGGGCCACCGCGACGTCCTCGACCTCGTTGGGGTAGACGTTGAACCCCGACACCAGGATCATGTCCTTCTTGCGGTCCACGATGCGCACATAGCCCTGCGCGTCGATGATGCCCACGTCGCCGGTCTTGAAAAAGCCGTCGGCGGTGAAGGCGCGCGCGGTGTCGTCCGGACGCCCCCAGTAGCCTTGCATCACCTGCGGGCCGCGCACGGCCACCTCGCCGCGCTCGCCGGTGGGCAGCACATGGCCGTCGTCGTCGATCACGACCATTTCCGTGGACGGCAGCGGCAACCCGATGGTGCCGCTGAAATGGTCGGTGTCCGTCGGGTTGCAGCACACCGACGGCGAGGTCTCGGACAGGCCGTAGCCCTCGCAGATGGGGCACCCGGTGCGCTCCAGCCATTGCCGGGCCACCGCCTCCTGCACCGCCATGCCCCCGCCCACCGAGAGCATCAGGCGCGCGGTGTTCAGGCGCCCGAAGTCCGCGTGGTGCAGCAGGGCGTTGAATAGCGTGTTGACCGCCGGGAAACAGTGCAACTCGTAGCGGCTCAGCTCGTCGATGGTCGCCTTCAGGTCGCGCGGGTTGGGGATCAGCACGATCATGCCGCCCTGGTACGCCGCAAGGAACATGACCACCGTGAAGGCGAAGATGTGGTAGAGCGGCAGCGCGCACACCGTGTTGATCTGCGCCAGCTCGGGATGCCTGCGCAGTGCCGGCTGGTTCCAGGCGTCGCTTTGCAGCACGTTGGCGATCAGGTTGCGATGGCTCAGCGCCGCGCCCTTGGACACGCCGGTGGTGCCGCCCGTGTACTGCAGCACCGCGACGTCCTCGGGCCTCGCATCGACGGGCGCGAAACGCAGCGCGCGCCCGCGTGCCAGCGCCTGCGGGAAGCGGTGGTGGCCGGGCAGCGAGAAGGCAGGCACCAGGTGCTTGAGGTGGCGCACCACCAGGTTGACCACCGTGCCCTTGAGGCCGCCGAGCATGTCGCCCATGCTGGCCACCACGACCACGCGCAGGCCGGCGCGTTCACCTGCCTGCTCCAGCGTATGGGCGAAATTCTCCAGGATGATGATCGCGCTGGCGCCGCTGTCGAGCAGCTGGTGCTCCAGCTCGCGCGCGGTGTACAGCGGATTCACGTTGACCACGACCAGCCCGGCGCGCAACGCCGCCGCCACGGCGATCGGGTACTGCGGCACGTTGGGCATCATCAGCGCGATGCGCTCGCCCGGACGCAGGCCCTGGGCCTGCAACCAGGCCGCCAGCGCCGCCGAATCGCGCTCCCATTGGGCAAAGGTGGTGCGCTTGCCCATGAACGCGAAGGCCGGGCGCTCGGCGAACTGCTCGAAGCTGCGCTGCAGCAACTCCGGCAGCGAGCGGAAGGCGCCGGGGTCGATGTCGGCGGGCACCCCTTGCGGATAGCGCTCGAGCCAGGGTCGGTCCATCGGGATCTCCTCGGAATGAAGCCGCCCTTCTGCGGGGCGGAAAAACGAACGACCGTTCGCATGTCCGCGAAGCATAACCCGCGAGACCCCGGCTTGCCCAGATCATCCTCACGGACAGCAGGGCTCCGCCTCGCCCGCCTGCGCCGCCGGGGCGGCGGGCTCAGGTCTCGACCACCTTGATACTGGGAAAACGTGCCGAATAGTCGCGCGCGCGCTGCGCCACGCGCGCGCCCACGCGGCGCGCGATGGCCAGGTACTCGCGCGCGGCCGCGCCCTGCGGCTCGGCCGCCACGCTGGGGGTGCCGCTGTCGGCCTGCTCGCGGATGCGCAGGTCCAGCGGCAGCGATCCCAGCAGCTCGACGCCGTATTCCTCGGCCATGCGCTGCCCCCCGCCGCTGCCGAAGATGGCTTCCACGTGGCCGCAGTTCGAGCACACGTGCGTGGCCATGTTCTCCACGATGCCCAGCACCGGAACCTGCACTTTCTCGAACATCTTCAGGCCCTTGCGCGCGTCCAGCAGCGCGATGTCCTGGGGCGTCGTGACAATCACCGCCCCGGTCAGCGGCACGCGCTGGCTCAGCGTGAGCTGGATGTCGCCGGTGCCGGGTGGCATGTCGACCACGAGGTAATCCAGGTCGTGCCAGCGGGTCTGGTGCAACAGCTGTTCCAGCGCCTGCGTGGCCATCGGACCGCGCCAGATCATCGGCGTGTCCGCGTCCATCAGCACGCCGATGGACATGACCTGCAGACCGTGGCCCGTCATCGGCTCCATGGTCTTGCCGTCGCTGCTCTGCGGGCGGCCCTGCAGGCCCAGCATCATCTGCTGCGAAGGGCCGTAGATGTCGGCGTCGAGCAGCCCGACCTTGGCGCCCTCGGCGGCCAGCGCCAGCGCCAGGTTGGCCGCCGTGGTGCTCTTGCCCACGCCTCCCTTGCCGGAAGCCACGGCGATCACGTTGCGCACGCCCTCGAGGGTGCGCACGCCGCGCTGCACCGAGTGCGCCTCGATGCGGGTGGAAATGTCCACCTCCACCTCGGCCGAGCCGGCGCCGGGCAGCGCGCGCACGGCCGCGCGCACCGCCTCGCGCACCGCCTCGTGCTGGCTGCGCGCCGGATAGCCGAAGTGCAACTGCACGCGCACGCGGGAGCCGGCGGTCTCCACCTTGCGCAGCACGCGCGCGGCATGCAGCCCCTGGCCGCTGCCGGGGTCGGCAATCGCGTCGAGGGCTTGTTCGATCTGTTCCTGGGTCGGCAACGAGGACATGATGGGTGCGAGCGGAGTGACGGTTTTCGGAGCGCCCGCGCGGGTGCGCCGCGGGGCCTGCAAGTCTAGCCCCGCCCGGCCGCCCCCGCCGAGGCAAGACCGCGCGGCGCCTGCCTACAATGACGCATCCGGCGCGCCGAGCGCCGCCCGGCCGGCGCCCGCCGGCCCCCGCCGCCCATCACGCCGCGCCGGCCCGACCGGCCGGCACGCCCCGACCGCGATCCGACCGCGCATGACCTCGCCGACGCCCTCCCCCTCCAGCAGCCCGCTCGCCGACAAGCGGCGCCTGTTCGTCACCACGGCGCTGCCCTATGCCAACGGTGCCTTCCACATCGGCCACATGATGGAGTACATCCAGGCCGACATCTGGGTGCGCCTGCAGCGCATGCTCGGCCACGAGGTGCACTTCGTCTGCGCCGACGACGCGCACGGCGCGCCCATCATGATCGCCGCGGAGAAGGCGGGCAAGACCCCGCAGCAGTTCGTCGCCGCCATCGCCGGCGGGCGCCAGGCCTACCTGGACGGCTTTCTCATCCGCTTCGACAACTGGCACAGCACCGACGGGCCCGAGAACCACCGACTGGCGCAGGACATCTACCGCGCGCTGCGCAAGGCGGGGCTGATCTACGCGCGCTCGATCGAGCAGTTCTACGACCCCGTCAAGGGCATGTTCCTGCCCGACCGCTACATCAAGGGCCACTGCCCGAAATGCGACGCGGCCGACCAGTACGGCGATTCCTGCGAGGTCTGCGGCGCGGTCTACGGTCCCACCGAACTGCGCCAGCCGTACTCGGTGCTGTCCGGCGCCACGCCGGAGCTGCGCAGCAGCGAGCACCACTTCTTCCAGTTGTCGTCGCCGCGCTGCGCCGAGTTCCTGCGCGACTGGACCCAGGGCAACGGCGCGCACGCGCTGCCGCGGCTGCAGGCCGAGGTGCTCAACAAGGTGCGCGAGTGGTTCGCCGTCGACGAGCACGGCCACGGCGGGCTGGCCGACTGGGACATCTCGCGCGACGCGCCCTACTTCGGCATCGAGATTCCCGACGCGCCGGGCAAGTATTTCTACGTCTGGCTGGACGCGCCGATCGGCTACCTGGCGAGCCTGAAGAACCACTTCGACAAGGGCCAGGCGGCCGCGCACTGGCACGAGGCCTCGCGCACCACGCAGAGCTTCGACGAATTCGTCGCCGACCCGACGGTGGAGCAGGTGCATTTCATCGGCAAGGACATCGTGTATTTCCACACCCTGTTCTGGCCCGCGATGCTGCACTACTCCGGGCGCAAGACACCCAGCCAGATCAACGTGCACGGCCACGTGACCGTGGGCGGCGAGAAGATGAGCAAGAGCCGCGGCACGGGCATCTCCCCGCTGCGCTACCTGGAGCTCAAGCTCGACCCCGAATGGCTGCGCTACTACCTGGCGGCCAAGCTGTCGGCGCGCGTGGACGACCTCGACTTCGGCGCCGAGGACTTCGTGGCCCGGGTCAACAGCGACCTGATCGGCAAGTACGTGAACATCGCCAGCCGCGCCAGCCGCTTCATCACCCAGTACTTCGACGGCCGGCTCGACTACGCGGGCGCCACCGACGCGATGCGCGAGACGGCCAGCGCGCTGGCGTACGACGTGCGCGCGGCGCTGGACGCACGGGAATACGCCCGCGCGCTGCGCGAGATCATGGCCCACGCCGACCGCATCAACGCCGCCTTCGACAGCGCGCAGCCGTGGGTGCTGGCCAAGGACCCGGCGCGCCGCGTCGAACTGCAGGACGTCTGCTCGCGGGCGCTGGCGGGCTTCTGGACCCTGTCCGTGCTGCTGGCACCGGTGCTGCCGGCGACGGCGTCCCGCGTCGCCCGCGAGCTGTTCGGACTGGAGCGCGACTTCCTCTGGAGCGACTGCGCCGAACTGCCGCGGCGCGTGGCGCCCTACCGTCACCTGATGCAGCGCGTCGACCCGGCCACGCTGCAGCGCCTGCTGGAGCCCGAGGCGGCGCCGGCGCCGGTCGCGGCAGCGCCGGCCGCGGCGGCCCCGTCGGCACGCGCCGAGGCGGCTGCCTCGGCCAACATCGGCATCGACGACTTCGGGCGCGTGGATCTGCGCATCGCGCGCATCCACGACGCGCAGGCGGTGGAAGGCTCGACCAAGCTGCTGCGCCTGAGCCTGGATCTCGGCGAACGCGACGACGCGGGCCAGCCGCGGCTGCGCAATGTGTTCTCCGGCATCGCCTCGGCCTATGATCCGGCGGCGCTGGTGGGCAAGCTCACCGTGGTGGTGGCCAACCTGGCGCCGCGCAAGATGAAATTCGGCGTCAGCGAGGGCATGGTGCTGGCCGCCTCCGGCGACGACGCGCCGGGCCTGTTCCTGCTGTCTCCCGACACGGGCGCGCGGCCCGGCATGCGGGTGAGCTGAACCGTCACGTCCGAGGAGCCGCGATGCCTGGCCCGATCACGCCGCCCGCAGGGCGCCAGCCGACCCAGCCCACGCCGCAACAGGCCTTGCGCGATTTCGACGATACCGACTACGCGCAGGGCCCCAGCCGGCACCTGGAACACCTGGTCGAGAGCGGTTGCGTGCTGCGCTTCGCGCGCATGCCCTTCGTGCTGGAAGCGGGCGAGGCGCGCTTCCTGGATACGCGGTGGAGCAACGGCAAGGCGAAGAACATCAGCCTGCGCGGCTCCGGCGAACTGCGCGGAGCCCAGGGCGAGGCATCGGAGCTGGAGGCGCTGCGCGCGATGATCGAGCGCTTCGCCTCGCAGTCAGCGCAACTGGTCGAACGCCTGTTCCCCCAATACCGTGGCCGGCTGCGCGCCGGCAACGCGTCGCTGCGCCCCTTCGAGGTGGAGACCCGCAATCGCTCCTGGCGCCAGGACGACACCCGCCTGCACGTGGATGCCTTTCCGTCCAATCCCATGCGCGGCGTGCGCCTGCTGCGCGTGTTCACCAACGTGCACCCGGGCCAGCGCGCGCGCCAGTGGCGGGTGGGCGAGGCCTTTCCCGATTTCGCCGAACGCTTCGCGCCGCGCCTGCGGCCGGCCCTCCCGGGCTCCGCCAGGCTGCTGCGCCTGCTGCGCGTGACCAAGGCGCTGCGCACGCCCTACGACCAGGCCATGTTGCAGCTGCACGACCTGGCCAAGTCCGACCTGGACTACCAGCGCGACGCCCCGCAGGCGGCGGTGGACTTCGCGCCGGGCAGCACCTGGGTGGTGTTCTCCGACCAGGTGCTGCACGCGGTGATGGGCGGGCAGCACATGATGGAACAGACCTTCTACCTGCATCCCGACGACCAGCTGGCGCCGTCCACGGCTCCGCTGCGGGTGCTCGAGCGGGTGCTCGGGCGCGACCTCGGCGTGCCGGCGCGGCATCCGTGAGCACGACCGCGCCGTCGGCGGGACGATCGGAGCGCGCCCCTCGCTGGGCCGGGCCTCGCCCGGGCGAGTCGGGCCGGGTGCTGCTGGTGCAGCTGTCGGCGATGGGCGATCAGGTGCAGACCCTGCCCGCGGTATCGGACATCCTGGCGCGCTGGCCGGGCCTGGAGTTGCACTGGGCGGTGGACCGGCGCTTCGCCGAGATCGCGCGCATGCACCCCGGGGTGCACCGCGTGCATGCGCTGCCGCTCAAGGACGTGCAGCTAGGCCGCGCCGGCGCGCTGCCCGCGCTGCTGCGCGAGCTGCGCGAGCTGCGCGCATCGCGCTTCGACTTCGTCTGGGACCCGCAAAGCGTGCTCAAGAGCGCACTGGTGGCGCGCCTGGCGCGCCTGCGGCGCGGGGGACTGCGCGTGGGCTACCGCGCCGCCGACTGCGGGGGCGAGCCGCTGGCGGCGCGCCTGTTCGACCGCCACTATGCCCGTCCGCCGGGGGTGCACGGCACCCTCGGCCGCCGCCTTTTCGCCCAGGCCGCATTCGATACCCAGGTCTCGGGCCCGCCGCGCTATGGCATTCGCGAGGCCTTCGCCCTGCCCGGCGAGCCGCCGGAGCCCACCCCCTACGCGGTGCTCGCGCACGGCGCCTCCAAGGCGGAAAAGCTCTGGCCGCAGGACCACTGGCGCGCGCTGGGCGAGTGCCTGATCGAGCAGGGCCTGCGCCTGGTGCTGCCCTGGGGCAGCGACGAGGAACGCGATCGCGCGAATGCCCTGGTCGCCGGCTGGCCCGCCGGAGCCGCGCGCCTGGCGCCGCGCGGCAGCCTGACGGACATGGCCCGGCTGCTCGCCGGCGCGCGGCTGGTGGTGGGCGTGGACAGCGGCTTCAGCCACCTGGCCGCCGCGCTCGCGCGCCCGCTGCTCATGCTGTTCACCAGCACCGGCCCGGAGCTGTTCAGCCCCGAGCTGGAACGGCTGAGCGTCACGCTCGGCGGCCATGGGCAGACACCCTCGGCCGAGTCGGCCTGCGAAGCGGCGCTGGGTCTGCTGCGCGCCATCGCGGCCTCGGGTGCGCAAACCGCCTAAGATTGCACATTCCGCTTTTCCCGAATTCTCTTTGCCTGGTACGACGCCCATGCCCTTCGCCGTCAAACCCTACGTGTCGGAAGCCACGCGTTTCCTGCAGGAACTGAAGTCCCAGCGCCCCGAGCTCGAGTCCGAGCAGAAGGCCGGCCGAGGCCTGCTGTGGGACCGTCCGCAGGACCCTCAGCTGCGCGCCGAATTCGACGCCGCCCGCGTGCGCCAGAAGGCCTACGTGTACGGCATCGACTGACGGCCGGAGCGCTTCGTTGTCCAGCGCGATGTCCGATTCCGGTGGGCCCGAGCAGGCGCTCGCGGCCGCCGCGGACTCGCTGCCGCAGACCGTCGACGGCCTGGCGGTGGCCCGGCTGTATGGGCAGCCGCTGTTCGAGTTGCCGCAGGACCTGTACATCCCGCCCGACGCGCTGGAGGTGTTCCTCGAGGCCTTCGAGGGCCCGCTGGATCTGCTGCTCTACCTGATCCGGCGCCAGGATTTCAACATCCTGGACATTCCGCTGGCCCAGGTCACGCACCAGTACCTCGAGTACGTGGAGCAGATCCGGCGCACCAATCTGGAACTGGCCGCCGAGTACCTGCTGATGGCGGCCATGCTCATCGAGATCAAGTCGCGCATGCTGCTGCCGCGCCCGCCGGCGCCCGACGGCGGCGAGCCCGAGGATCCGCGTGCCGAGCTGGTGCGCCGCCTGCTCGAGTACGAACGCATGAAACTGGCGGCCCAGCAACTCGACGCGCTGCCGCAGGCCGGGCGCGACTTCTGGCGCGTGCAGGTGGCGGTGGAGCGCACGCCGCGTTCGATGCTGCCGGAACTCGGGGTGGACGAACTGCGCAGTGCCTGGGCCGACGTGCTGCGTCGCGCGCGCCTGAATGCGCACCACACCATCGGGCGCGAGCAGATCTCGATGCGCGAAGTGATGAGCGGGGTGCTGCGGCGCCTGCAGGACCGCCGCTGGGCGGAGTTCGCCGACCTGTTCGAGCCTTCGCAGGGCGTGCTGCACGCGGTGGTCACCTTCGTGGCCCTGCTGGAGCTGGCGCGCGAGGGACTGGTGCAGATCACCCAGGCCGAGGCCTTCGCGCCGCTGTACCTGCGCCTGGCCTACACCCCTTCCTGATCATGTCCGACACCCCCTCCCAGGGCGCGGGCGCGGCCGCGCCCTACGGCGGCACGGCGCCCTCCGCGGCCCGCAAGCCCACGACCCTGCACAGGCTGCGCTCGATGCGCGAGGCCGGCGAGAAGATCGCCATGCTCACCGCCTACGACGCGGCCAGCGCCGCGCTGCTCGAGGACTGCGGCGTGGACTGCCTGCTGGTGGGCGACTCGCTGGGCATGGTCATGCAGGGCCACGCCTCCACGCTGCCGGTCACGCTGGAGCAGATGAGCTACCACGTGGCCTGCGTGAGCCGCGGCGCGCCGCGTTCGTGGGTGCTCGCCGACCTGCCCTTCGGCAGCTACCAGGCCGACGTCGCGCAGGCCGTGCGCAGCGCCGCGGCCCTGATGCAGGCGGGCGCGCAGATGGTCAAGCTCGAGGGCGGCGGCTGGACGACCCCGGTGGTGGCCGCGCTGGTCGAGCGGGGCATTCCGGTGTGCGCCCATCTCGGGCTCACGCCGCAGAGCGTGCACGCGCTGGGGGGCTACCGCATCCAGGGTCGCGATGAACAGGGCGCGCAGACCCTGCTGCGGCAGGCGCGCGAACTCGGCGAGGCCGGCGCCGCGATGCTGGTGCTCGAGCTCGTCCCCTCGGACCTGGCGGCGCGGGTCAGCGCCGAGTTTGCCGGCATGACCATCGGCATCGGGGCCGGCGCACGCACCCATGGCCAGGTGCTGGTGCTGCACGACATGCTCGACATCACGCTGGGCACCAAGCCGCGCTTCGTGCGCAATTTCATGCTCGGCGCGGGCAGCGTGCGCGCGGCGGTGCAGGCCTACGTACGCGACGTCAAGTCCGGCGCCTTCCCCGACGAGGCGCTGCACGGCTACGTCGCCTGAGGGACTCCTTCGATGCAGATCCTGCACAGCCGCGACGCGCTGCGCGCGGCGCTGGCCTCCGGGCCGCACCCGGTGCTGGTGCCCACCATGGGCAACCTGCACGCCGGCCACCTGGCGCTGGTGGCGCGGGCACGCGAACTCGGCGCGCCGGTGATCGCCAGCGTATTCGTCAACCGCCTGCAGTTCGGCCCCGGCGAGGACTTCGAGCGCTACCCGCGTACCCTGCAACGCGACGCCGATCTGCTCGAACAGGCCGGCTGCGACATGCTGTTCGCGCCCGACGAGGCGCAGATGTACCCGACGCCGCAGACCTTCCACGTGCGCCCCGATCCGCGCCTGGCGGGCGAACTCGAGGGCGCCTCGCGCCCGGGGCATTTCGAGGGGGTGACGACGGTCGTGCTCAAGTTGCTGCAACTGGTGCGGCCGGCCGCGGCGGTGTTCGGCAAGAAGGACTACCAGCAGCTGATGCTGATCCGCGCGATGGTCGAACAGTTCGCGCTGCCTGTGCGCATCGAGGGGCTGGAAACCGTGCGCGAGAGCGACGGCCTGGCCATGTCCTCGCGCAACGGCTATCTCAGCCCGGGCGAACGCGCGCAGGCGCCGCAGTTGCAGCAGGCGCTGCGCGCGCTGGCCGCGCGCGCGCGCGAATGCGACGGGCTGGAGCAGTTGCGCCGCATGCAGGCCGAAGCCGAGCAGGACCTGCGCGCACGCGGCTGGGAACCGGATTACCTCAGCGTGCGCCGGCGCGCCGACCTGCAGGCGCCGGCCGGCGACGAGGAGCTGCGTCGCGACTCGCATCTGGTGGTGCTGGGCGCCGCCCGCCTGGGACGCACCCGCCTGATCGACAACCTCGAATTCTGAGCCGGAATACTCACGATGGCCTCGACCCCTCCTCCCCGCGACGGCGTGCTGATCATCGGAGGCGGCCTGGCCGGGCTCAGCGCCGCGCTGCAGCTGGCCGACCGCATGCCGGTGACCCTGCTGGCCAAACGCGAACTCGAAGTCTCTTCCAGCCAGTGGGCGCAGGGCGGCATCGCCGCGGTGCTCGGCAGCGGCGACACCTTCGAGGCCCACGTGCACGACACCATGGTGGCCGGCGCGATGCTCAACGACCTGCCGGCCACGCGCTTCGTCATCGAGCAGGGCCCGAAGGCCATCGAATGGCTGCGCGCGCAGGGCGTGCCCTTCGACACCGAGCAGGGCCAACTGCACCTGACCCGCGAGGGCGGCCACAGCCAGCGCCGCATCGCCCACGTGGCCGACGCCACCGGCGCGGCGATCCAGCGCACCCTGCTGGCGCGCGCGCGCGCCCACCCCGGCATCCGGTTGCTGGAACACCACGTGGCGGTGGACCTGATCACCGGGCGCCACGTCGAGGACGGCCACCAGGACCGCTGCTGGGGCGCCTACGCGCTGGACCTGGAAAGCGGACGCGTGGGAGCCTACGGCGCCGCGCACACCATCCTGGCCACCGGCGGCGCTGGCAAGGTGTATCGCTACACGACCAATCCCGACACGGCCAGCGGCGACGGCGTGGCCATGGCCTGGCGCGCCGGCTGCCGGGTGGCGAACATGGAGTTCATCCAGTTCCACCCCACCTGCCTCTACCACCCGAAGGCCAAGAGCTTCCTCATCTCGGAAGCCGTGCGCGGCGAGGGCGGCGTGCTGCGCCTGCCCGACGGCACGCGCTTCATGCCCGCGCACGACGAACGCGCCGAGCTGGCGCCGCGCGACGTGGTGGCACGGGCCATCGACTTCGAGATGAAGCGCCACGGCATCGACTGCGTGTACCTGGACATCACCGCGCGCGGCGAGGAGTTCATCCGGCACCATTTCCCGACCATCCACCAGCGCTGCCTGGAGCTGGGCATCGACATCGCGCGCGAGCCGATCCCGGTGGTGCCGGCGGTGCATTTCACCTGCGGCGGCGTGCTCACCGATCTGGCCGGACGCACCGATCTGCCGGGGCTGCATGCCGTCGGCGAAGTGGCCTACACCGGCCTGCACGGGGCCAACCGGCTGGCCAGCAACTCCCTGCTGGAGTGCGTGGTGTTCGGCACCGCCGCCGCCCAGACCATCGCGCAGGAGCCGCCGGCGCGCGCGCCGCGCCTGCGCGCCTGGGACGAGAGCCGGGTCAGCGACGCCGACGAACTGGTGGTGATCAGCCACAACTGGGACGAACTGCGCCGCATGATGTGGAACTACGTGGGCATCGTGCGCACCGACAAGCGCCTGGAGCGCGCCGCGCACCGCATCGCGCTGCTGCAGGCCGAGGTGCAGGAGTTCTACGCCAATTTCCGGGTCACCCGCGACCTGCTGGAGCTGCGCAACCTGCTGCAGGTGGCCGAGCTGATCGTGCGCTCGGCGCGCCTGCGCCACGAGAGCCGAGGCCTGCACTTCAGCACCGACTGGCCGCGCACCTCCGCACCCGCGGCGCCGACCATCCTGGTGCCGGGCGCGGGCGGCGAATCCTGAGCCGCCCCCTCGCAGCGCCCCCCGAAGGCCATCTGCGAGACAATCGGACCATGTCCCACCGACACCCCCAACCCGGCGACCTGGACCTGCTCGGCGAACTGCTGCGCGAGGCGGCCAGCGAGCACATCCTGCCCCGCGCGGCCGATCCACGGGCACGCCTGAAGGACGACGGCAGCTGGGTCACCGACGCCGACCTGGGCATGCAACGCCACCTGCAGGCACGCCTGGCCGAGCACTGGCCCGCGGTGCCCCTGCTGGGCGAGGAGATGAGCCCGGAACGCCAGCTCGAACTCATGGCCGCCGAGGCCGGCGCGCCCGACGGGCCCGGCCTTTGGGTGCTCGATCCGCTGGACGGCACCAGCAATTTCACCGCCGGGCTTCCCGCCTTCGGTCCCTCGCTGGCCTGGGTGCAGGCCGGGCGCGTGCGCCTGGGGCTGGTGCTCGACGTCATGCGCGACGAACTGTTCGACGCCGCGCTGGGCCATGGCGCACGCCTGCAGGGGCGGAGCCTGCGTTGCCCGCCGCCGCCGGCCATGCAACGCGCCATCGCCTGCGTGGACTTCAAGCGCCTGGGCCCGGCGCTGGCCGCCAGCCTGGCCACGCGCCCGCCCTACGCCTCGCAGCGCTCGCTCGGATCGGTGGCGCTGGACTGGTGCTGGGTCGCCGCCGGGCGCTTCCACCTGTACGTGCACGGCGCGCAGGGACTGTGGGACTACGCCGCCGGCAGCCTGGTGCTGGCCGAGGCCGGCGGCAGCGCGCAGACCCTGCAGGGCGAGCCGGTATTCGACAACTCGCTGCGCAAGCGCTCGGCGCTGGCCGCGGTGGACGCCGCGCTGCTGCGCGACTGGGCCGACTGGGTGGCGCGCGCCGGCGAGGCCTGAGCCGTCCCGCGCGCCAGGGACGGTCGGCTACTGAAAGGCCACTTCGTCGAAACTGCGCAACTTGCGGCTGTGCAGGCGCTCCATGCGCTGGCCGCGCAGGATCTCCAGCGCGCGCAGGCCGATCTGCAGGTGCTGATTGACGCGCTCGCGGTAGAAACGATCGGCCATGCCGGGCAGTTTGAGGTCGCCATGCAGCGGCTTGTCGCTGACGCACAGCAGGGTTCCGTAGGGCACGCGCAGGCGAAAGCCGTTGGCGGCGATGGTGGCGCTTTCCATGTCCAGCGCGATGGCCCGGCTTTGCGAGAAGCGCAGGCGGGGCGTGCTCAGCGGCCCGCCGAAGGGCTGCAATTCCCAGTGCCGGTTGTCGGTGGTGGCCACGGTGCCGGTGCGCATCACCCGCTTGAGTTCGAGCCCCTGCAGGCGCGTGACCTCGGCCACCGCCTGCTGCAGCGCCACCTGCACCTCGGCCAGTGCCGGAATCGGAACCCACGGCGGCAGGTCCTCGTCGAGCACGTGGTCCTCGCGCACGTAGCCGTGCGCCAGCACGTAATCCCCCAGCTGCTGACTGCTGCGCAGCCCCGCGCAATGTCCCAGCATCAGCCAGGTGTGCGGCCGCAGCACCGCGACGTGGTCGGTGATGGTGCGCGCATTCGACGGCCCCACGCCGATGTTCACCAGGGTGATGCCCGAGCGGTCGCCGCGCACCAGGTGGTAGGCGGGCATCTGGGGCATGCGCGCCGGGGGCATGCCGGCGTCGCCGGGCGCCGCGGGGCTGCCTGCGCGCCGCGTGATCACGTTGCCAGGCTCGACCAACGCCAGGTACTCCTGCGCATCGCGCGCAGGCTCGCGCAACATCTCCCGGGCCATGCGCAGGAATTCGTCGACGTAGAACCCGTAGTTGGTGAACACCACGAAATTCTGGAAATGCTCGGCCGAACAGCCCGTGTAGTGACGCAGGCGCTGCAGCGAGTAATCCACGCGCGGCGCGTTGAACAGCGCCAGCGGCCGCGCCTGTCCGGGCGCCGGCGCGAAGGTTCCGTTGGCGATGCCGTCGTCCATCGCCGCCAGGTCGGGCATGTCGAAGCCGGCGAGCAGCTCGCGGCGCGAGGCCGCGTCCAGCTCGGCCTCGAATCGCGTGTGCTCGTCGAAGGTGAAGGGCAGCGCGATGGGCACCTCGCTGGGGCCCACCTGCAGCGGCGCGCCATGGTTGCGCAGCAGCAGCTCGAACTGCTCGCGGTAGTAGTCGGCGAACAGGTCGGGCCGGGTCAGCGTGGCCTCGAACACGCCGGGCCCGGACACGAAACCGTAGCTGGGCAATGAATCAGCCAGCGCCTCCGGCGAAGGGTGTCCTTGCGCGACCAGGCGCACCCGCGGATAGAAGGCACGCACCCGCCGCGCCGGCGCGTTGCCGCGCACCGCCTCGCGCAGCGCCTCGTGCAACCGCGCCACGCCATCGGCATACAACGCCTGCACATGCGCCAGCGCCGCCTCCGCGCTGACGTGGCTGCGCTCCATCGCCTCGCCCTCCAGCGCCGGCCGCGCCACGTCCCCCAAGGCCGTAGCCTGCGGCAACGGCCCGCCCCCACCTTCAGATCCCAGCTCGTTCATGCGCCGAGCTTAGCAGTAGATATGCCCCCTCCGTCGCGGGGGGCGACCCCCGCTCCGCCCCCCCGAGGGGGGCACCCCCTTCCTTGGGGCGGCCCTGCGGAAGGAGGGTTCTCGGCAGCGGGGCGGGGTGCACTGAAGGGGGGCTCTCAGGCGGGCTGCAGAGCCACCTGAAACTGGTGGCTATCGTGACAGCGCCGGTTTCTCCCCACTCTGCGCGCCGACGCCTTGACCATGACAGACCCGATGCTCGCCGACGAGCGGCCGACTGAGACTTGGGGATGCAAGCGTTCGAATACCACACTCGTATCGCGCCATAACGCGATCCGCCACGCATGGCGTACGATGGTATTTCGCTTTCAAGCTCGACGACCCTTTTAGATTTATGGTTAAACCCAAGCCCGGAGCAACTCGCCATGTCACTCACAAGGATTTCCACGCAGATGATTGAAAGTTACCCAGTTCAGGCCCCTTCGACGACTCCACGAGCGGCCTCCACGATAGCCGACCATCTCATGCGGCGCACCACTGTTGATGCCCGGGAGCCGCGCGGACAACACGACAAGGAGCGGGTTTTGAATCAGCTGGGCTCCCTGCGCCCCTTTCCACCGGACTATTGAATATACCAATCAAAAGACACACGGCGGACAGCAGCGCTTTCCAACACAGAGCCCAAAGCGATGATGCCTCGCCGGATACTCATCTGCACCCATACTGGAGATGTTCACGCTTTGGCGGTGCAAACTGCCTTGACTGGCGCAGGCGCAGACGTGATGAATTGGAATCCATGCGACTTTCCCGCCAAACAGAGCATTTCCTTAGAAATTTCGCAATGGAACACGCGGTTGGCAGTCAAAAAGCCAGGATTGGAGTCCCTGGATGAATTCGACGCAATCTGGCTCCGGCGCATTGATTGGATCGGCCTGTGGCCGAGGCATGAGCCCGCGCAAAGCGCGCTCACTCGACGACATTGCACGTTTTTCTCGGACCGTATATTCGACCTGTTCGGGCAGAAGGCTCTCTGGGTCAATCGCAAGGATTGCGCGGCACGATCCGAATTCAAACCCAAACAGCTCGAAATGGCGTCGAGGGCAGGCCTCGGAATCCCGGAGACGCTGATCTCAAATGATCCGGAAAAGGTCCTTGAATTCGCAGAGAAAAAATCGTGGAAGGTCGTTGCCAAGCCACTTCTCGGAGAATTTCTCACGGAAGCGGATGGATCCTTCCGGGCCCTTCATGCAGAGCGTTTCGAACCCACCATCCCTGGCATTGAAGGCGCCATATCGCAGATTCCCTATATTTACCAGGAATACATCAGAGCCGTCTCTGAAATTCGAGTGACAATCATAGGAAGTTCCGTGTTTGCCGCACGGATTGATTTGGCAGAAGGCGACGCCGTGGATGCTCACCGACGGGGAGTTCGATCGATAACGAAATTTGCACTCCCCAATTCGATCCACGCAGCATGCTCGCAACTCATGAAAAGTCTTGGTCTCATCTTCGGTTGCATCGATTTCCTTTTGACTGATGATGAACAGATGATCTTTCTTGAAATCAACCAGGCCGGGCAATTTCTTTGGCTTGAACGGCACATACCCGAGCATGCCTACCTCGGCACCTTCTGCGCCCTGCTTCTTGGGCTGGAACGTCCTCCGAACATTCATCTCGAGGACGTCCTCGACTCCTCCGAATTCTGCGAAACACTCGGAGACGCCCATCCCTATGCTGACCACTTACCGTGAACCATACGGCTTCATAAGCTCGAGCCTGGGCGCGTCTGCAGGAGCTTCGATCCATGGCGCTGCTTGAGGAACATCGACGCTTTTTCGCCCAACTGGTCGTGCATAGTGCCGGATCGACCGACTCGCCGTTGGTCGCGGCCTTTTCACAGATTGCGCGAGAGGACTTCCTGGAGGCCGGGCCATGGTGGATCTGTGCAGGAGCAGGATATCTGCGGACTCCTGACGCAGACCCTCGCTGGCTGTATCAGGACGTTCTGGTAGGACTTGACCCGCAGAACCGCATCAACAATGGGCAGCCGTCAATGCACGCGCTATGCCTGGCCGCAGCTGCTCCGCGTGCGGCAGACCGTGTGATACACGTCGGAGCCGGGACCGGGTACTACACCGCGATTCTGGCCCACCTTGTCGGCCCCAAGGGCAGCGTGTTGGCGTTCGAACGAGATCGGACCCTCGCCAAAAAGGCCAGTGCCTCTCTGAAGCGCTGGCCGAACGTGGAGCTTCGGGCGCACTCGGCAGTCACGCAAGAATCCGACGGTAGGGCCCTGCCCCCGGCCGATGTCATCTATGTGAACGCCGGCGTGGCGGAGTTGCCCACGCCTTGGCTGGACGCCTTGAAGCCGGGAGGGCGCTTGGTGGTCCCGCTGACTCCCGACGACGGGTACGGGCTTCTACTCCAGATCACCCGCACGGGCAGTGGCCGATTCTCGGCCCGTGGCCTCGGTCGAGCCGGGTTCACGCCCTGCATCGGCACGCGCGATACATGCGCTTCGCGCTCTCTGGCCCATGCGCTAGGGGTGGAGGACTGGCGGGTGATTCGCTCTTTGGTGCGCGGAGACAAACCCGACGCGAGCGCGTGGTGCCACGGCCGCGGATGGTGGTTGTCTCGGAGCCCCCCAGAAGATTGACCTGGAGCGTCATGAGCATCTCCGTCGCCTTCCCGCTCTGACAGCCCGCTCCGCCGTACAAGGACCATCGGACGACCGTCAACCGGCGTTCGGAGCGCCCCCCGCAACCAACGCCATTTGACAAACGCCGGCCAGTCCGGCGCTTGTCATTTCTGCGACCAGCTCGCCGCCTTCGGGGAGCTGGCGGATTGGGCCCACGATGTCGCCAACGGCCTTGCGGGTTGCAGCGACGTTGTCAGCCTTCTCCCGGTTGGAGATGAGGTCGGCGAACGCTTCCCTTGCACGTGGGATCATCTTCGTTGGCGGGTAATGTCCCGCCGAGTGGTGCAAGTCTTTGGCGCGGTGAGCTGCGAAGGGCGTAGCCCGGAGCAGCTCACCGTGCGCCGGTCGTCCCTGAAGATGGGGGGTGGCCATCGTGAAGTCCGGATAAGGTTGAGGTGCGACCCACCAATCCTTGTCTGAAGGAAACCACGATGACCAACGCCACTATCGCATTGACCGAGCTCGCTGAGAAGGGGGCCGATGTCGACGTGCTGCGCCAGATGGTGCAGTTCATGGCCCAGCGCCTCATGGAGATCGACGTGGAGGGGCGCTGCGGCGCCGGCTACGACGAGAAGAGCGCCGCCCGGCTCAACAGCCGCAACGGCTACCGCGACCGCACCTGGGAGACGCGAGCCGGCAGCGTCGAGCTCAAGATCCCGAAGCTGCGCCAGGGGAGCTACTTCCCCGAGTTCCTGGAGCCGCGGCGCACCGCCGAGAAGGCGCTCACCGCCGTGATCCAGGAAGCCTACGTGCAGGGCATCTCCACGCGCTCCGTGGACGACCTGGTCAAGGCCATGGGCATGAGCGGCGTGTCCAAGAGCCAGGTGTCGCGTCTGTGCGGCGAGCTCGACGAGCAGGTCGGCGCCTTCCTGAACCGCCAGATCGAGGGCGACTGGCCCTGCCTTTGGATCGATGCCACCTACGTCAAGACGCGCGAAGCCGGCCGCATCGTCAGCGTGGCCGTGATAATCGCCGTCGGCGTCAACACCGAGGGCCAGCGCGAGGTGCTGGGCATGAAGGTCGGCGCCTCGGAGGCCGAGCCGTTCTGGACCGACTTCCTGCGCAGCCTCAACCGCCGCGGCCTGCGCGGGGTCAAGCTCGTCATCAGTGACAGCCACGAGGGCATCAAGGCGGCGGTCGCCAAGGTACTGAAGGCCACCTGGCAGCGCTGCCGGGTGCACTTCATGCGCAACGCCCTGGCCCATGCCGGCAAGACGCAGCGCCGCATGGTCGCCGCTGCGATCGGCACCGTGTTCGTGCAGGACACGGCCGAAGCCGCCCGCACGCAGTGGCGCACGGTGGCCGACCAGCTGCGCGAGCGCT
>JAKBNS010000056.1 GCA_021830925.1 Pseudomonadota bacterium | reverse complement strand
TTCCGATCTGGGGTCAAGCAACCTTGGGGCGGCCCGGCGGTTACTTGAGAGCGACCACGGCCGCCGTCCCGCCGTTCGCGGTGGGACGATGAAAAAGGCCTCGCAGCGATGCGAGGCCTTTTTTTTCGCGCGCCGCCGGCGCTCAGGGGTGGCGGTCGGCGAACACCGCGGCGTGGAACACTTCCGTGCGCGCCTGCAGCGCGAGTTCGATGGCGCGCTGGCGATGTCGCCCGAAGCCGTCGTCGCCGTTGCGCGCCGCGCGCAATTGCGCGATCTGCGCGTCGATGGAGCGCATCGCGGCGATCAGATGGGGGTGGCCGTCCAGCGGCGATCGGGGGCGCGCGACGACCACCGGCGGGCGTTGCGCCGGCGGCACCTGCACGCAGCCTCCCAGACCCGCCGCCGCGGCCAGCAGCAGCCATGGCGCGGCGCGCCGACGCCAGGCTCGAGCGCGCTCAGTCACGGTGGTGATCCGCGAAGCGCGCGGACTCGTGGATCTCCCTGCGCGCCTGTTCCAGCAGATGCAGCGCGCGGTCTCGATGGCCGCCGAAGGCGGCCGGTCCGTTGCTGGCCGCGCGCAATTGCATCATCGCCTGATAGGCCTCGCGATCCGCGGCGACCAGGTGTGGATGATCGTCGAAGTCGGCATGGGCGACGCCCGCGGCCAGGGCCAGACCCAGCAGGGTCGCGGCGGCGGCGACGCGGCGCAGGCCGCGGGAGGTGGGATTCGAAGCCTTGCTCATGGTGTCGTGGTGGGTGGCGAGAAAAGGGAAATCGAAGTCATGATGCGCGCGTCCGCGAGCATCGACGCGGCATGGGCTGTCCGGGGCGTGGGCTCAGCGGTCGTCGTCGCCGCGGCGATGCCAGCCGCCGTGGTAGCCGTAATAGCCGGGCCCGGGCACCAGCACGTAGCAGCCGCCGAGGCTGAGCAGTAGCGCGACGGCCAGCAGTGTGCCGGCCACGCGACGAGCGTGCCGTGGCGTGTTCATCGTCCCACCTGTCGGCTGATGGCGTTTTCCTGCTGGTTCAGACCAGCTTGCTGCGCCTTGGTGATGGTGCCGCCGTTGGTGTGCGCCATGGCTCGCTGCTCCAGGCGCGTGTCGCGCACCTGGGTGTGCAGATTGCGCGCCTGCGCGCCCGTGATCTCGCCTTCGTGGCGTTCATTGCGGATACGCGTGTTCAGGTGTTGGGTACGGTCGAGCACCTGGTCGCGCCGGGGATGCGCGCGTTCCCAGCGGGTGGCGGCATGGGCGGCGCTCAGCGGTGCCAGCGCGCCCAGGGCGAGCGCGCACAGCAATGCGGGAGCGGGGAGGAGGGGTCGTTTCATGGAGAGACTCCGCAAAGTTGGCGATCGGAACAATCTGCATGCATTGCGGGCCATAACGCGATGCGCGTGCGCATTCGCGACAGGCGACAGCGGGGAATTGCAAGAAAGTGTTACGAATCCTTGGCCGCCTTGCTCCGGCGCCGCCGCGGCGCTGGAGCCTGTTCTCCCCGGCGCAGGCGGTAGGCGAACTGGGCGCGCGTCAGTCCGAGGTCGCGCGCCGCGGCCGCGACATTTCCCCCGTGCTGCTGCAGGGTTTCGCGCAGCAGATGCTGTTCGATGCGGTGCAGCGGCTGGGGTCCTCCGTCCAGTGCGGCAGCCACGGCGTCGCGCAGGCTGCGCGCCTGGTTGCCTTCGCGCTGCAGGTTGCCGTCGGTGCCCACCGACAGAAGAAGCTCGTCGGGCAGTCGCTCCCGACGGAACATGTGGGGCACGTCGATGGCCGCGCCGTCGTCACAGGAAATCACCCCGCGTTCGATGAGATTCTGGAGTTCGCGGATGTTGCCCGGGAAGGCATAGTGCATCATCGCCCGCATCGCGCGCTGGGTGAAGCCCTTGGGCGAGCGCGCGTGCCGGCGCGACTCGACCCGCAGGAAATGGTCCATCAGCAGCGGCACGTCCTCGCGCCGTTCGCGCAGTGGCGGAAGGTGGATGGGGTAGACGTTGAGCCGGTAGTACAGGTCCTCGCGAAAGCGCCCGGCACGCACCTCCTCGTGCAGATCCACGTTGGTGGCGGCTATCACGCGCACGTCCACGCGTAGCGTGCGCGTACCGCCCACGCGCTCGATTTCTCCTTCCTGCAACGCACGCAGCAGCTTGCCCTGGCTGGTCAGGCTCAGGGTGGCGATCTCGTCCAGGAACAGGGTGCCGCCGTCGGCACGCTCGAAGCGCCCGGGGCGCGAGCGCGTGGCGCCGGTGAAGGCGCCGCGTTCCACGCCGAACAGTTCGGATTCGAGCAGGGTCTCGGGGATCGCCGCGCAGTTGACGGCCACGAAGGGGGCGGCCGCGCGTGGCCCCGTCGCATGCAGCTGGCGGGCGAAGGCCTCCTTGCCCACGCCCGACTCCCCGGTGAACAACACGGTGGCGCGCGTTCGCGCGACACGTGCGAGCTGATGGCAGGCGGAATGGAAGGACGACGATGCGCCCACCAGCTCGCCCGGAGTTCGCGTCGCCCGCCCTTCGGTCGGTGCCATCGGGTCGGGCGATGCTGTCGTGCTCGGCGCGGGGCTGTGGAAACCCTGGGCGTGCAGGTGATGCAAGTCCTCGCTCACGTCGCCCCAGGCCGCGGCGTGGCGTCCGACCACGCGGCAGGCCGCCGCGCCGGTGGCACGGCACTCGACTTCGCGGAACACCACCAACTGGCCCAGCAGCGTGGTGACGTAGCCGATGGCATAGCCGATCTGGTTCCAGCAGGCGCATTCGGTGCCCACGCCATAGGCGGCCAGGTGTTCGTCCGCTTCCACCGAGTGCTCCCAGCGGAACTCGCCTTCGTAGGTTCCGCGCAGTTTGTCGAAGTCCACGGCCAGCGGCGTGACCTTCACCACGCCTTCGAGCGCATGCAGCCGGGTGCCGGCCAGGAATACCGACAGCAATTCGCCTTCGGGCCAGCGGCTGCGTACCAGTTCGGCGTCACGCGCGCCGGAAAGGTAGCCGGTGCGGGTGAGCAGCCCGCGCGCCTTGTCCGCGCCGAGGGTATCGATGAGTTCGCGGCGCAGATGTCCGAACGCCGCGCCGTGCAGCAACACCATGCGCTGGTTCTGCAGCCAGATGCGTCCGTCGCCCGGGGAGAAGAACAGGGACTCCGTCAGGTCGCCGAGCGTCGGGGGATGCGCGGGATCGTCCTGCGCCGTGTCGCCCCGGCGCAGCAGGCCGCCGCTGGTTCGCGAGGCCTCGGCCAGGGAAATTCTCGGGGATCGGGCCATGGCGTATTGATCAACTAGGAAATCGTGTCGAACGGACTGCGGGATTGTTGATCAATTAGTGAACTTCGCGCCTAAGCGTATACCCCACGCTGCGCCGCAGCGATTTCATGCTTCCGGTCTGCGGCGCAGGGCATGACCCTGTGCGCGCGCGTCGTTGCGCATCGCAGCAAGCGCGTCTCTGGCACGCCCTTTGCGCATGCCGGCAACGAGGGCGCGGGTGCGCGCCGCAACCGGGAGCATCGATGAACGACACCACTTTCTTGCAGCATTCCCTCTGGGCGCACAGCGTGTTCAGCGGCGGATGGCGCGCCGCGTCGACCAGCGCCGCCGTGGTCGAGCCCGCGACGGGAGCCGAACTCGCCCGTGTGGGCCTGGCTGTCGCGCACGACGTGGTGGGCGCGGCCCGTGCCGCGCGCGAGGCGCAGCCCGCATGGCGCGACATGGCGCCACGCGAGCGCGCCGCCATCTTCCTGCGCGCCGCGGACATCCTGCAGGCCCATTTCGACGAACTCGCCCGCTACGTCACGCGGGAGACCGGAGGCATCGGCCCCAAGGGGGAGCACGAGCTGCGGGAGGCCATCGCCTTCTGCCGCATCGCCGCGAGCGTGCCGATGCAGGCCCAGGGCCAGGTGCTACCCAGCGTGTCCGGTCGGCTGAGCCTGGCGCAGCGCGTTCCGCTGGGCGTGGTGGGGGTCATCTCACCCTTCAATTTCCCGCTGATCCTCACCCTGCGCGTGGTCGCACCGGCGCTGGCCATGGGCAACGCAGTGGTGATCAAGCCCGACCCACGCACGCCCGTCAGCGGCGGCTACCTGCTGGCGCGGCTGTTCGAGCTCGCGGGCCTGCCCGAGGGCGTGCTGCACGTGCTGCCCGGGGGCGCCGAGGTCGGGGAGGCGCTGGTCGTCGACCCCGCGGTGGCGTTGATCTCCTTCACCGGCTCGGCTGCGGTGGGGCGGCGCATCGGCGAGTTGGCCGGGCGGCACCTGAAGAAGCTCTCTCTCGAACTGGGCGGAACCAATTCGCTGATCGTGCTCGACGACGCCGACCCGGATGTCGCGGCCAGCAACATCGCCTGGGGGGCCTGGCTGCACCAGGGGCAGATCTGCATGGCCTCCAACCGCGTACTCGTGCATGCCTCGTTGATGGATGCGGTGGCGCAGCGGCTGGTGGCCAAGGCCACGCATCTGCCGGTGGGCGACGGTGCCGCGGGCCAGGTGGCGCTGGGCCCGCTGATCGACAGGCGCCAGATCGAGCGCGTGCACGCGAGCGTGCAGGCCAGCGTGGCAGGCGGGGCGCAGCTGCTCGCTGGCGGCGGGCACGACGGCCTGTTCTACCAGCCCACGGTACTCGGTGGCGTCGGCCCGGGAATGCCCGGCTACGACGAGGAGACCTTCGGCCCGGTGGTCAACCTGATTCCCTTCGACAGCGACGAGCAGGCCGTGCGCATCGCCAACGACAGTCGCGGCGGGCTGGCCGCCGCCGTGATTTCGCCTTCTGTCGGGCGGGCCATGCGGCTGGCGCGCCAGCTCGAGGCCGGCATGGTTCACGTGAACGACCAGACGGTCAACGACGATGCCGTCAACCCCTTCGGTGGCCCCGGCGTGGCCGGCAACGGCGCCAGCCATGGCGGCCCAGCCGACTGGGAGGTGTTCACCACGTGGAAGTGGTTCACGGTGAAGGAGTCGGCCACGCCGTACCCCTTCTGAACGTCCCTCGACGAAAACACGCCATCAACCAGGAGACCAACATGAAGCTTGCAGGAAAGACCATTGTCGTCACGGGCGTCAGCTCGGGCATCGGCGGGGAGAGCGCGCGCCTGCTGCGCGAACGCGGCGCGCGGGTCGTCGGCATCGATCGCAACGAACCGGCGATCAGTCTGGACGGATTTGTGAAGGCCGATCTGTCGCAGCCCCAGGCGATCGACGCGGCGGTGCGGGAACTTCCCGAACGCATCGACGCCCTGGCCAACGTGGCGGGGGTGCCCGGTACCGCGCCCGCGGACCTGGTCGCGCGGGTCAACTATCTCGGGCTGCGTCATCTCACGCAGAGCGTGCTCGGGCGCATGCCGCAGGGCGGCAGCATCGTCAACGTGGCCTCGATCCTCGGCGCGGAATGGCCAGCCCGGCTGGAGGCGCACAAGGCGCTGGCGGCCACGCAGGGCTTCGAGGCCGGGGCCGACTACCTGGCGCGCAATCCGGTGGCGCAGGACAGCTGCTACCAGTACTTCAAGGAGGCCTTGATCGTCTGGACCTTCACGCAGTCGCAGCCCTGGTTCATGCGCCACGGCGTGCGCATGAACTGCGTCGCGCCGGGGCCGGTGATGACGCCGATCCTGGGCGACTTCGTCGCCATGCTGGGCCAGGAGCGCGTGAGCAAGGATGCCCACCGCATGAAGCGCCCGGCGCTGGCCGACGAGATCGCGCCGGTCATCGCCTTCCTGTGTTCCGAGGACTCGCGCTGGGTCAGCGGCATCAACCTGCCGGTGGACGGCGGGCTGGCATCCACCTACCTGTGAAGGGGCCGTACATGCATGCACTCGACCAGGATCTGGCGGCCCTTGTCGCCGGCGCGGCCGCCAGCGGCGCGCCCGACCTTGCCGATGTTGCGCCCGCAGCGTGCCGTGGTCTGTATCGGCAGATTCTCGCTAGCGCGGACGTTGCGCCGGCGCTCTGCACGGTCCGTGACATCGAGGCGCGATCCGGCGTTCCCGCGTTGCGCCTGTACGCACCCGAGGCAGGCGAGGGCGTGAGGGCCGGTATCGTGTACTTCCACGGCGGCGGCTACGTGCTCGGCGATCTCGACGGCTACGACAACGTGTGCCGCCGCCTGTGCGTGGACAGCCAGGCGGCGGTCGTTGCGGTGGACTACCGACTGGCTCCCGAGCATCCCTTCCCAGCCGCGGTCGACGACGCGTGGACCGCGTTGTGCTGGGTCGGTGCGCACGCGCTGGAACTCGGCCTCGACGCCCGGCGCCTGGGCGTGGCGGGTGACAGTGCGGGCGCCGTGCTGGCCTGTGTCTGCGCCATGCTCGCCCGGGATGAGGGTGGGCCCCGATTGCGCGCTCAAGGCCTGGTCTACCCGCCGGCGGCGGGTGGCCACGACGGGGACTATCCGTCGCGTCACCTGCACGCGCGAGGCCCCACGCTCACACTACGCACGATGGACTACTTCTCCGGACACTATTTCGGCCCGGACGGCCGGGCGCCGGATTTCCGCGGGGCGCCGCTGCTCGGCGATCTGTCCGGGCTGCCTCCGACGCTGGTCCAGCTTGCCTCGCACGATCCCCTGCGGGACGAGGGCGAAGCGTTCGCGCACGCGCTGCAGCAGGCCGGAACGCCCGCAGTGCTGGTCGAGTATCGGGGCCTGGCCCATGGCTACATCAGCATGGGCGGCGCGGTCGCCGCCGCCCGATGGGCGCAACTGCAGCTCGCGCAGGCCATGGCGCATTGGCTGCGCGAAGCGTGAAAGGCGCCTGAAACAGCGCGCCGGCTCAGGCGCGCATCGCGTCGGCCCGGATCATGTCCACCGCCTTCTCGGCCATCATGATGGCCGGGGCGTTGGTGTTGCCCGACACCAGGGTGGGCATCGCCGAGCAGTCGACCACGCGCAGGCCGCGCACGCCGTGCACGCGCAGCCGGGAGTCGACCACGGCCATGGCGTCCGTGCCCATGCGGCAGGTGCCGCTGGGGTGGAAGATGGTCGCGCCGTTGTCGCGGCAGTACTCGAGCAGCGCGGCATCGTCGCCGACCTCCGGGCCCGGCTTGACCTCGCGTTTCACGTAGGGGCGCATCGCCGGCGAGGCCGCGATGGAGCGCGCGGCGCGCACCGCGGCCACCGCGGTGCGGCGGTCCAGGTCGGTGGCCAGGTAGTTCGGCTGCATCGACGGCGCCTCGAAGGGATCGGTGCTGCGGATGCGCACCCGTCCGCGTGATTCGGGGCGCAGCTGGCACACCGACAGCGTGAACCCGGAGAAGGGGTGCACCGCGCCGCCCGCCATGTCGGCCGACAGCGTGCCCACGTGGAACTGGATGTCCGGCGTTTTCGCCTCGTCGGGCAATGCGCGCATGAAGCAGCCGCCCTGGTTGATGCCCACGGCCAGCGGACCGCTGCGCGCGAACAGCCATTGCAGGCCCAGGCGACTTCGCCCGAACAGGCTGCGCAACTGGTCGTTGGTGGTGATCGGGCGCGTGCATTCGTAGATCAGGCGCATCTGCAGGTGATCCTGCAGGTTCTCGCCCACGCCGGGCAGGTCCACCGCCACCGGGATGCCCAGGGCACGCAGGTGATCGGCCGGGCCGATGCCCGACAGTTGGAGCAATTGCGGAGACAGCAGGGCGCCCGCGCTGAGCAGCACCTCGCCGTCGCAGCGGGCCTCGCACAGGCGCCCGTGGCGCATGTAGCGCACGCCCACCGCGCGCTCGCCCTCGAGAATCAACGAGGTGGCCTGGGCCTGGGTGAGCACCCGCAGGTTGGGACGCGAGCGCGCCGGAGCGAGGTAGGCCTTGGCCGCGCTGCAACGCCAGCCGCGCCAGGTGGTGAGCTGGTAGTAGCCGGCGCCTTCCTGGCGCGCACCGTTGAAGTCGTCGGTACGCGGCACGCCGTTCTGGCGCGCGCCCTCGATGAAGGCCTCGATGAGTTCGTGGCGCGCGCCGATGTCGGAGACTTTCAGCGGGCCGTCGCCGCCATGGTAGTCACTGGCTCCGCGCTGGTTGTGCTCGCTCCGGATGAAATAGGGCAGCACATCGTCGTAGCCCCAGCCGTCGTTGCCCAACTCGGCCCAATGCTCGTAGTCCTCGCGCTGGCCGCGGATGTAGATCAGGCCGTTGATCGAGCTCGACCCTCCCAGGGTCTTGCCGCGGGGCCAGTAGATGCGCCGCCCGTTCATGTTCGGGTCGGGGTCGGTATGGAAGCACCAGTTGTAGCGCGTGCTCCACATGGTCTTGCCGTAGCCGATCGGCAGGTGGATCCAGAACGATCGGTCGGCGGGCCCCGCCTCCAGCAGCAGCACGCGGATCTGCGGGTCCTCGCTCAGTCGTCCCGCCAGCGTCGAACCCGCGGAACCCGCGCCTACTACGATGTAGTCGAACTGCTCAGCCATCCACCCGCTCCTCGATCCGCCGGCGTTCCGTCTTGTTTGCGACAGCGGGACGCCGGATCCTGTCAAAACCCTTGGATCGCATGGTAGTTTGGTTAAAAGTGGAACGCAACGTTTCAAAAACACTTTTTGACATGCCCGAGACAACCGCCATTTCCGCACGCACCGCGCCCGCTCAGGAAGGCTCCGAGACCGCTTCCACGAGTTCGTCGGCCGAGCGCAGCCTGCGCCTGCTGTCGTTCATCGCCGATGCCGGCCGCGCGCTCAGCCTGGCCGAGCTCGCGCAGGCGCTGGGCCTGCCGAAGGCCACCGCCCACCGGCTGTGCAACCAGTTGCTGGAACTGGGCTACATCGTGCGCGACCTCGACGAGCGTCACTTCGCCGTGGGACCCGCACTGCGCAAGCTGGCCTTCGACTCCCTGTCGCATTCCACGGTGCGCGGCCTGCGCCACGGCGTGCTGACGGATCTGGTGGGCAGCGTCGGCGAGACCTGCAACTTCACCACGCTGGACGGCGTGGAAGTCATGTACCTCGATCGGGTGGAGGCGCCGTGGCCGTGGCGCCTGACTCTCGACGTGGGGGTGCACGTTCCCTTGCACTGCACCGCCAGCGGCAAGCTGTTTCTCGCCTCCATGAGCCGCGAGCGGCGCGTTCGCGTGCTGGGCCAGCTCACCCTCAAGTCCCTCACCCCCAACACCCTGACCGACGCTGCCGCGCTGCGCGCGGACTGCGAACGCATCTCCCAGCAAGGCTATGCGGTGGACAACGAGGAGTTCATCCCCGGGCTGGTCGCGGTGGCGGTGCCGGTGCGCGATCGCGGCGGTGAGGTGCGCGCCGCCATGGCGGTGCACGCGCCGGTGGCACGCATGTCCCTGGCGCAGATGCTGGAGCACCTGCCTGCGCTGAACGACGCGGCCTTGCGCATGACCGAGTTGCTTTGAGTGCGTCCCCCCCGGGGGGTCAAGCAACCTTGGGGCGGCCCGGCGGTTGCTTGAGTGCGCCCCCAGGGCCGGGCTGCGCCCGGCCCGCCCCCCAGGGGGGGGCAAGCAACCTTGGGGCGGCCCGGCGGTTGCTTGAGCGGTTTTCGGGACGAAGGGGGCGCGATTTCCTCCGGAAATTTGTGCGCTGCGGCAATTTTCGAGACCCTCGCGCCTAGGGATTACCCTATGATTCGGGTAAACCATGAGGCTGATCATGAACACCCGTTCCGCAAACTCCCTGTCTCCCCTGTTCGCGCAGTCCTGCGCGGGTTCCGCGTCCATCGCCCTGCGCCGGGGCTCCTGGTCCCCCGATGTCGAGCGCGCGACCGTGCGCCAGGCGGCGCGCCCGCTCAGCGTCAGCGGCCAGCCGGTGCGCGAGGTGCTGCGCGGACTGCTGGCCATGCTGCAACGCGCGCGCGCATTGAATTCGCGCACCCTGTAAACGGGCGCGCGGACCGGCGGATGCCGGTCGCGGGCGGCGTGCAGCCGATAATGCACGCATGCACACGCTGTTGATCGACATCGCCGCACTGGACGCCGAGGCCTGGCGCCAGGCGGTGCGGGACGGAGCCCTGCCGCGCCTGCTGCGCGCCTTGCGCATGGCGCATGTCGTGGCGCGCGAGGCGCAACGCGAGGACGCGCAGGCCGCGTGGCTGAGTCCGGCCGAGCGCTGGATGCGTCGCGCGCTCGGCCTGGACGAGCCGGAACTGCATGCTCCGGATCAACAAGCCCCCTGGGGAGCGCTCGCCGCGGCGGGCGCCGGAATGCAGCCTGGAGCGCGCGCCTGGGGGCTGGCCGTGCCGGCGCATCTCGTGCTCGGCCGCGACAGCCTGCAACTGGCCGACCCCGCCGCGCTCGAACTCGATGCGCCGCAGGCGCAGGCCTTGCTGGAGGCGGCGCTGCCGCTGCTGCAGGAACAGGCCTGGGAACTGCACGCGCCACGCCCCGGCTGCTGGCTGCTGTGCCATCCCTCGCTGGAACAGGTGCTCACGGCCGATCCGTTGCGTGCGGTGGGGCGCAACGCGGCGAGCTGGATGCCCGGCGGCCAGGCCGCCGGGCCCTGGCGCCGTCTGTTCACGGAAATCCAGATGGTGTGGATGGCCCATCCGGTGAACGAGGCCCGGCGCGAAGCCGGACTGCCGGAGGTCAACGCCCTGTGGTTGCACGGCTGCGGGGCGTTGCGCACCCTGCCCAGCAACCCCTTCGTGCTGGAGCCGCGGGAGGCCGAGGCCTGGCGTGCCGGCGGCTGCGCCTGGTCGGGCGCGCTGGCCGATGCGCTCCCCGCGCTGGCCCCGTCGCGTCACCCGCATCCGCTGCACCTGCTGCAGCTTGCCGCGCACGAGGCGCTGGACCCGCGGCAAGCCTGCGCGCAACTCGACGCGCGCGCCGCGACCAGCCTGGATGCCGCGTTGCGCGAGCACTCCGCGGTGCGCCTGGTGCTGGCCGGCTCCGATGCCTGGGTGGACCTGGAGCTGCGTGCCTCGCGTACCTGGCACTTCTGGCGCGACACGGCGGCGCGCGCCTTGCTCGACGGGCTTTGAATCCCCGAAGCCGCAGCGATTTCCCGACCCCGAACTCCGATTCCTCCCGCGCGACCTGGCATGCGTTTCATCTTTCGCGATCCTTCCCCCCGCAGCGTGCATCGCCTGCAAAGCGCGGGCGTGCATCCGCTGCTGGCACGGCTGCTGGCCGGCCGGGGCGTGAGCGAGCCCGAGCAGGCACAGCCCCAGATGAGCGCGCTGCTGTCGCCCGCGCTGCTGCTGCACGCCGACGCCGCGGCGCGAGCGCTGGCGGACGCCATCGCGGCGGGCGAAACCCTGTGCGTGGTGGCCGACTACGACTGTGACGGCGCCACCGCCTGCGCGGTCGCGCTGCGCGGGCTGCGCATGCTGGGCGCGCAGGTGGACTACGTCGTGCCCAACCGCTTCACCACCGGCTACGGCCTGTCGCCCGCGGTGGTCGATCTGGTAGCGCAGCGCGCGCAAGGCCGCCCGCACTGGATCATCACCGTCGACAACGGCATCGCCAGCGTGGACGGCGTGCGCCGCGCACACGAACTGGGCATGCGCGTGCTGATCACCGATCACCATTTGCCGGCCGCGCAACTTCCGGCCGCGGACGTGATCGTCAACCCCAACCAGCCCGGCTGCAACTTCCCGAGCAAGAACCTGGCCGGAGTGGGGGTGATGTTCTACGTGCTGCTGGCTCTGCGCGCCGAGCTGCGCGCGCGCGGCGCTTTCGACGCGGCCAACCAGCCGCGCCTGGACAGCCTGCTGGATCTGGTCGCGCTGGGAACCGTGGCCGACGTGGTGCGCCTGGACGCCAACAACCGGCTGCTGGTGGCGCAGGGCCTGCGGCGCATGCGCGAGGGGCGCCTGCAACCGGGCCTGCGTGCGTTGTTCGTCGCCACCGGGCGCGATGCCGGGCGCGCCGGATGCTTCGATCTGGGTTTCGCGCTGGGCCCGCGCATCAACGCGGCGGGGCGCCTGGCGGACATGACGGTGGGCATCGAGTGCCTGAGCACCGACGACCACGAGCAGGCACTGCAGCTGGCGCAGAGCCTGGACGCCATCAACCGCGAGCGCAGGGGCATCGAGCAGCGCATGCGCGAGCAGGCGCAGGCGGCGCTGGAGCCGCTGCGCAATGCGCAGGACGGCGCAAGCCATGCCAGCATCTGCCTGTACTCGCCCGACTGGCACGAGGGTGTGGTGGGCATCGTGGCGGGCCGCCTGAAGGAACTCCACCATCGACCCACCTTCGTGTTCGCCCCCGGAGGTGACGGCCAGCTGCGCGGCTCGGGGCGCTCCATCCCGGGCTTCCATCTGCGCGACGCGCTGGATCTGGTGTCCAAGCGCGAACCGGGGTTGTTGCTGCGCTTCGGGGGGCACGCCGCGGCTTCGGGCTGCAGCATTGCCGCCGAGGGCTTCGAGCGTTTCGCCGCCGCCTTCGAGGCCGTGGCCGGGCAATGGCTTTCGCCCGAACTGCTGGCACGCGAACTGGAGGTGGACGGCGAACTCGAATCCGACTGGTTCGACGTGGAGGTGGCCTCCTTGCTGCAGGAGCAGGTGTGGGGCCAGGGTTTCGCGCCGCCGGTGTTCGCCAGCGAAATCGAGGTGGTGCAGCAAAGCCAGTTCGGCAACGGGCACCTGCGCGCGCGCGTGCGCACCGCCGGTCAGCGCGGCTCCGCGGTGCGCGAACTGGTGGCCTGGAACCGCAGCGAATTCCTGCCCGAGCGCTCGCGCGTGGCCTGGCGCCTGGAAGCCAATACCTGGCAGGGGCGCAGCACCGCGCGCATGGTGCTGGAGGCGGTCGAGCAGCCCTGACGGCTCGCCCCGCGGGGTCAACGCGGCCGCCAGCGGCCGTCGCTTCGGCGCCGGGGGTCGCGCGCGCCCCGGAGAGGCTATGCTGTGCGCCATGCAAGCGCCGGCCCGATCCTCTTCCACCACCGAATCCGCCGCCTGGGACATGCCCGGCGCGGCCGGCTGGCGTTCCGTGCTGGACGCCATGGACCAGGGCGTGATGATCGCCGACGCGCGCGAAGCGGACTTTCCGCTGCTGTACGTCAATCCCGCCTACTGCCGGCTCACCGGCGTCGGCGCCGAGCGGGCGCTGGGCGCGCGCGCTCGGTTCCTGCAGGGCGACGCGGGTGACCAGCCGGCGCTGCAGGAGGTGCGCGCCGCGCTGGCCGAGGCGCGGGCCTGCCGGGTCGAGCTCTGCAACCGCGGCGCCGACGGCCGCGAGACCTGGATTTCCCTGCAGCTTTCGCCGCTGTCGGAGGGAAGCCAGGCGCGCGGGCGTCCGCGCTATTACCTGGGCCTGCTCGACGACGTCACGCGCAGGCGCGAGCAGCAACGCGAATACGACACCACGCAGGGCCTGTACCGGGCCTTGCTGGCCGAGGAGGAGCTCGTGCTGTCGGCCGGGGATCTCGGCGACATGCTGCAAAAGGCCTGCGAACGCCTGGCCGACTCCGGACTGTTCCAGGCGGTCCTGGTCGGGCGCGCCGGGCAGCAGGGTTTCGTGGATCTGCTGGCCCAGGCCGGCAGCGCCCACGTGGGCGAGGACTGGTATCGTCCCAACGTGCTGGGCGAGCAGTCCGAGCGCAGCCTTGCGGCGCGTGCCTGGAACACCCGCTCCCTGCAGTACAGCAACGACTACCTGGCCGATGCCGAGCTGAGCCAGTACCGCGAGAGTGTGCGCCGCCTGGGCATGCGCGCGGTGGCCATGGTGCCGGTGCCGCGTGGCGGCCACCGCTGGGCGCTGCTCGGCGTGGCCTCCGAGCGTGCCGGCGTGTTCACTCCCGCCGTGCTCGAACTGCTGGAGCGGGTCGCGCGTCTGCTCGGGCATGCGCTGGACGCCTTCGACCTGCGCCGGCGCCTGCAGCAGGAGCATCACCACATCTCCTGGCTGGCCGAGCACGACCCGCTTACCGGACTGCTCAACCGGCGCGGCCTGCGCACGCGCCTGCAGGACCTGCTGGCGCAGGCCGACGCCCATGGCGGCTTCGTCGCCGTGGGCATCCTGGATTTCGACGACTTCAAGCAGATCAACGACAACCACGGGCACGCGGCGGGCGACGCGCTGCTGCGCACCGTGGCCGCGCGCCTGGTCGAGGCCGTGCGTTCGTCCGACATGGTGGCCAGGCTGGGCGGCGACGAGATCGTGCTGGTGTTGCAGGGCATGGTGGCGCGCGAGGACCTGGAGCCCATGCTCAACCGCATTCGCCAGTGCATCGTGGAGCCGGTGAGCCTGCCTCCGGGCGACAGCGTGCTGCAGATCCGCGCCAGCCTCGGACTGACCGTCTACCCCGAGGATGCCAGCGATCCGGACGAGCTCCTGCGCCACGCCGATCAGGCGCTGTACGCGATCAAGCGCGAGCCGCGCGGCAGCGGGGCGCCCTTCTGGCGCCTGTACCAGCCCGAGGTCGATCGCGACCACTATCAGCACCTGCGCCTGGTGCGCGAGCGCTTCGGCAACGGTGGGCTGCGCGTGCACTACCAGCCGGTGGTGGACATGAACAGCTCCCGCGTGGTCGAGGTGGAGGCGCTGGCTCGCCTGGACGACGGACACGGACAGCTGATCGGGCCGCTGGACTTCATCCATCAGCTCGGCCGCGACGGCCTCGTGGCGATGACCGTGGCGGTGCTGCGCCAGGCGGCCGAGGACGCGCTGCGTTGGCAGCGCGAATGCGGCGCCGAGCTCGCCGTGGCGGTCAACATCGACCCGCTGCTGCTGGCCTCGGGCGAGGCGCTGGACACAGTGCGCGAGGTCGCCGCCTCGAGCGGACTGCCGCCCCAGCGCATGGTGCTGGAACTGCTTGAACACAACGACTTCCTGTCCTTCGCCACCGCGCAGGACACGCTGAACGCGCTGCGCGCCATCGGTTGCCGCATCGCGCTGGACGATGTGGGCAGCGCCTACTCCTCGCTGCTGCGGGTGAAGGAGCTGCCCATCGACATCATCAAGCTGGACCAGGGCTTCATCCGCGGCCTGTCGGACAATCCGCAGGACCTGCGCTTCGTGCAGAGCCTGGCCCAGTTGGCGCGCGGCCTGGGGGTGGATTTCGTGGCCGAGGGGGCGGAAACCCCTGACATCGTCGATGCGCTGCGCGCGCTGCGCGTGCCGCAGGCGCAGGGCTGGGGAATCGCTCGCCCCATGCCGGCGCCGGAATTCGAGCGCTGGCTGAGCGGGTGGCTGCCGCGCCATCCGCCGCGCCAGCCCGGGCTGCTCAGTTGCGTGGCAGAGCAACTGGTGGCGCTGGACACCGATCTGCTGATCGCGCGTCACTACCCGGAGCCCAAGCCGCCGCTGATCATGAGCCGCGACCCGGCCGAGGGGCCGGTGGGCCGCTGGCTGCTGGCCGCCGGCCTGAGCGCCCAGCACCCGCTGTCCATGGCCTACGCCGAGCTGTACGCGATGTTCCGCGACTGGATGAGCGCGGGGCCCGACGCCGACGACGCGATGGCCCAGTCGGCGCTGGACCACCTGTTGCGCTGCGCTGGCGACTACCTGCGCGCGCAGGCCTGATCAGGCCGCCCCGGTTTCGTGCAGCGTGCCGTGCTGCAGGCGCAGGGTGCGCCCGCAGCGCGCGGCCAGGCCAGCGTCGTGGGTGACCAGCACCATGGCGCTGCCGTGCTCTCGCGCCATGGCCTCGATCAACGCGAACACCACGTCGGCGGAGTCGTCGTCGAGGTTCCCGGTGGGCTCGTCGGCCAGCAGCAGCGCAGGCTGCGTGACCAGCGCGCGGGCCAGCGCCACGCGCTGGCGTTCGCCGCCGGACAACTCAGCCGGGCGGTGGAGCAGGCGCGCCGCCAGGCCCACCTGCTCCAGCAGCGCGCTCGCGCGCTGCTGCGCCTGCGCGGCGGCCACGCGGCGGATGCGCAGCGGCATCATCACATTGTCCAGGGCGTTGAACTCGGGCAGCAGGTGATGGAACTGGTAGACGAAGCCGACGTGCTGATTGCGCCACCGGCCCTGTTGCGCGGCGGACATGCCGGCCCAGCTCTGGCCGCACACCTCGATCTGGCCGGCATCGGCCAGATCGAGACCGCCCAGCAGGTGCAGCAGGGTGCTCTTGCCCGAGCCCGAGGCTCCCGTGATGGCCAGCGACTGACCGGCCCGAAGGTGCAGCGAGGCGCCGGACAGCACCTCCACCGCCTGCGGTCCGCCGGCGAAGCGCTTGCGCACCTCGCGTGCTTCCAGCACGTATTGCGCGCTGCCTGTCATGCATTGCCCTCCGGAGCAAGTTGCGGCCGGTATTCCGGCACCAGGGACACCAGCAATTCCTTCACCGCGACGGCTTCGGGCTCGTCGCCGCCGATGGCGATGCGACGCTGCAGCGCGTCGAGGTCCACGCGCGGCCCCTCCACGTCGCCGTGGCGCGCCACGCGCAGCTTCGGATGCGGCGTGGGCAGCGTGGTCTCGTCGTCGGCCAGCAGTTCCTCGAACAGCTTCTCGCCCGGGCGCAGCCCGGTGAACACCACCGGGATCTCGTCCTCGTCGCGGCCGGACAGGCGGATCATCAGCCGCGCCAGTTCCACGATGCGTACCGGCTCGCCCATGTCGAGCACGTAGATCTCGCCGCTGTCGCCCATCAGCGCGGCCTGCAGCACCAGTTGCGCCGCCTCCGGGATGGTCATGAAATAGCGCACGATGTCCGGGTGGGTGACCGTGACCGGCCCTCCGGCCGCGATCTGCTGGGCGAAGCGCGGCACCACGCTGCCGCTCGAGCCCAGCACGTTGCCGAAGCGCACGGCCACCATGCGCGTGCCCGGATGCTCGTGCGCCAGAACCTGCAGCGCGCGCTCCGCCAGACGCTTGCTGGCACCCATCACGTTGGTCGGGTTCACCGCCTTGTCGGTGGAGACCAGCACGAAGCGCCGCGCCCCGCACAGCGCGGCGGCGCGCGCGGAGTTCACCGTGCCCAGCACGTTGGTGCGCAGGGCCTCGATGGCGTTGTCCTGCTCCATCAGCGGAACGTGCTTGTAGGCGGCGGCGTGGAACACCACGGCCGGGCGCTGGCGCTCGAACAGCACGCGCAGCCGCGTGGCGTCGCGCACGTTGGCGGTGAGGAACACGGCCGGCATGTCCGGATGGCGCGCGCGCAGTTCCTGCTCGAGCTGGTAGATGGCGAACTCCGACATGTCCAGGCATACCAGGCGGCCGACGCCGAAGCGCGCGATCTGGCGGCACAGTTCCGAGCCGATGGAGCCGCCGGCGCCGGTCACCAGCACGCACTGCCCGGCCAGAAGCTCCGACAGGCCGCGCACGTCGAGCTGCACCGCGGCGCGGCCGAGCAGGTCGTCGAGCTCCAGGTTGCGCGGAACCGCCGAGCCTGCTCCCTGCTGCAGCCAGTCGTCGGCGCGCGGCAGCGTGAGCAGCGCCAGGTGCGCCCCGCTGGCCTGTTCCAGCAGCAGCCGTCGCGTCGCCGAGCCGGCGCTTCCCGCCACCAGCGCGTGCTGCGCGCCGAACTCGCGCGCGACCTCGCTGAGGGTGCGCGGCGGCCCGAGCACGGGAAGGTCCTGCAGGCGCGCACCGGCCTCGGCCTCGAGCGGGCTGTACACAGCCACCGCGCGCCACAGGCGCGTGGCGCGCAGGCTCTGCAGCGCCGGGGCCGCGTCGTCCACGCTGCCCAGCAGCAGCAGCGGGCTGGCGTCGCCCGGCGCGCCGCGGTGGCTGCGCTCGGCCAGCTGGCGTTGGGCCAGGCGTACCGCCAGCAGCGCACCGCCGGCCAGCAGCGGGTGGATGAGCACGATGGAGCGCGGGAAATTCGGCACGCGCATGACCAGCAGCACGGCGGCCAGCGCCAGCGCGGCCACCGCGCAGGCGCGCGCCAGGCGCCACACGTCGGGCAGGCTGGCGTGGCGCCAGGCGCTGCGGTAGATGCCGAAGCGGTCCAGCGCCACGCCCCAGGCGAGCACCGCGATGGGCAGCGTCACGGCGACGATGTGCAGCACGTTGGCCGGCGCGTTGTTGCGCAGCAGGCTGAAGCGAAACACGAAGGCCGCCAGCCAGGTCAGCGCGACCAGCGCGGCGTCCAGCAGCGCGGCGGCTCTCGCGCGTCGCCAGGTTTGCGCGAGGCGGCTCATGCGCTCGCACCACCCACGAGTCGCAGGCCGCGCAGCACCAGCTCGCACACCCGGCCGAGCTGTTCCTCGTCCATGTTGGAGCCCGAGGGCAGGCACACGCCGCCCTCGAACAGCTCGCGCGAGACGTCCGCGCCGGGCGCATGCGCGAAGTAGCGGCTGCCGGCGTACAGCGGCTGCAGATGCATGGGCTTCCAGACCGGCCGTGCCTCCACGTTGTGGCGCTCCAGGAAGTCGAGCAAAGCGTCGCGGCGCCGCGACGCTTCCGGCACTTCCAGCGTGAAGGCCGAAAGCCAGCGCGTGCCGAGATGGCCCTCGGGTTCTCCCATCCAGCGCAGGCCGCCCACACCGGCCAGTTCGCGCGCGTAATGGGCGAAGATCTCACGGCGCCGGCGCACGCGTTGGTCGAGCACGCGCAGCTGGCCGCGGCCGATGCCCGCCAGCACGTTGCTCAGACGATAGTTGTAGCCGTCCTCCACGTGCTCGTAGTGACGCGCCGGTTCGCGGGCCTGGGTCGACAGCTTGCGCGCGTGCGCGATCAGCTCCGCGTCGTCGCACACCAGCATGCCGCCGCCGGAGGTGGTGATGATCTTGTTGCCGTTGAAGGAAAACAGCGCCAGGCGGCCGAAGCTGCCGCTGGCCTGCCCGTGCAGTGTCGCGCCCAGCGACTCGGCGGCGTCCTCCAGCATGGGCACGCCCGCCTCGTCGAGCAGGCCCAGCAGTTCGTGCATGCGCGCGCTCTGGCCGTACAGGTTCACGACCACCGCGGCCCTGGGCCGCACGCCGTCGCGCGCGAGCTGCGCCAGCGCGGCGCGCAGCGCATCGGGGGACATGCTCCAGCCCTCGGGTTCGGAGTCGACGAACACAGGCGTGGCGCCGAGCTGGCGGATGGGGTTGGCGCTGGCCACGAAGGTCAGGCTGGAACACAGCACATGGTCGCCGGGGCCGACGCCCAGCAGGCGCAATCCCAGGTGCAGCGCCGCGGTACCCGAGCTGGTGGCGGCCGCGTGGCCCACGCCCACGTACTCGGCCAGCTCGCGCTCGAAGGCGTCGACGTGCGGGCCCAGCGGCGCGATCCAGTTCGACTCGAAGGCCTCGCGGACCAGCCCGGCCTCGTCGTCTCCCAGGTGCGGGGAGGAAAGGTAGGTGCGGCGCGACAACTCCCGCCGCGTGACCAGGTCCACCGCGCGGCCCTGGTCGTCGAGCACCGGCACGTGGTCGATGCGCCGCGCGTCCATGAGTTGCAGCACGTCGTGCATGGAAGCACCGAGTCCGACGCTTTGCGCCGAGGCCCCGGGCAGCGCGGCCAGCGAGGCCTGCGGGGAGAGCCCGGCCAGCGTGGCGCGGCGCAGGTCGCCGTCGGTGATGGTGCGCAGCAGGCGTCGCGAGGCGTCCACCACCAGCAGCACGCCCTGTGCCGTGGCGTCCAGGCAGGACATGGCCTGCAGCAGCGTGGTGTCGGGGGCGACCAGCAGGGATTCGAAACGTTGGGGACTCATGGCCGAAAGGGGAAGGGCGCGTTGCTCGCGTTGGTTTCAGGCTCGGGCGGCGC
>JAKBNS010000257.1 GCA_021830925.1 Pseudomonadota bacterium | reverse complement strand
TTCCAACATCATGCTTGCGGCAGCTGTTCGAGCGCAGCGCACCAGCGCGAAGCGAGTTCTGGCGCGCGCCTGATTGCCGAGCAGCGCAGGCGCAGTCGGCCCACTCGGAGCCGACCACCCCGTCGCCGGCGCAGCGCGGGGCGCGGTCGCCGCTCGCACGCGGGGCGTTGCGCGGTCCGCGGCCCTAGACCGAGATCAGCGCCCGCACACCGTCGGCTTCCATGTCCTCGCCGCGCCCGGCGCGCACGACCTCGCCGCGCGCCATCACGCAGTACTCGTCGGCCAGCGCGCGGGCGAAGTCGAAGTACTGCTCGACCAGCAGGATGGCCATGTCGCCACGCGCGGCGAGCAGCCGGATCACGCGTTCGATGTCCTTGATGATCGAGGGCTGGATGCCCTCGGTGGGCTCGTCCAGCACCAGCAGCTTGGGGCGCGCGGCCAGGGCGCGCGCGATGGCCAGTTGCTGCTGCTGCCCGCCCGACAGGTCGCCGCCGCGCCGCCCCAGCATCTGGCGCAGCACCGGGAACAACTCGAACAATTCCTCCGGCACCTGCGGACGCCCGGGCACGCCGGCCAGCCCCATGCGCAGGTTGTCCAGCACGCTCAGGCGGGGGAAGATCTCGCGTCCCTGGGGCACGTAGCCGATGCCCAGGCGCGCGCGCGCGTCGGAGCCCAGGCGGTCGATGCGCCGCCCGTCGAGCTCGATGCTTCCGGAGCGGATGGGCACCAGACCCATCAGGGACTTCAGCAGCGTGGTCTTGCCCACGCCGTTGCGCCCCAGAAGGGCCAGCACCTGGCCGCGCCGCACCTGCAGGCTGAGCCCGCGCAGGATGTGGCTGCCGCCGTAGAACTGGTCGATGGACTGGATGCTCAACATGCTCGTGCTCCGTGGCCTGGCAGGGGATGGTTCAACGTCCGAGGTAGACCTCGACCACGCGTTCGTCGGCCTGCACGTCCTCCAGGCTGCCCTCGGCCAGCACGCTGCCCTCGTGCAGCACGGTGACCCGACGCGCGATGGCGCGCACGAACTCCATGTCGTGCTCGACCACCATCAGGGTGTGGCGCCCGGCCAGGGACGACAGCAGTTCCGCGGTGCGCTCGGTCTCCGCGTCGGTCATTCCCGCCACCGGTTCGTCGAGCAGCAGAAGCTGCGGCTCGAGCATCAGCAGCATGCCGATTTCCAGCCACTGCTTCTGGCCGTGCGACAGGTCGCCGGCGCGGCGTCGGGCCTGATCGTGCAGCCCGATGGTCTCCAGCACCTCCTGCATGCGCAGGCGCTGCTGCGCGCTGAGCCGGGCGAACAGCGCGTCGCGCACCCGCTTGGACGCCTTCATCGCCAGTTCCAGGTTCTCCAGCACGTCCAGGTTCTCGAACACCGTGGGCTTCTGGAACTTGCGCCCGATGCCGGCGGCCACCACCTCGGCCTCGCGCAGGCGCAGCAGGTCGATGGTCTGGCCGAACCAGGCCTGACCCGAGTCGGGGCGGGTCTTGCCGGTGATCACGTCCATCATCGTGGTCTTGCCGGCGCCGTTGGGACCGATGATGCAGCGCAGCTCGCCCACGTCGATGGACAGGCTCAGACGGTTGAGGGCGCGAAAGCCGTCGAAGCTCACGCTGATGTCGTCCAGGTACAGCGCCACGCCGTGGCTCAGGTCCACGCCGGGCGCGCGCATGCGCGCGAGGCCCGCGGTGGCCTCGCCGGCCTCGGGCGCCTGGCGGAACACCACCTCGCGCCAGTCCACGCCGGATTCCGGCTCGCCGGCACGGCCGCCGTGCGCGGAACTCGGGATCGAGGGTTCAGCCACGGCGGCGCCTCCAGGCGATGAACAGGCCGGCGATGCCGCCGGGAGCGTACAGCGTGACCACCACGAACAGCGCACCCAGCAGGTACAGCCAGAACTGCGGGAAGGCCACCGTCAGCCAGCTCTTGGCCGCGTTGACCACGACCGCGCCCAGCATCGGCCCGACCAGGGTTCCGCGCCCGCCCACCGCGGCCCAGATGGCGATCTCGATGGAATTGGCGGGCGACATCTCGCCGGGGTTGATGATGCCCACCTGTGGCGCATACAGCGCACCGGCGAGACCGCACACCATGGCCGAGACGGTCCACGCGAACAGCTTGAACCACAGCGGCTCGTAGCCGCAGAACATGACCCGGCTCTCGGCATCGCGAATGGCGCTGAGCAGGCGCCCGAAACGCCCCTGCACCAGCCAGCGCAGCACCATGAAGCACAGCACCAGGCACAGGCTGGTGGCCACGAACAGCGACACCGTCATGCCCGCGGTGCCCACCGGCCAGCCCAGCAGCACCTTGAAGTCGGTGAGTCCGTTGTTGCCGCCGAAGCCCGTCTCGTTGCGGAAGAACAGCAGCATCGCGGCGTAGGTCAGCGCCTGCGTGATGATGGAGAAATACACGCCGCGGATGCGCGAGCGAAAGGCGAAGAAGCCGAACACGAAGGCCAGCAGACCAGGCACGGCCAGCGCCAGGAACAGCGCGTAGGCGAAGTGCCCCGTGCCCGCCCAGTACCACGGGAAGCGGGTCCACTGCATGAACTGCATGAAATCGGGCAGCGTGCCGCTGGCCGCGTTCATCGCACGGTTCAGGTACATGCCCATGGCGTAGCCGCCCAGCGCGAAGAACAGCCCGTGGCCCAGCGACAGAATGCCGCCGTAGCCCCACACCAGGTCCATGGCCAGCGCGACCATCGCGTAGCACAGGATCTTGCCCGCCAGGCCCACCCAGTAGGACGACAGGTGCCATGCGCTGGACTGCGGCACGTGCAGCGCGAGCCAGGGCACCAGCAGGCAGCTGGCCAGCAGGAACAGGATCAGCGCGGCCCAGCCCCAGCCTGGCAGCAGGCCGACACGGGGCGCGCTCGTGGTCGCGGGAAGGTGCGCCGCGGGCTGCACGGCTGCGGCGCCACCGGTGGACACGCTCGGCGAACTCGACGACATGGCATCAGCCCTCGACACTGCGGCCCTTCAGGGCGAACAGGCCCTGCGGACGCTTCTGGATGAACAGGATGATCACGCCCAGCACGGCGATCTTGGCCAGCACCGCGCCGGCCACGCCTTCCAGCAGGGTGTTGACCACGCCGAGGCCGAGGGCGGCCACCACGGTGCCGCTGAGCTGCCCGACGCCGCCGAGCACGACCACCATGAAACAGTCGACGATGTATTGGGTGCCCATCTCCGGGCTGACGTTGCCCACCTGGCTGAGCGCGCAACCGGCCAGGCCGGCGATGCCCGTGCCCAGGCCGAAGGCCAGCCAGTCCACGCGCGCGGTACGCACGCCCACGCAGGCCGCCATGGGCCGGTTCTGGGTCACCGCGCGCACGAACAAGCCCAGGCGGGTACGCCCGATGAGCAGGGCCATGCCCAGCAGCACGCAGGCCGTGAAGCCCAGGATGACCATGCGGTTGTAGGGAAGGATGAGGTTGGCCATCAGGTGCAGGCCGCCCGACATCCACGGCGGGTTGTCCACCTGCACGTTCTGCGGCCCGAACAGGCTGCGCACGCCCTGGATCAGCAACAGGCTGATGCCCCAGGTCGCCAGCAGGGTCTCCAGCGGGCGCCCGTACAGGCGGCGGATCACCACCCGTTCGGCGACCACGCCGATGCCGCCGGCGACCAGGAAGGAACAGGGAACCGCGACCACCAGCGCGTAGTTCTGCCAGGCCGGCAGGTAGGCCTGGAACAGGCTCTGCACCACGTAGGTGGAATAGGCGCCGAGCATGATGAACTCGCCCTGCGCCATGTTGATCACGCCCATCAGGCCGTAGGTCACCGCCAGGCCCAGGGCGGCCAGCAGCAGGATGCTGCCCAGGCTGATGCCCGAGAACAGCATGCCCACGCGCTCGCCCCAGGCCAGGCGCGAATCGATGGCGTCCAGCGAGGCCTGGATGCGCTGGCGCACGGCGGCATCGGGTTCCACCCAGGTATCGCCGTCGCGCTGCAGGCGCGACAGCAGCAGCGAACGCACCGCCGGGTAGTTGCTGGCGGCCAGCTCGCCGGCGGCCGCCAGGCGTTGCGCCGCGTCGCCGGCGCGCAGCCGCGCGGCGGCCGCCAGCAGGCGCAGGCGCTCGCGGATGCCGGGGTCGGTCTCCTGCTTCAGCGCCTGCCCCACCAAGCCGGCGTCGAGCGACTCCGGATCGCCTTCGAGACGCTGCACCGCCTGCAGCCGCTCGGCGCGATGCGGCGAGAACAGCTGCAGGGCCGCGCGCGCGGCCAGCAGCTGCTTGCGCAGGTAGTTGTTGTTCACCACCGGCTGGGCGTCCGCGCTCGGCGTCACGGCCTTGCCGCTGTCCGCATCGACCCATTGCGCGCCCTGTTGCACCTCCACCTTGTCGCCGTCGAGCTGCACGCGGTTGTCGAGCAGCGCGCCGAGAAACCCGGCGAGCCGGGCGTCCGGCTTCCGCAGCGCCTGGTGCAGCGCGTCCAGGCGCGCCGAGGTGCCGCCGCGACTCAAGCCCAGCGCCTGTTGCGCGTCCAGCGCCAGCGCCGGGCGCCACACCGCCAGGCCGAGGAGCAACAACAGCGGCAGGACGAGGCGCGGCAGGCGGACGGCGTGGGCTGGACGGGACATGGCGTGGCGCTCGGACGACGACAGGCGGAAGGGGCGGATCAGGCGTTCTTGGGCTTGGGGATGTACGGGCTCCAGGACTCGCCGGCCACCAGGCCCTTGGACTTCCACACCACGTCGAACTGGCCGTCGGCGCGCACCTGGCCGATGAGCACCGGCTTGCTCAGGTACTGGTTCTCCAGCACCTCCACGGTGTAGCCGTCGGGCGCGGCGAACTTCTGCCCCACCAGCGCCTTGCGCACCTCGTCGACCTTCGTGGACTTGGCCTTTTCCACCGCCTGCTTCCACATGTGGATGCCGATGTAGGAGGCCTCCATCGGGTCGTCGGTGACCGGGTAGTCCTTCAGGCCCTTGGCCTTCACCCAGGCCTTCCAGGACTTGACGAACTTGGCGTTTGTCGGGTTCTTCAGCGACTCGTAGTAGTTCCACGCGGTGAGCTGGCCAACCAGGGGCTTGCAGTCGATACCCGCCAGTTCCTGCTCGGCCACCGAGAAGCCCACCACCGGGATGTCGGTGGCCTTGATGCCCTGGTTGCCGAGCTCCTTGTAGAAGGGCACGTTGGAGTCGCCGTTGATGGTGGAGATCACGCAGGTCGGCCCCGCGGAGGCGAACTTCTTGATCTGGGCGACGATGTTCTGGTAGTTGCTGAAGCCGAAGGGGGTGTAGACCTCGGCGATGTCGCTGTCCTTGACCCCCTTGGAGTGCAGGAAGCCGCGCAGGATGGCGTTGGTGGTGCGTGGGTACACGTAGTCGGTGCCCAGCAGGAAGAAGCGCTTGGCGCCGCCGCCGTCCTGGCTCATCAGGTACTCGGTGGCGGGAATGGCCTGCTGGTTGGGCGCGGCACCCGTGTACACCACGTGCGGGTCCTGCTCCTGGCCCTCGAACTGCACCGGGTAGAACAGCAGTCCGTTGAGTTCGTCGAGCACCGGCAGCACCGACTTGCGCGACACCGAGGTCCAGCAGCCGAAGATGGCCGCCACCTTGTCCTGCGAGATCAGCTGGCGCGCCTTCTCGGCGAACAGCGGCCAGTTCGACGCCGGGTCGACCACCACCGGCTCGATGGGGTGGCCGTCCACGCCGCCGGCGGCGTTGATCTCGGCGATGGTCATCAGGTCCACGTCCTTCAGCGCGGTCTCCGAGATCGCCATGGTTCCGGACAGGGAATGCAGGATGCCGACCTTGATCGGCGACTTGCGCGCGGCGATCGCCGGAAAGGGCAGGCTGCTGGCCGCGACGGCGGCAGCGGCGCCGCCCAGGGTCTTGATGGCATTGCGACGGTCCATGCTGGTCATCCTCTTCAAGGGGGGTCAAGGGATGCCGGGCTAAGTGCAAGTCCCGTGCCACCCCGCCCGGCGCTCGATCCGCCCGCGGCGCGCTGATTCAGCGCGCCGCGCACGCGCGCGAGCCACGCGCGCGCGAGAGGAGCCCGCCCCCTCGCGCACCATGAGCGGGCGCGCCGACCGGGCGCGCACCGCGGACGTGCGTGCGCGCACCACGCCTCACCCCAGGCGCACGCCCAGCGCGGGTGCGCCCTCCCCTGCGCCGCGCACCACGACGGCGGGTACGGTTCTTGCCATGGTGCATGGGTCGATTCCCCAACCCTTCCCCGCCCCATCCGGACCATGGACCTGAGCCCCCGCGAAAAGGACAAGCTGCTGATCTTCACCGCCGCGCTGCTGGCCGAACGCCGCAAGGCGCGCGGGCTGCGCCTGAACGTGCCCGAGGCCATCGCCTACATCAGCGCGGCCGTCATGGAAGGCGCGCGCGACGGCCGCAGCGTGGCCGAACTGATGAGCCGGGGCCGCGAGCTGTTGTCGCGCGAGGACGTGATGGACGGCGTCGCCGAACTGATCCCCGACATCCAGGTCGAGGCCACCTTCCCCGACGGCACCAAGCTGGTCACCGTGCACCAGCCCATCGCCTGAATTCCGCGCCCCTACCCCTACCCGAGGAACCCACAGCATGATCCCCGGAGAAATCCTCTGCGCCGACGGCGAGCTCGAGCTCAACCCCGGACGGCCCCGCCTGAGCATGGTGGTGCACAACGCCGGCGACCGCCCGATCCAGGTCGGCTCCCACTACCACTTCGCCGAGACCAACCCGGCCTTGCGCTTCGACCGCGACGCGGCGCGCGGCATGCGCCTGGACATCGCCAGCGGCACCGCGGTGCGTTTCGAGCCCGGCCAGCAGCGCACGGTGCTCCTCGTGCCCCTGGGCGGGCTGCGCCGCGTGTTCGGTTTTCGCGGCGAGGTGATGGGAGAACTTGCATGCGCAGCGAGGAGGGCAGACCAATGACCAGAATCGGGCGCCGCGCCTACGCGGAAATGTTCGGGCCCACGGTCGGAGACCGCGTGCGGCTGGCCGACACCGAGCTGTTCATCGAGGTCGAGCAGGACTACACCCTGCGCGCCGGCGGCTACGGCGAGGAGGTCAAGTTCGGCGGCGGCAAGACCATCCGCGACGGCATGGGCCAGGGCCAGGCCACGCGCGCCGAGGGCGTCATGGACCTGGTGATCACCAATGCGTTGATCCTCGACCACTGGGGCATCGTGAAGGCCGACGTGGGCGTGCGCGGCCAGCGCATCGCCGCCATCGGCAAGGCCGGCAACCCCGACGTGCAGCCGGGCGTGGACATGGTCATCGGCGCCGGCACCGAGATCCTCGCCGGCGAGGGCATGATCCTCACCGCCGGCGGCATCGACTCGCACATCCACTTCATCTGCCCGCAGCAGATCGAGGAAGCCCTGATGAGCGGGGTCACCACCATGCTGGGTGGCGGCACGGGGCCGGCCACCGGCACCAATGCCACCACCTGCACCCCGGGCCCGGAGAACCTGGCGCGCATGCTGCAGGCGGCCGAGGCCTTTCCGATGAACCTGGGCTTCTACGGCAAGGGCAACGCCAGCCGTGTCGATCCCCTGCGCGAGCAGCTCGACGCCGGCGCCATCGGGCTCAAGCTGCACGAGGACTGGGGCACCACGCCGCAGGCCATCGATACCTGCCTGGAGGCGGCCGAGCAGTCCGATGTGCAGGTGGCCATCCACACCGACACCCTGAACGAGTCGGGCTTCGTCGAGGACACGATCGCCGCCTTCAAGGGCCGCACCATCCACACCTTCCACACCGAAGGGGCCGGCGGCGGCCACGCGCCCGACATCCTGCGCGTGCTGGGCGAGTCCAACGTGCTGCCCTCGTCCACCAACCCCACGCGCCCCTACACGGTCAACACCATCGACGAGCACCTGGACATGCTGATGGTGTGCCACCATCTCGACGCCGGCATCGCCGAGGACCTGGCCTTCGCCGAGAGCCGCATCCGGCGCGAGACCATCGCCGCCGAGGACATCCTGCACGACCTCGGCGCCATCAGCATCATGTCCAGCGACAGCCAGGCCATGGGCCGGGTGGGCGAGGTGATCCTGCGCACCTGGCAGACGGCGCACAAGATGAAGGCCCAGCGCGGCTGGCTGGCGCCCCTGGCGGATGCGGACCCGGGCCGGGCCTGCGCGGATTCCCGCAATGACAATTTCCGCGCCCGGCGCTACGTCGCCAAATACACCATCAACCCGGCGCTGGCGCACGGCATCGCGCACGAGGTGGGTTCGGTGCAAGTCGGCAAGTGGGCCGACCTGGTGCTGTGGCGCCCGGGCTTTTTCGGCATCAAGCCCAGCGTGGTGCTCAAGGGAGGCTTCATCGCCGCCGCGCTGATGGGCGACGCCAACGCCTCGATTCCCACGCCCCAGCCGGTGCACGCGAGGCCCATGTTCGGCGCCTTCGGCGGCGCCCTGGCCGCGACCTCGCTGAGCTTCGTCTCGCAGGCCGCGCTGGCCGCGGACATCGGCACGCGACTGGGCCTGCGCAAGCCCCTGAGCGCGGTGCGGGGCTGCCGCGGCGTGCGCAAGTCCGACATGGTGCACAACGCCTACACCCCGGCCATGCAGGTCGACGCGCAAACCTACGAGGTGCGCGCCGACGGCGTGCTGCTGCAATGCGAGCCGGCCGCGTCGCTGCCCATGGCCCAGCGCTACTTCCTGTTCTGAGACCATGCACGACACCCGCCTGCAGGTCGACAAGCGCATCCCGGGCGGCCGGGGCCTGGCGCGCACGCTGCTGGAGCGCGCGGCGGTGCTGTGCCTGGACTGGGATACCCGCTCGCGCAGCCGCTTCGGCGCGCGCGACAGCCAGGGCCGCGAGCTGGCGGTGTTCCTGCCTCGCGGCAGCGTGCTGCGCGACGGCGATGCGCTGGTCGGAGCCGACGGCTCGCTGGTGCGCGTGCAGGCCGCCGCGCAGCCGGTGCTGCAGGTGCGCGCGCACGACGCGTTCGGCTTGCTGCGCGCCGCCTACCACCTGGGCAACCGCCACGTGCCCCTGCAGCTCGCCCCCGGGCTGCTGCAACTCGAACCCGACCCGGTGCTGGCCGACATGCTGCGGCGCATGGGTCTGGAGGTGCGCGAGGCGCAGGCCGGCTTCGAACCCGAGGCGGGGGCCTACGACGGCGCGGCCTCCGGTCACGGTCACGGTCACGGTCACGGTCACGGTCACGGTCACGAGCACGAGCACGAGCACGAGCACGAGCACGAGCACGAGCACGAGCACGAGCACGAGCACGAGCACGGACATGGACATGGACACGGACATGGGCACGATTGAGGCCATGCACGGCGAGCGCCCGCCGGTGCCGGCCGAGGCCATGCCGCAGGCCTCCGGACCCGGTGTTCCCGCGCCGGAGATGGCCATGATGTGGCTGTCCTCCCCGGCGCTGCCCGTCGGCGGCTTCAGCTATTCCGAGGGTCTGGAAGCCGCGGTCGACGCGGGCATCGTGCTCGACGAGGCCGGCGCGCTGCGCTGGCTGCGCGGCCAGCTGCAACTGGTGCTGGCGCGCGGCGAGCTGCCGGCCGCCGCGCGCGCCCATGCGGCGTGGAGCGTCGGCGACCTGCGGACCCTGCGCGAGGTGCAGTCCTGGGTGCTGACCACCCGGGAGAGCGCCGAGCTGCGCCTGCAAAGCCAGCAGATGGGCCGCTCCATGCTGGACTGGCTGGCGCGCCTGCTGCCCGGGCACGCGCTGCTCGAACTCGCCGCGCGACTCGGCGCCGCACCCTGCTGGCCGGTGGGCTTCGCGCTCGGCGCCTGCGCGCTGGGCCTGGATGCGCGCCGCAGCCTGCAGGCGCTGGGATTCGCCTGGCTGGACAATCAGGTGCAGGCGGCGTTGCGCGGCGTGCCGCTGGGACAGAGCAGCGGACAGCGTCTGTTGCACGCGCTGTCGCTGGATCTTCCGGGTGCCGTCGCTGGCGCGCTGGAGCTGCGCGACCGGCCCGCGCAATGGCAGAGCTTTTCCCCCATGCTGGCCGTGCTCAGCGCGCGCCACGAAACCCAGTACTCCCGACTGTTCCGATCCTGAGCCCGCCATGAGCACGCTTCCCGCTTCCGCCGCTTCCGCCGCTTCCTCGGCCGGTTCCTCCGTGCACGCGCTGCACCACATCCGCGGGCGCAGCAAACGCCTGCCGCCGTTGCGCGTGGGCATCGGCGGCCCCGTGGGTTCGGGCAAGACCACGCTGCTGGAAATGCTCTGCAAGGCCATGCGCGAGCGCTACGACCTGGTGGTGATCACCAACGACATCTACACCCGCGAGGACCAGCGCCTGCTCACCGTCGCCGGTGCGCTGGAACCCGAGCGCATCGAGGGCGTGGAGACTGGAGGCTGCCCGCACACGGCGATCCGCGAGGACGCCTCGGTCAACCTGGAAGCGGTGGACCGCATGCTCGAGCGCTTTCCCGACGCCGACATCGTGTTCATCGAATCCGGCGGCGACAACCTGGCCGCCACCTTCAGCCCCGAGTTGTCGGATCTCACCATCTACGTGATCGACGTGGCCGGCGGCGAGAAGATCCCCCGCAAGGGAGGCCCGGGCATCACCCGCAGCGACCTGTTCGTGATCAACAAGGTCGACCTGGCGCCGCATGTGGGCGCCGACCTGGCGGTCATGCGCGCCGACACCGAGCGCATGCGCCCGGGCAAGCCCTACGCGATGACCAACCTGAAGACCCTGCAGGGCCTGGAGGACGTGATCGGCTTCATCGAGACCCGCGGCCTGCTCTCGCCCGCCTGAACGCTCCTCGGGAAGAACCGGGCCCGTGCATGCACGGGCCCGGTTCTTCCGGCATCAAGTGTTCCACACGCGGGGCGCGCAGGCGGGCATGCCCCAGGCCTGGGTGCGCCAGGCGGCCCAGACGGTTCGCAGCAATTGCGCCACCGGCTCGATGCGCTGGGCCATCACCCGCAGCACCAGCACCCCAGGCTGGGGCGACGTGACCCCGGCGCGCACGCCTTCGGACGGCGACTCCACCAGCGCCCGCGCGGTCTCCAGCAGCGCCTCGCGCCGCGCGGCGACCAGCGGCGCGCCGGCGGCCAGCACCAGGGTGCCCAAAGCAGCCTGGCCGTCCAGGCCGCCCGGAGCCTCGCGCAGCACGCGGTCGGCCCCGTCGATGCGCCCTCGTTCCAGCCACACGCCGGGAATCTCCAGATGCTGGGTGAAGCTGCCGCGCCCGAACAGGTCGCCTGCGGCCGGCCGGCCCAGCGCGAGCATGTCCCAGGCCAGCATCTCGGCCCCCGGGGCCAGCTCGAACACCGCGCGGTTCTCGGCGATGCAGTCCTCGTAGGCCAGGCTTTCCAGCGGCAGCCACTCCAGGCGCGCGCCTTCGGCCACCCGCGCGTGCAGGGTCTGCGACGCGGTGCCTCCCAGGCTGCGGTAGAAACGCGTGGCACCGGGCGTGGTGAGCAAGGCATGCGCGCCCGGCTGGAGTTCCAGTTCCATGCGCACGCTGTCGCCGCCGGCCATGCCCGCCGGCGGGTGCACCAGCACGTGGTGGCACACCGCGTCGCCCTCGGGGTACAGCGCGGCCAGCACGCGCAGCGCGCCTTCGTGCAGGTGCCAGGCGCGCGTGCGCCCCTGTTCGTGCATGTAGCGCAACTGCAGGCGCGAGGCCCAGCCGGCGCCGGCCTGGGGATGGACAAGCTCGTGCATGGGCGCCTCAGCCTCCCCGCACCGCGCCGAACACCTTGCGCACCAGCGCCGAGCCCGCCGCCGCCGGGTTGGCGCGGATGGATTGCTCCTCGTCGCCGATCGCCTGGTACAGCCGATCCAGCGCCTGCTGGGTCACGTACTGGTCGATGCTGGCCTGGTCCTGCTTGACCAGGCCGAAGCGGGCCGCCTGCGAGGCGTAGCGGTCGTAGGTCTGCGCCAGGCCGACCTTGCGCGTCTGCTGGTGCACGATGGGCAGGAAGCTGCGCTGCAACTGCGTCTGGGTCTTGGCGCGGAAGTAGTCGGTGGCGGCGTGGTCGCCGCCGGTGAGGATGTTCTTCGCATCGGTGATGGTCATCTGGCGCACCGCCGACACCAGCAACGAGCGCGCCTCGGGCACCGCCGCCTCGGCGGCGCGGTTCATCGCCAGCTGCAGTGCGTCAGCCTGCGCGCCCAGCCCGGCCATGCGCATCAGGCTGGAAGCCTGTTCGAGCGCCGGCGGCAGGGGGATGCGCCATTGCGGACTTCCCCAGAACCCGTCGCGGCGCCCCAGCGTGGATACGGCCACGTCCACGCCGCGCCCCAGCGCATCCTTCAGGCCCTGGCCCACCTGGCTGTCGCTCAGCGCGCCCAGCGCCGGGCTCGCGCCGACTGGCGTGGCGCCGCCGCCCTGCGCGGCGCTACCCGCGAGCCCGCCTGGAAGCCCGCCCGGCAGGGCACCGCCGAGCTGTTTCTGCAGTTGTCCGAGGTCGAAGCTCCAGGCGCTGGCCGCCGGCCAGGCGCCGGCCGCGGCCAGCGCACCCAGCAGCCACACGCGGCGCGCGCGTTCCCTGCGATCCATCACACGCTCCCCGGCGCGCTCCCGCCCGCGGCAGGTCGGCGCGCCCTACCCGCACATTGTGACTCAGCGCGAGCGGCGCGGGGCGCGAGCTCAGTCGTCCTCGCGGAACTCCAGCTCGCGCGTCTCGCCGCCGTCGCGTCCGAGTTCGCGCTTGCGCAGCTCGACGCGGCGGATCTTGCCCGACAGGGTCTTTGGCAGATCGGCGAACTCGATCACCCGGATGCGCTTGTACGGCGCCAGGCGCTCGCGCGCGAACCGCAGGATGTCCAGCGCGAGTTCGCGGCTGGGCTGCACCCCGGCGCGCAGCGCCACCACCGCCTTGGGCACGGCGGCGCGGATCGGGTCCGGCGCCGGCACCACCGCCGCCTCGGCCACGGCGTCGTGCTCGATCAACACGCTTTCCAGCTCGAAGGGACTGATGCGGTAGTCGGAGGCCTTGAACACGTCGTCCGAGCGCCCGACGTAACTGAGGTAGCCGTCGGCATCGCGGCTGGCGACGTCGGAGGTGTGGTAGTTGCCGCCGCGACAGGCCTCGGCGGTCTTGTCGGACTGGCCTTCGTAGCCCAGCATCAGCCCCAGCGGGCGCTGGTTCAGGTCCAGCGACACCTCGCCATCCGCGGCGGCCCGCTCGTCGGCGTCGAGCAGCACCACGCGATACCCGGGCAGCGGACGCCCCATCGAACCCGGCTTGACCGGCTGGCCGGGGGTGTTGCCGACGATCGCGGTGGTCTCGGTCTGGCCGTAGCCGTCGCGGATGGTGATGCCCCAGGCCCGGCGCACGCTCTCGATCACCTCGGGGTTGAGCGGCTCGCCCGCGCCGACCAGCTCGCGCAGCGAGACCTTCCAGCGCCCCAGGTCCTGCAGGATCAGCATGCGCCACACCGTCGGCGGCGCGCACAGCGAACTCACGCCATGGCGCTGCAGCGCGTCCAGCACGGCGCAGGCGTCGAAACGCGCGTAGTTGAAGATGAACACCGTCGCGCCCGCGTTCCAGGGCGCGAAAAAGCAACTCCAGGCATGCTTGGCCCAGCCCGGCGAACTGATGTTCCAGTGCACGTCGCCGGGGCGCAGGCCGATCCAGTACATGGTCGACAGATGCCCCACCGGATAGCTCTGGTGGCTGTGCAGCACCAGCTTGGGACGCGACGTGGTGCCGGAGGTGAAGTACAGCAGCAGCGGATCCTCCGCGCGGGTCGGAGCGTCGGCCGCGAAGTCCTCCGGCGCCTCGCGCGAGGCCTCGTAGGACAGCCATCCGGGCGCCTCGCCGCCGACCACGATGCGCGTGTAGGGGCCGTCGAAGGCGGCGAAGCGCTGCACCGCCGGAGCGCTGCAGATCACGTGGCGCACGGCGCCACGCTCGAAACGGTCGCGCAGGTCGTCCACGCTGACCAGGGTGGTGGTGGGCACGATCACCGCCCCCAGCTTGATGCACGCCAGCATGCACTCCCACAGCGCCACCTCGTTGGGCAGCAGCAGCAGCACGCGGTCGCCGCGGCGCACGCCCAGGCCGCGCAACCAGTTGGCCGCCTGCGAGGAGCGCCGCGCCATGTGATCGAAACTCAGCTTGTCCTCGCGCCCGTCCTCATCGACGATCCACAGCGCCGGCGCCTGGTTGCCGCGGGCCATCGGATCGAAGTAGTCCAGCGCCCAGTTGAAGGATTCGAGCTGCGGCCAGCGAAAGCCGGCATAGGCGGCCGCATAGTCGCTGCGGTGGCGCAGCAGGAAATCCCGGGCCTGCAGGAAGGCCTGCGCGGACGGACTGTCGCTCATCGATGTCTCCTCGCCTCGGTCTCGGAGGGTATTGTGGTCTCCCGTGAGCCTACCGATCTTTGACCCGGCGCAGGACCCAGGGGCAACCCTTGTTGCCAAGAGTTACGCCCACGACCCAGAATCCGCGCAGCCTCCCCCACGACCATCCGACCCTCCGACCAGGCCCCAGCGATGACCATGCCCGCGCGCAGCCAGACCCTGTTCGACCTGCTGCAGCGCAGCGCGGCGCGCCATCCGCGACGCCTGGCCATCGCCTGCGGGGATACGCAGTGGAGCTACGCGCAGTTCGCCGACGTGTGCGAGCGCCTGGCACGCGGGCTGCACACACTGGGCGTGCAGCGCGGCAGCCACGTGGCCCTGCTGTCGCGCAACTCCCACGCCTTCGCGGCGATGCGCTTCGCGCTGGCACGCCTGGGCGCGGTGCTGGTGCCGGTGAATTTCATGCTGGGTGCGGCCGAGGCCGGGTTCATCCTGCGCCACTCCGAGTCCATGCTGCTGGCCAGCGACAGCGAATTCGCGCCGGTGGCGCGCGAGGCCGCGCGCGGCAGCTCGGTGCGCCACTTCGTGTGGCTCGAGTCCGAGCGCGCGAGCCAGCCGGCGCAGGGCATGATCGACTGGACCGAGCTGTTGCGCATGCAGGGCGACGCACCGCAGCCCGCGCTGCAGGCTTCGGAGCCCGCGCAGATCGTCTACACCAGCGGCACCGAGTCCGCTCCCAAGGGCGCGGTGCTCAGCCACGAGGCGCTGCTGTGGGAGTACGTCAGTTGCGTAGTGGGGGCCGAGATCGCCTCCGACGACCTGCTGCTGCACGCGCTGCCGCTGTTTCATTGCGCCCAGCTCGACGTGTTCCTCGGCCCCGCGGTGTACGTCGGCGCCAGCAACGTGATCACCGCGCAGCCCTCGCCGCAAGCCCTGCTGGGGCTGCTCGGGCAGCATCGCATCAGTTCCTTTTTCGCGCCGCCCACGGTATGGATCGGCCTGCTGCGCTGCCCGGACTTCGACACCACCGACCTGGCAAGCCTGCGCAAGGGCTACTACGGCGCCTCGATCATGCCGGTGGCGGTGCTGCGCGAACTCGCCGAGCGCCTGCCGCGTGTGAGGCTGTGGAACCTGTACGGGCAGACCGAGATCGCGCCGCTGGCCACGCTGCTGCAACCCGAGGACCAGTTGCGCAAGCCCGGGTCGGCCGGACGCGCGGCGCTGAACGTGCGTACCCGCGTGGTCGACGACCAGATGCGCGACGTCGCGCCCGGCGAGGTGGGGGAGATCGTGCACCGCTCGCCCCAGTTGATGAGCGGCTACTTCCGCGACGAAGCGAAGACCGCGGCCGCCTTCGACGGCGGCTGGTTCCACTCCGGCGACCTCGGCACCCTGGACGACGAGGGCTACCTGTACGTGGTCGACCGCAAGAAGGACATGATCAAGACCGGCGGCGAGAACGTGGCCAGCCGCGAGGTGGAGGAATGCATCTACCTGCTGCCCCAGGTCAGCGAGGCGGCGGTGGTGGCGCTGCCCCATCCGCGCTGGATCGAGGCCGTCACCGCCTTCGTCGTGCTCAAGGCCGGGCAGCAGCTCGACGAGGCCGCGTTGATCGCCCATTGCGAAAGCCGCATGGCGCATTTCAAGGCGCCGAAGAAGGTGGTGTTCGTCGACGCGCTACCCAAGAACCCCAGCGGCAAGCTGCTCAAGCGCCGTCTGCGCGACGACCACGCGGCGCTGTACCAGCAGACCTGAGCAGACAGCGGCGCCGACACCGCCCGCCCCCTGCGCCCCTCTCCGAGCCTCAGGGCCAGCGCGCGGGCGAGCTTCCCAGTTCGGCCGCCGGCAGCTCCCAGCGCGTGTCCACGCCGTCGATGCTCCAGGGCGCGCGGATGCGCCGCGCCGGGCCCCAGGGGGTGTGCTCGATCGCCGGCTCGAGGTCCGCCTCGCCCGATGCCGCGTGCGCCTCGCGGGGCTCGGGCGGTGGCGCGTCGAGCAGCAGGGCCCCGCTACGCGCCAGCGACAGGCGCGCATGGGTGCCCACGCCGCGTTGCACGCGCTGGCTCAGCGCGCGCAGCACCGCGGCCGCGATCAGGTAGCCGGTGGCGTGGTCCAGCGCCTGCACCGGCAGCGGCACCGGCCGGCTCGCGCCGGCATGGCGCATGCCCGCCTCGGCGATGCCGCAACTCATCTGCACCAGGCTGTCGAAGCCCCGCCGAGCCGCCCAGGGGCCGGACCAGCCGTAGGCATCCAGGCACACGTCCACCAGGCCCGGGCGCAGGCCCTGGCGGGTGGCGGCGTCCAGGCCCAGCGCGTCCAGCGCGCCCGGGCGCAGACCATGCACGAACACGTCGGCCCCGCCCAGCAGTTGCTCGAAGGCCTCTCGCCCCTGCGGGGTCTTCAGGTCCAGGCGCGCGCAGCGCTTGCCTCGGGTGACGTCGGGCACCACCCCCGGCTCCTCCCAGGAGGGCGGATCGATGCGCAGCACCGTGGCCCCCAGCCCCGCCAGCATGCGGGTGGACACGGGCCCGGCGAGCACGCGGGTCATGTCCAGCACCCGCAGGCCCCGCAAGGGACGGCCCGCGGCGGGCGACCAGGCCGCCACCGCGGCGGGAAACTCCGCCCGCAATACCAGCGGCTGCGCGCGCACCGCGGCGCCCTGCACATGCGCGCTCCAGGTGGCCGCATCGCGCATCTGCGCGGCGCAGCCGCCCTGCTCCACCACCGCCTGCTCCAGCTCGACGCCCTTCCAGGCGGCCACCGCGGGTGCCGCGGCCACGGAGTCGGCTCGCGCTTGCAGGCCGAGCACGCGGCAGGCCGCGGCGCGGTGATGCGGAGCGTTGCAGTGCAGGCGAATCCAGCCGTCGGCGCAAGGGTAGTCGCCGGTCAGGGTGTCGCGCGCCGGCGGCGCCTGCCAGCCCTGCGGACGCAGGGACTCGGCGAACCACAGCGCCGCCAGCCGACGGTCCACGCGCACGGCCGCGGCGTCGCCCGCCCGCGTGCCCGGCGCCAGGCCGTGCAGCTCGTCGGCCGCCAGCGCCGCGCAGGCCACCGCGGCCGCCGCGAAATCGCTGACCGCGAAGGCCCCGGGCAGCGCCCCCTCGCCCTGCAGGCGCAGCCGCCCCAGGCGCGCCGGGTCGCCTCCCAGCGCGGCCCACATCTGCGCGCTCAGGGCGCGCGCCAGCGGGAACACCGCGGCCTCCTGCGGGCCCGCGGGCTTCAGGCCTCGAGATCGACGCCCTTGGTCTCCGGCGTGGCCAGGATGGCCAGAATGGCCAGCACCGCGTAGACCATCACGAACAGCCCGATGTACAGCCAGGCCTTGTGGATGCCGTAGGCATGCAGGATCAACCCCGCGACGATGGGGATCAGCCCGCCGCCGTAGACCTGCGAGATCTGGTAGCCCGCGCTGGCGCCGGAGGCGCGGTAGCGGGTGGGGAAGTTCTCGGTGTAGAAGGTCGGGATGGCCCCATAGCCGAAGCCGAACACGAAGCCGAAACCCACCACCTCGGCCAGCACCGCCAGCGCGAAGCTGTGGGCGTTGATCAGGTAGAAATAGGGAATCGCCCACACCAGGAACACCACCGCCGACACCAGCAGCACGGTGCGGCGGTTGATGCGGTCGGCCAGCTTGGCCCCGATGATCATGAACACCAGCATCGACGCGGCCGCGATCAGGCCCACCGTCTCCGCCTGGGTACCGGTGAAGCCCACGGCCTTCATGTAGCCGGTTCCGAACACGAAGCTGAGGAAGAAGGCGCCGCCGAACATGGCGTTGACCAGCGAGGTGCGCAGGATGCGCAGGGGCATTTCCTTCCAGACCTGCGCGGCCGGGCTGGACAGGATCTCGCGGTCCTTCTGGAAGCGCTCGAACACGAAACTGTCCATCGAGCGTGCACGGATCACGATGCCCACGATGGCCACCGCGAAGCCGATGAAAAAGAAGATGCGCCAGCCCCAGGCCACGAACTCCGCCGGCGGCATCGACGAGCGCACGATGATCACCGAGCCGAAGCCCAGCAGCAGGCCGATGGGAATCGCGAATCCCACCCACGCGCCCCAGAAGGCGCGGTTGGGGCTATTCGCTGCCTGCTCCACCACCCAGGTCGAGGCCGTGCCGAACTCGGCGCCGAAGCTGATGCCCTGGGCCAGCCGGAACAAGATCAGCAGCACCGGCGCGATCACGCCGATGGAGTCGTAGGTCGGCGTCAACCCGATCAGCAGGGTGCTCACGCCCATCAGCAGCAGCGCCCACACCATCGCGTCCTTGCGGCCGTAACGGTCAGCGATGTTGCCGAAGATGAAGGCCCCGACCGGGCGGATCACGATGCCCAGGCCGTAGACCGCGATGGCCGCGGCCACCGCCGCCAGCGCCGGCAGTTTGAAGAACACGCCCCCCCAGACCGTGGCGGCGATGATTCCGGTGACCAGGAAATCGTACTGTTCGATCACTGAACCGATGATGCTCGCCAGCGCCACCCGGCGGATGTCGTCCCGGGTAGGCGTGGCCACGTTGGTCGTGCTGCTTGTCATGAAAGGTCTCCGAGCGGCTCGACGCCGCGTGATGTGTTGTTCGAGGGTCGCTTGGGAACGACTCTTTCGGCTTGTTCCGCGCATCCCCCTGCGGGTCGCGCGCAGGCTTGAAGAAGCCTCATTGGATCATTCTTCCGACAAACCCAGGCGATTGGGTTGTCTCCGCTCGACGGCCCAGCGCAGCAGCGCTGCCGCGCGCATCGGCGCATGCGCGAACTTGCCGTAAGGCAGGGTCAGGAACAGGGCCATCACCGCGCCCAGGTGCAGCGCCAGCAACGCGGGCATGGCCGGGGCGGCGCGCCACGCCGCCAGCGCCAGGCCACTCAGGGCGACGGCCAGCAGCAAGGCGATGAAACCCAGGTCCATCGGACGCTGCGCCGGGTCGCCCTGCAAGGGGTGGCGTCGCAGGTTCAGGCCCAGCAGGCCGGTGCAGCCCAGCACCATCAGCGCGCCGCCGACCAGGCCCAGCAGCGTGGGCACGCTGGTGTAGGCGTAGGGCGCCTCGAGGTGCAGCAGGTAGTGGTAGCCGGTGGCCACCACGGTGGCCGCGAAGCACAGGCCGAAACCGTAGAAGGTGGCCTGGTGGAAATGCCGCCGCGCCAGCGAGAAGGCGTCGTCCTCGTTGTTGCAGCCCTCGCCGTGGCCGCCTCCCAGGTAGCGCAGCGTGGCCACCGCGCCGGCCGCGTCACCCAGCGCCGCGGGTCCCGGCACGGCGGGCCCGAGTTCACGCCAGAATCG
>JAKBNS010000121.1 GCA_021830925.1 Pseudomonadota bacterium | reverse complement strand
ACCTTCTACAGTCACTTCTCGCTGCTGCGCACCCTCGAAGGCGGCATGGGCCTGCCCTGCCTGAACCATGCCTGCGATGCCGGCACGGCCGTCATGACCCCGCTGTTCGCGGCCGGCGGCGCGCGCGATCGCGATCACGACCGCGACCACGATCGCCGCTGAGCCCGGCGCGGACGGCCGCGCGGCCGTCCGGCGACGTCGGCGCGGTCGCGCCGGCGTCGTCCCCGCATGCCCGGCCGGTCCGCCCTGGTCCAAGGATCGCGGCGGCCTGCCGCTCAGGTAAGCTCGACGCACTGTCAGAACCAGGTGTGCAGTCATGAGCCAGCCCGACCCTCCCGCCGCCGAAGCGGCCGAAGCCGCCGCGCCGCCGGAAAAGCTGGTGGTTGCCATCTCCTCGCGCGCGCTGTTCGACTTCGAGGAAGAAAACCGGGTGTTCGAGACGGCCGACGACACCGCCTACATGCAGCTGCAGCTCGATCGCCTGGACGTACCCGCGTCCCCGGGCGTGGCGCTGCAACTGGTGCGCAAGCTGCTCGCCTTCAACACCAGCGACACCGAGCGCGACCGCGTCGAGGTGGTCCTGTTGTCGCGCAACGATCCCGTGTCGGGCTTGCGGGTGTTCCGCTCGGCCAGGCACCATGCGACGGCCATCGAACGCGGCGTGTTCACGCGCGGGCGCCCTGCGTACCACTACCTGCACGCCCTCGGCGCGAAGCTCTTCCTGTCGGCCAATACCGAGGATGTGCGCGCCGCGCTGGCGGCCGGCTTCCCGGCCGCGCAGGTGTATCCCCAGTCGGTGCGCGCCGGCGAGGCCCATCCGCACGAAGTGCGCATCGCCTTCGACGGCGACGCCGTGCTGTTCTCCGACGAGGCCGAGCGCGTGTACCAGCGCGAGGGCCTGCCCGGGTTCACCCGCCACGAGACCCGCAAGGCAGCGCTGCCGCTGCCGCCGGGGCCCTTCAAGCCGCTGCTGGAGGCGCTGCACCGGCTGCAGCATGCGGCCAGCAGCGGCGCCACCGCCATGCGCCTGCGCACCGCGCTGGTCACCGCGCGCAGCTCGCCCGCGCACGAGCGCGCGGTGCGCACGCTGATGGCCTGGAACATCACCATCGACGAGGCCATGTTCCTCGGCGGACTGGACAAGGGCCCGTTCCTGCGCGAGTTCCAGCCCGACTTTTTCTTCGACGACCAGACCGGACACGTCGAATCCGCGGCGCGCCACGTGCCCGCCGGCCGGGTGCACTCCGGAGTGCACGACCAGGGGCCGGGCGGGAAACAGCGATAATCCGATCCATGCAAGCTTGGCACCCGCTCCCGCACGCTCCCGCGCAACCCGCGTGGCGCAGCGCCGTGGGGGAGGCCTGGCCCTGGCGCAAGCCAGCCGCCTGAACCCATCCCCTCCCCCGCCTTGCCGCCCGCAACGGGCGGCCCCCCGGTGTGTTGCCGGCCGCGAATCCGCGGCCCGCTACGCGCGGCGCAGACCACGGAGTGTCCCGCCATGCTGCTGATGATCGACAACTACGACAGTTTCACCTTCAACCTGGTGCAGTACCTGGGCGAACTCGGCCAGGACGTGCGCACCGTGCGCAACGACGAGCTCACGACCTCCGACATCGAGCGCCTGGCTCCCGAGCGCATCGTCATCTCCCCCGGGCCCTGCTCGCCGGCCGAGGCCGGCATCAGCGTGGAAGTGCTGCGTCATTTCGCCGGCCGCCTTCCCATCCTGGGCGTGTGCCTGGGCCACCAGGCGATCGCCGCCGCCTTCGGCGGGCGCGTGGTGCGCGCGCGCAGCATCATGCACGGCAAGACCAGCCCCATCGAGCATGACGGACGCGGTGTGTTCGCCGGCCTGCCCAGCCCCTACACGGTCGTGCGCTACCACTCGCTGGCCATCGAGGACGCGAGCCTGCCCGCCTGCCTGGAAGTGTCGGCGCGCACGGCCGACGGCGAGATCATGGGAGTGCGCCACCGCGAACATGCGATCGAGGGCGTGCAGTTCCACCCCGAATCCATCGAGAGCGAGCACGGCCACCGCCTGCTGCGCAATTTTCTCGACATGCCGAATCGCTGAACGGGGCCCCGGACCATGACCATCTCCAACCAGGACGCGCTGGTGCGCGTCATCGAGCACCGCGAGATCTTCCACGACGAGATGCTGGCGCTGATGCGCCGCATCATGACCGGCGAGATGTCCCCGGTCATGATCGCCGCGCTGGTCACCGGCCTGCGCGTGAAAAAGGAAACCGTGGGCGAGATCGCCGCCGCCGCCATGGTGATGCGCGAATTCGCCACCAAGGTGCCGCTGCACGACACCGACCGACTGGTCGACATCGTGGGCACCGGCGGCGACAGCGCGCACACCTTCAACATCTCCACCACCAGCATGTTCGTGGCGGCGGCCGCCGGCGCGCGCGTGGCCAAGCACGGCGGGCGCAGCGTCAGCTCGTCGTCCGGCTCGGCCGACGCCATCGAGGCACTGGGCGGCGCGCTGAACCTGTCGCCCGAGCAGGTCGCGCAATGCCTGCAGCGCACCGGCATCGGCTTCATGTTCGCGCCCAACCACCACAGCGCGATGAAACACGCCGCGCCGGTGCGCAAGGAACTCGGCGTGCGCACGCTGTTCAACATCCTGGGGCCGCTGACCAATCCGGCCGGCGCTCCCAACCAGTTGCTGGGGGTGTTCCACCCGGATCTGGTCGGCATCCTGGTGCGCGTGCTGCAGCGCCTGGGCAGTCGCCACGTGCTGGTGGTGCACGGCACCGACGGCCTCGACGAGGTGTCGCTGTGCGCACCCACGCTGGTGGGCGAGCTGCGCGACGGCCAGTTGCGCGAGTACTCGGTGCATCCGAACGATTACGGCCTGCAGCTCTGCGAGCTGCGCGAGTTGCAGGTATCGTCGCCCGCCGAGTCGGTGCAGCGCATGCGCGAGGTGCTGGACGACCAGCCCGGCCCGGCGCGCGACGTGGTGCTGCTCAACGCCGGCTTCGCCCTCTACGCGGCCGACGTGGCGCCCAGCGTGGGCGAGGGCGTCGAGCTCGCCCGCAAGGCGCTGGCCGGCGGCGCCGCGCGGGACGGCATGCTGGCCTTCGTGGCCTGCACGCGCGAACTCGCCGGCCTGTCCTGAACCGCCTCGCGCCTGCGCGCCCCCTGCCGATGACCGACATCCTGCAAAGCATCCTGGCCACCAAGGCCCGAGAAGTCCAGGCCGCGCGCGCCGCGCTGCCCCTGGCCGAGCTCGAAGCCCGCGCGCTGGCGCGAGCCGACGCGCCCCGCGGCTTCGCCGCGGCGCTGCGCCGGCGTGTCGAAGCCGGGCGCCCCGCCGTGATCGCCGAGGTGAAGAAGGCCAGCCCCTCCAAGGGCCTGCTGCGCGCCGACTTCCGCCCGGCGGAGATCGCCGCGTCCTACGCCGCGCACGGCGCCGCCTGCCTGTCGGTGCTGACCGACCGCGAGTACTTCCAGGGCGCTCCCGAATACCTGCGTGCCGCGCGCGCCGCCTGCGACCTGCCGGTGCTGCGCAAGGACTTCCTGGTCGACCCCTACCAGGTGTTCGAGGCCGCGGCGATGGGCGCCGACTGCGTGCTGCTGATCGCCGCCGCGCTGGACGACGCGCGCCTGGCCGAGCTCGAGGCCTGCGCGACGAGCCTGGGCCTGGACGTGCTGGTCGAGGTGCACGACGCCGCGGAACTGGAACGCGCCTTGCGCCTGCGCACGCCCCTGCTGGGCATCAACAACCGCGACCTGCGCAGTTTCGAGACCCGGCTGGAGGCGACGCTGGACCTGCTGCCGCGCATCCCCCCGGGGCGCATCGTGGTGACCGAGAGCGGGATTTCCACCCCGACCGACGTGGCGCGCATGCGCCGGCACGGCGTGCATGCCTTCCTGGTGGGCGAGGCCTTCATGCGCCGGGAAGACCCTGGCGCCGCGCTGGAAGATCTGTTCGGCGCCATCCCGGCTGATGCACCGCAGCAGGGGAGTTGACAAATCGGCCCGATGCCTTGAGAATTTTAGGTTCGCCTCGGAGGGGTGCCCGAGTGGCTAAAGGGGGCAGACTGTAAATCTGTTGGCTTACGCCTACGTTGGTTCGAATCCAACCTCCTCCACCAGGATCGAAGCCCGAGAAACCTGGAAGCACGCCCCGGATATGCGGGACGGGCCCCAGGACGGCTCGGGAGAAGCAAAGGTTGAACGGTTTTCGCAGGATTTCGGGGGTCATCCAGCGCGACGGGTGATCCGCAGAGCGGCACGAACAGGCAGCACGGGAAGGGACAGCCAGGCAGCAGCGATACGACAAGACCACGCCGGCAGGCGCGGTTCGCGCAAGCGGATTGCAGTCGCGGGAGTAGTTCAATGGTAGAACCTCAGCCTTCCAAGCTGATGGCGCGGGTTCGATTCCCGTCTCCCGCTCCATGCTCCCTCGCGCCTGCCCTGCCCCGGTCCCGTCGATCCGCCGTCCGCCCGATGTCCGTCCTGGCTGCCCGCTCCGGCGGGCCTCCCGAGGCACTCGCAAACCGGCAGGAACACGCCCATGTGGCTCAGTGGTAGAGCACTCCCTTGGTAAGGGAGAGGTCGCGGGTCCGATTCCCGCCATGGGCACCAGTTTTGTAGTTGATTCGCGGCATCCGTTTTCCAGGTCACGCCGTTTTCGAGTCTCAGGTTTCACCCTCACGGTTTTCAGGAGCATTCATCATGGCGAAGAGCAAATTCGAGCGGACCAAGCCCCATGTGAACGTGGGGACGATCGGACACGTGGACCACGGCAAGACGACGCTGACGGCGGCGATCACGACGGTGCTGTCGAACAAGTTCGG
>JAKBNS010000254.1 GCA_021830925.1 Pseudomonadota bacterium | reverse complement strand
CCACCTCGTGGCCGAGTTCCACGCAGGCCCGCGCCAGCTCGGGCAGGCGCAGCAGCGACATGCCGACTCCGAACACCGTCAGCGGCAGCCCGCGGCGCTCGAATTCGCGCAGGATGCGCCAGGCACCCACGCGCGAACCGTATTCATAGATGCCCTCCATGCTCAGGTGGCGCGCCGCGTAGCTGGCCGGGTTGAACATTTCGGACAGGAACTGCTCGCTGCCGGCGTCGCCGTGCAGCACCGAGTTCTCGGCGCCCTCCTCGAGGTTGAGCACGAACTGCACCGCGATGCGTGCGTCGCCGGGCCAGCGGGCCTGCGGCGGGTGGCGGCCGTAGCCGGCAAGGTCGCGGGGGTAGTCGGGGGGTAGTCGTATCGGTTCGGAAGGGCTCATCGCGGAAGGGAACGCTTGCGGCTAGCCGCCGCCTTGGCCGAGCGCCTCGCGCAGGTCGGCGCTGGCGGTACGGGGGTTGTAGAGCAGGGAATCCTCGGTGGCGCGCAGATGCGCCTCCATGAGCTGGCGGGCGCGCTGCACGTCTCGCGCCTCCAGCGCGGCGAGGATCTCGACATGCTCGTCGGAGGAATGGCGCGCCGCGCGCGACGACTGGTACATCAGCGTGATCAGCGCGCAGCGCGAGATCAGCTCCGACAGCAGCTGCGCCAGCACGTCGAGGCCCACGCGCTGGGCCATCAGCACGTGGAAGTCGCCCAGCAGGCGCGTGCGACCACGCACGTCGGTCTGGCTGACCACCGCCTGCTCCTGGCGCATGTGCTCGCGCAGCGCGCGGAAATCGGCCGGCGTGGCCTTGTCGCAGAACACCTCCACCAGGTACTGCTCGAGATGCCGGCGCACCGAGAACACCTGGCGTGCCTCGTCGACTGACGGCGACGCGATGAAGGCCCCGCGCGCCGGCTCCAGCGTGACCAGGTGGTCGCGCGCGAGCTGGAACAGCGCCTGGCGCACGATGGTGCGCGACACGCCGTAGATGCCCGCCAGGGTCTGCTCGGTCAACTTGGCGCCCGGGGCCAGGCGATGCTCGACGATGGCGCCGGTGATGGCCTCGACGATCGCCCGGGTCGAATCCGGCGCGCTCGCCGCGCTCACGGCGCCCGCGGCGGGGCGTGCCGCGGCACGCGGGGCACCGGCTCGACGGGACGGGGAACGCGTTGCGCTGGGTTGATTCATGATCAAAGCTTCTCCTTCGCGGACATCAATGCATTCATTGGCCAATGACATGGAGGTTCGTGCAGCGTTGAAGGCGATCAACTGTGTACGAACCTGTGTTCATTGACCCGATGCTTCGCATTGTGCGTCCCAAAGGAGATGTTGCCCAAATTCACCTATCGGGATTTCCCCGAAGTCCGGGCGTTGTGTTTCGCGTCCGGTTGTCCTAGCATACCATCAATCACACCGTTGTATACAAAAAATGAGCAAGCTGACTACACACGTGCTGGACACTTCCGCCGGACGCCCGGCGGCCGGGGTACGCATCGATGTCTACGCCGAGCGCGACGGCGCCTGGCAGGCACTGGGCAGTGTGCGCACCAACGACGACGGACGGGTCGATGCGCCGCTGCTGCAGGGCGCGCAGTGGGCGCGCGGACGCTATCGCCTGGTGTTCCACGTCGGCGACTACTTCCGGGCGCGCGGGCATGGCGCGGAGCAGCCGGCCTTCCTGGAACAGGTGCCGATCGAGTTCGGCGTCAGCGACCCGCAGGCCCACTACCACGTGCCGCTGCTGGTCACGCCGTGGAGCTACTCCACCTACCGCGGAAGCTGAATTCCGCGCGGGGAGCCGGGCCTCGCCCTCGCGCGAGGCCATTCATAACCACACGGGCCTCGATGCCCGAAGGAGACATGCTCGTGAAACCGACTCGCCCCTCCCACGCCGCAATGCTCGGCGCCGTTGCCGCGGCGGCCTGCGCCGCATGCCTGGCCGCCCCCGCGGCCGATGCGGCCACCTGGAGCGATGCCTATGTGCACGCCGCCTACGGCACCAAGTTCGCCGAGCCCGGCTACAACCAGGACATCGCCAAGCGCATCGTCGGCTTCAGCTACGCCGGCGGGGACGACTGGGGCACCAACTTCTTCAACCTCGACGTGCTGATGTCCGACGCCACCGACGTCGAGGCCTGCGCCGCGGGCGCCAACTCCCCGAGTTGCGATGCCGCCGGAGCCCAGGAGCTGTACGCCGTGTACCGGCGCACCTGGTCCTACGACCAGATCAGCGGCAGGAAGATCTCCTTCGGCCCGATCAACGACGTCAAGCTGGCCTTCGGCGTCGACTACTCGGCCAAGAACACCACCTTCGGCCCGCGCGTGCGCAAGCTGCGCATCGGCCCCATGGTCGGACTGAACGTGCCCGGCTACGCCGAGGTCGGAGTGGAGCTCTACAAGGAAAGCAACCACAACGGCTACTCGCCCTACCCGCAAGGCGGCGACGTGACCTTCGACACCACCTACGTGCTGGCCGCCGACTGGGGCATCGACCTGGCCCCGCGGGTGAAGTGGAGCGGATACTTCGATCACATCGGCGCCAAGGGCTACGGCACCGCCCCCGAGACCCTGCTCGACACCGAGCTCATGTACGACGTGGGCGACGCCATGTACGGCGCGAAGAACAAGCTGTGGGTCGGCCTGGAGTACCAGTACTGGCGCAACAAGTTCGGCAACCCCTACTCCACCGTCCCCGGCTCGAAGGCTTCGACGCCTATGATCCGAGTGGAATATCACTTCTGATCCGTACCCGGGCGCAAGACCCGGGGCGGTGTTTCAAGGGCCGGCGGCGCGACGACCGCCGGCCGAGGTCGCAGCAAGGCTGTACCGTCGCCCGCCCGGCGACACGCGACCTGGTTGTCCTTTCGCAGAGCCTGCGGTGGCGAGAGACTCATTGCTCGAATCCTCGGAGGTACACCGCATGAACCACCTGCTTTCCACCCTGCTGCCCTACGGCATGACCTGGGCCGAGATGCTGTTGCGCTGGCTGCACGTGATCGCCGCCATCGCCTGGATCGGCTCGTCGTTCTATTTCGTCTGGCTGGACAACAGCCTGGAGCCACCCACCGACCCGGAGCTGCGCAAGCGCGGCGTCGACGGCGAGCTCTGGGCGGTGCACGGCGGCGGCTTCTACAACCCGCAGAAATACCTGGTGGCGCCGAAGAACCTGCCGCAGCACCTGCACTGGTTCTACTGGGAGAGCTACACCACGTGGCTGTCGGGCTTCGCGCTGCTTTCGGTGCTGTACTTCTATCACGCGGGAATTTTCATCGTCGACCCGGGCGTGTTCGCCTGGTCCAGCCCGGCGCTGGCCGGCACGGCGATGCTGGGCTTCCTGGTCGTCGGCTGGCTGGTGTACGACGCCATCTGCCGCGTGTTCGGGCAGCGCTCCGGCGGCGACCGCACGGTGGGCGCGCTGGTCGCGCTGTACGTGCTCGCCGCGGCCTGGCTGGCCTGCCACCTGTTCGCCGGGCGTGCCGCGTTCCTGATCACCGGCGCGATGCTGGCCACGATCATGAGCGCCAACGTGTTCTTCTGGATCATCCCCGGCCAGCGCCGCGTGGTGGCCGCGATGCGCGCCGGCGACAAGCCGGACCCGCTGGACGGCAAGCGCGGCAAGCAGCGCAGCGTGCACAACACCTACTTCACGCTGCCGGTGGTGTTCGCCATGCTGTCCAACCACTACAGCTTCCTGTTCGAGGCGCGCAACAACTGGGTCGTGCTGGTGCTGATGATGCTGGCCGGCGCGCTGATCCGCCAGTTCTTCGTGCTCAAGCACAAGGGCGCATGGCGCTGGCAGTACTGGGGCGCGGCCGTGGTGCTGATCGGTGCGCTGGTCGTCGCGCTGGCGCCGGCGATGCCGTCGCCCGCCGCGAGCGCGGCCGCGCAGCGTCCGGTCACCTTCGCCGAGGTGCATGCCATCGTGCAGCAGCGCTGCGTGCTGTGCCACGCGGGGCCGGGCGCGAGCAAGGGCATCCACCTCGACCAGGACGCGTCGATCGTGTCGCATGCGCAGGACATCTACCAGCAGGTGGTGGTGACCCGCGCCATGCCGCTGAACGACGCCACGCACATCACCGAGGCCGAGCGCCAGGAACTGGCCCGCTGGGTCAAGGAAGGCGCGCCGCACTGACAGGTGATTCGCGGGTCCGTTTCCGGCCACCACGCGCAGGCGGGGGCCGCTACATTGGAGGCCCTTCGCCGGACCGACCCCGCCCTTCATGCCCGCGCTCGAACTGCTCTTGCTGGCCGCCATCTGGGGCGGCTCCTTCCTGTTCATGCGCATGGGCGCGCCGGTGCTGGGCCCGGTACCGCTGATCGCGCTTCGGGTGGGAACCGCCGCGCTGGTGCTGCTGCCCATCCTGCGCCGCGCCGGGCTGCGCGAGCAGCTGCGCCGGAGTTGGTGGCCGCTGGCCGTGGTCGGCCTCAGCAACTCGGCCTTGCCGTTCACGCTGTTCGCGCTCGGCGCCCTGCATCTCGGGGCCGGCTTCGAGTCGATTCTCAACGCCACCACGCCGCTGTGGGCGGCGTGCATCGGAGCGCTGTGGTTCGGCAGCCCGATCTCGCGCACCCAGGGCCTCGGGCTGCTGCTGGGCTTCGGCGGTGTCGTGATCCTGGTGGGAGAGCACGGCGGCGCGGGCACGGGGGCGTCGCTGCTGGCGGCCGCGCCGGCGCTGCTGGCCCCGGTCTGCTACGGCTTCGCGGTGCATTACGCGCGCCGCCACCTGGCGCGCACCGACCCCATGCTCATCACCTTCGCCAGCCAGGCCTTCGCGGCGCTGATGCTGGCCGCGCCGGGCGTCGCGCTGTGGCCGGCAGGCCCCGTGCCGGCGACGAT
>JAKBNS010000164.1 GCA_021830925.1 Pseudomonadota bacterium | reverse complement strand
TGAGCACGGTGCCGGCGCTGAATACGATCACCAGCAGCCAGCCGGGGAATCCGCCCGCGGCGATCCACAGCGCGGCCAGCGTGGGCCATAGCAGCAGCAGCCAGCCGGCGGGGCGGTTCCAGCGGATCAGGTCCAGCCACAGGGCGATGCGGCTGCGCGTGGGGGCAGGGGCGGGGGCGGCGGGATTCACGGCTGGCCATGGTACGCCAGGCCGGGCCCCGGGCGCAGCCGGGAATTACGGGCCCGCAGGCGGCGCGCCGTGTCCGTCGATGTGAGTGCTTACTCGCCGAGCATGGATCGCAGCATCCACGCCGATTTCTCGTGGATGTCCATACGCGCGGACAGCAGGTCGGTGGTGGGCTGATCGCCGGCCTTTTCCACCAGCGGAAGCAGTTCGCGGGCGGTGGCCGCCACGGCCTCGTTGCCCTGGACCAGGATGCGGATCATGTCTTCCGCGGCCGGCGGCTCGGTGGGCGCATCGGGGAGCTTGGTCAGCTGGCCGAAGGCCGAGTAGGAGCCGGGCGCGCTGTAGCCCAGCGCCCGGATGCGCTCGGCGATCGGGTCGACCGCGTTCCACAGTTCGTTGTACTGGGACATGAACATCAAGTGCAGGGTGTTGAACATCGGCCCCGTCACGTTCCAGTGGAAATTGTGGGTCGTCAGGTACAGCGTGTACGTGTCGGCCAGAAGGCGGGACAGGCCTTGCACGATGGCTTCGCGATTCTTCTCGCTGATGCCGATGCCCAGGTTCCTGGAGGTCAGATGCAGCTTCGGGGCCGCGGGAGCGTTCTTGCCCATCGAGACACTCTCCTCAAGAGATCCGCGCGCATGGTGCGCGGGTCAGGGTGATTTAAGCACGAAGCCGGCGCCGGGGACCCTACCTGCGCAGTCCCCTGCAAGGCCGACGGACGGGGGACGGAGCTGACGTGTTGAAGGCGCAACAGTGTCGAAACTGCAACAAGCTGCACGCCCGTCGCCCGAGCCCGCGACGCGGGCGCGGGGCACGCCGCGATCCAGCCGCCGCGCGGCCTTGCGCGCACTCCGGGAAGGCGATGCATACCCCATGGAGTTAAGTGCCGCGAGCCTGCGGCAATATTCCGATACCCCTTGGTGGCCCGGCCTCGTTGCGACGCGCGCGGACCAGGGAGTACGATGCGGGAAAACCAGTAAATCCATTGATCCCGGTCATTTTTTCGAGAGGCCGGGAGCCGTCTATTCGCCCTCCCTCCCCTCCATCATGCGTCAGCTCAATCAGCTTTCGGTTGTCGAGAAACTGCAACACACCGGTTTCATCATCCTCGTCTGTTTCGGCCTCCTGTGCGCCGAGCTGTACCTGTTCGTCACCCACACCGGCCTGGACGGCAAGACGGGGGTCACGCTCAAGGACATCCAGCTGTCCTACGCGGGCAACCCCGACGGCAGCAAGCTGCAGACCGTGCTGCCCACCATGCTGACCAACGCCGGGGTGCCGAAGTCGGAATGGCCGAAGGACAAGGCGATGATCGACCACTGGATCGCCGGCGGTCGCACCCAGGCCGAGTACGACACCCAGATCAAGCCCTTCGTCGCCCAGCACTGCCTGATGTGCCACAGCGTGGCCATGAGCCAGCAGCTCCACAACCCGCCGCTGGTCACCTATGACGACCTGAAGGCCGTGACCAACGTCGACACCGGCATGAGCTACACCACCATGTTCATGACCGGCATGGTCCACCTGACCATGCTCGGCGTGATCTTCTGGCTGGCCGCCTACCTGTTCGTGCGCACCCGCGTGAACAACCAGATCAAGGCCATCGCCGTGATCACCCCGTTCATCGCCATGATGCTCGACTTCTCCGGCTGGTTCCTGACCAAGCAGAACCCGAACTTCGCCTGGTTCGTGCTGATCGGCGGCGGCCTGTCCTGCCCGATCGCGGCGCTGGAGCTGGTCGTCTCCTTCTTCGACATGTGGGTCGGCATCCCCGGCTTCCTGCAGCAGAAGCTGGTCGCCGAAGCGCGCAAGTAAGCAGCGCCCGGCACCGTCCACGGCCGCCGCCGCCCGCAAGGGCGGGGCGGCCGTTTCGCTTTGTCGCCATCCCCCGCGCACGCGGGGGCCGGCAGGGCCGCCGCGTGGGGGGCCTGCCCCTAGAATCCCTGCGCATGACAACCCCCGACAGCTCCCGCGCCCAGGGCGCACGAGAATCCGCCCTGCAGGTCGTGGTGCTGGCCGCCGGCAAGGGCACGCGCATGCGTTCGCGCCTGCCCAAGGTGCTGCAGCCGCTGGCCGGACGCCCCCTGCTGGCGCATGTGCTGGATACCGCGCACGCCTTGCACGACGCGCGCTGCGTGGTGGTGGTGGGGCACGGCGCGCAGCAGGTGCGCACCGCCTTCGCAGCCCGCCAGGCGCTGAGTTTCTGCGAACAGGAGCCGCAACTGGGCACGGGCCACGCGGTGCTGCAGGCCTGCCCCCAGCTCGACGACTCCGGCATCGTGCTGGTGCTGTACGGCGACGTGCCGCTGGTGCGCGCGCAGACCCTGCAGCCCCTGGTGGAGGCCGCCCGCGGCGGGGCGCTCGCGGTGCTCACGCTCATGCTGGATCAGCCCGACGGCTACGGGCGCATCGTGCGCGATCCGCAGGGACGGGTGCTGCGCATCGTCGAGCACAAGGACGCCTCGGCGGACGAGCGTGCCATCCGCGAGGTCAACAGCGGCATCCTGGCCGCTCCCGCCGCGGCCCTCAAGCGCTGGGTGGGCGCGCTGCGCAACGACAACGCCCAGGCCGAGTACTACCTCACCGACGTGGTGCAGCTGGCGCAGGCCGAGGGTCTGCCGGTGCAGGGCGTGGTGGCCGGCGACGCCGAGGAGCTCATGGGCGTGAACGACCGCCTGCAGCTGGCGCAGCTCGAGCGCGCGGTGCAGCGGCGCAACGCCGAGCGCCTGATGCGCGAAGGCGTCACGCTGCTCGACCCCGCGCGCATCGACGTGCGCGGCGAACTCGTCTGCGGACAGGACGTGCGCATCGACGTGGGCTGCGTGTTCGAGGGACGCGTGGAACTGGCCGACGGCGTGCAGGTGGGCCCGCACTGCGTGCTGCGCGATTGCCGCATCGCAGCCGAAAGCCGCATCGAGGCCTACTCCCACCTGGACGGCGCCAGTTGCGGCGAGGGAGCCCGCATCGGCCCCTACGCGCGCCTGCGCCCGGGCAGCGAGCTGGCGCGCGACGTGCACATCGGCAATTTCACCGAAGTGAAGAACAGCCGCATCGGCGCCGGCAGCAAGGCCAACCACCTCAGCTACGTCGGCGACACCACGGTGGGCGAACGGGTCAACATCGGCGCCGGCACCATCACCTGCAACTACGACGGCGCGGCCAAGCACCGCACCATCATCGAGGACGACGTGTTCATCGGCTCCGACACCCAGTTGGTGGCCCCGGTGCGCGTCGGCAAGGGCGCCACGCTGGGGGCGGGCACCACGCTGACGCGTGACGCCCCGGCGGGGGAGCTCACCGTGTCGCGCGCACGCCAGGTCAGCATCACGAACTGGACCCGTCCGCAGAAAAAAACCTCCAACGAAAGCTGAGCCATGTGTGGAATCGTCGGCGCCGCTGCGCGCCACAACATCGTTCCGGTGCTGCTCGAAGGCCTGCAGCGTCTCGAATACCGAGGCTACGACTCCTGCGGCCTGGCCGTGCACGAGGGCGGCCAACTGCAGCGCCTGCGCACCACCCAGCGCGTGGCCGACCTGCGTGCGCAGGCCGAGGGCCTGCAGGCCACGACCGGCATCTGCCACACCCGGTGGGCCACGCACGGCGTGCCCGCCACGCACAACGCGCACCCGATGATCTCGCGCGGCGAACTCGCGCTGGTGCACAACGGCATCATCGAGAACCACGACGAGCTGCGCGCCGAGCTGCTGGATTCCGGCTACGCGTTCGAGAGCCAGACCGACACCGAGGTGGTGGCCCACCTGGTGCACAGCCTGTACCGCGGCGACCTGTTCGACGCCGTGCAGCGCGCGGTGGCCCGGCTGCGCGGCGCCTACGCCATCGCCGTGCTCCACACAGCCGAACCCGAGGTGGTGGTGGGCGCGCGCGCCGGCAGCCCGCTGGTGCTGGCCCAGGGCGACGACGGTTGCTACCTCGCCTCCGACGCGCTGGCGCTGGCCGGCAGCGCCGATCGCGTGGCCTACCTCGAGGAAGGCGACGTGGTGCGCATCCATCCCGCGGGCGCGCAGGTGGTGGACCTGCAGCGCCGCCCCGTGGAACGCGCCTGGCACCTGCTGCAGGCCTACGCCGGCGCCACCGAGCTGGGCCCGTACCGGCACTACATGCAGAAGGAAATCTTCGAGCAGCCGCGCGCCGTGGGCGACACGCTGGACGGCATCGAAGCCATCGGGGCCGGCCTGTTCGGAGACCAGGCGGGCGTGCTCGGGCGCGTTCGCCGGGTGCTCATCCTGGCCTGCGGCACCAGCCATTACGCCGCCAGCGTGGCCCGCCACTGGATCGAGGCCCTGGCGCGCGTGCCGGTGGACGTGGAAGTGGCCAGCGAATACCGCACCCGCGACAGCGTGCCCGACCCCGACACCCTGGTGGTGGGCGTGTCCCAGAGCGGCGAGACCGCCGACACCCTGGCCGCGCTGCGTCACGCGCGCAGCCTGGGCATGAAACACCAGCTCGCCGTGTGCAACGTGCCCGGCAGCGCCATGATGCGCGAATGCGCGCTGAGCTTCGCCACCCGCGCCGGGGTGGAGATCGGCGTGGCCTCCACCAAGGCCTTCACCACCCAGCTGGTGGCGCTGTTCCTGCTGGCGCTGACCCTGGCCAAGCTGCGCGGGCGCCTCGACGAGCAACAGG
>JAKBNS010000119.1 GCA_021830925.1 Pseudomonadota bacterium | reverse complement strand
GTGGTGTCGGGCAGCACGAGGTCGGCGAAGGCCGTCATCTCGCTGTGGAAGGCGTCGGCCACCACCAGGAAGGGAATGCGGTACTCGCCGGACTCGTCGCGGTCGCTGAGCATGCGCCGCACCCGCTGGGTGTTCATCGACGAGTTCCACGCCATGTTGGACATGAAGATCATCAAGGTGTCGATCGGGTAGGGGTCCCCGCGCCACGCATTGGTGATCACGTTGTGCATCAGGCCGTGCACGGCCAGCGGATGCTCCCACGAGAAGGCCTTGTCGATGCGCATGGGCCGGCCCTGCTCGTCGACCATCAGTTCCTCCGGGCGCGTGGGCCAGCCCAGCGGCGCCGCCGGCAGCGGCGTGTCCGGGCGTACCTGCTCCCAGCGGTTGACCGTGCGCACGCTGGGCGGAATCTCCTTCGGATACGGGGGCTTGTGGCGAAAGCCCCCGGGCACGTCGATGGTGCCCAGCAGGCTCATCAGCACGGCCAGGCCGCGTATGGTCTGGAAGCCGTTGGAATGCGCGGCCAGGCCGCGCATGGCATGGAAGGCCAGCGGACGGGCGCGCACGCTGGCGTGCTCGCGGCCCCACCAGTCGGTCCAGGGTTGCGGCTCGTCCCAGGCCTGGTCCAGCGCGCAGTGGGCCATCTCCTCGGCCAGGCGCTCGATGCGCCCGGCCGGGATGCCGGTGATGCCGGCGGCCCATTGCGGGGTGCACTCCTCGGTCTGCTCGCGCAGCAACTGCAGTGCGGTGGCCACCGGCGTGCCGTCGGGCATGGTGTGGCGTCCCCACAGGGCCGGCTGCGCGCCCTCGGTCCAGGCCGGCACCGGGGCCTGCGCGGCCTCGTCCCACCACCAGAAGTTCAGCGGCGCGTCGGGCGCCCCCTCGTCGGCCTGTTCGTTGCGCACCAGCATGCCGTCCTGCGGGTGGCCGGGCTGTACCCGCACGAGTTGCGCTGCGTTGGTGTAGCGCACGGCGAAGTCGCGGTCGAAGCGTTCGCGGCGCAGCAGCAGGTGCAGCAAAGCCATGAACAATGCGCCGTCGGTGCCGGGGCGGATGGGAATCCACTCGTCGGCCACCGCCGAGTAGCCGGTACGCACCGGATTGATGGAGATGAAGCGCCCGCCGCGGCGCTTGAATTCCGAGATCGCGGTCTTCAGCGGATTGCTGTGGTGATCCTCGGCGGTGCCGATCATCACGAACAGCTTCGCGCGCTCCAGGTCCGGGCCACCGAATTCCCAGAAACTGCCCCCCACCGTATAGATCATGCCGGCGGCCATGTTCACCGAGCAGAAGCCGCCGTGCGCCGCATAGTTCGGGGTGCCGAACTCGCGCGCGAACAGGCCGGTCAGGGCCTGCATCTGGTCGCGTCCCGTGAACAGCGCGAAGCGCTTCGGGTCAGTGGCGCGCAGATGTCCCAGGCGCTGCTCCAGCATCGCGAAGGCCTCGTCCCAGGAAATGGGCTCGAACTCGCCCGCACCGCGCTCGGAGCCCGGCTTGCGGCGCAGCGGACGGCTCAGGCGCGCCGGCGATACCTGTTTCATGATGCCGGCCGAGCCCTTGGCGCAGATCACCCCTTTGTTCAGCGGATGGTTGGGGTTGCCTTCGATGAAACGCACCTCGCCCTCGCGCACGTGCACGTTGATGCCGCAGCGGCAGGCGCACATGTAGCAGGTGGTGGAGCGCACTTGCGTGTCGCCGGGTGGCTGCGCCTGCGGGTCGTGCAGGGCTTGCCCGACGGAGAACACGCGGTTCCAGAGTTTGTCGATCATGGCCGGGATTTCGGGGGGGCTTTGGTGGCGGCGAATGCGGCAGTGCATGCGAATTTAGGAATCTTTCGTTCCGAAATCCAACGAATGGTTTGTGTAGCATCGACCGAATTTTTCGATTGACCAGGTCGCCGGGGCCTTGCGCTTTCGCCTGCGCCTACACTGCCAGGGCTTCGCCCGCCCCCTCTCGCACACCTGGTCTTTCCGCCTTGCCCGCCGAGCCCATCCAGCCGCCCGAAGTCCGCCCCGGCCCGCCTCCGCGCGGTCTACTGGTGCTGCACGGCAACCGCCTGGAAACCCTGCACGAGCTGCTGCTGGAGTGCCAGCGGCGCTGGCCCCTGGCCCCCCTGCGCAGCGAGCTGGTGCTGGTGCAGAGCAACGGCGCCGGCGAATGGTTCAAGGCCGCGCAGGCCCAGGCGCTGGGCATCAGCGCGGCCACGCGCGTGGACCTGCCGTCGCGTTTCGTGTGGCAGACTTGCCGCAACGTGCTGGGCGCGGCGGAGCTGGGCGCGCGTTCGCCGCTGGACCGCCAGGCGCTGGTGTGGCGGGTGCTGCGAGTGTTGCCGGGCGTGGCGGGAACCGCGGGCTTCGAGGCCATCGAGGCCTTCCTCGCCGATGGCGATCCACTGCGCATGCTGCAACTGGCGCAGCGCCTGGCCGATCTGTACGACCAGTACCAGGTGTACCGGGCCGACTGGCTCGAGGCCTGGTCGCGCGGTGACGACGTGCTGTTCGATGCGCTGGGCCGACGCCGGGAACTGCCGGCCGGGCAGCGCTGGCAGGCGCTGTTGTGGCGCGAGCTGCTCGACGGCCTGGGGCCCCAGGCACGCCTGCTGGTGCGCCCGCAGGTGCAGCAAAGGGTGCTCGAGCGGCTGCGCGAGGCATCGCCCGGCAGCCTGGAACTGCCTGAGCGGGTGAGCCTGTTCGGCGCCGCCACGCTGGCTCCGGCGGTGCTGGAACTGCTGGTGGCGCTGTCGCGCCATGCGCAGGTGCTGGTCGCGGTGCCCAACCCCTGCCGCTTCCATTGGGCCGACATCATCGAGGGGCGCGAACTGCTGCGCGCGCCGCGCCGGCGCCAGCCGCTGCGCGGCGGGCGCGAGCTGGACGGGGTGCCGCTGCAGGCCATGCATGCGCATGCGCACCCCCTGCTGGCGGCCTGGGGGCGCCAGGGGCGCGACTTCATGCGTCAGCTGGAGACCCACGATCCGACGCGGGACCTTGCCGAACAGCAGGGCGAGCTGCCGCGCACGGACGCGTTCGACGAGTCCGAGCCGCGCAGCCTGCTCGAACACGTGCAGGCCGCGATCCGCGACCTGCTGCCGCTGGCCGAGCATGCCGCGCCGCCGATCCCGGACGACGACGACTCGATCCAGTTCCACATCGCGCACGGTGCGCTGCGCGAGGTCGAGGCCTTGCACGACCGGCTGCTCGAACTGCTGGCCCGCGATGCCGGCAAGCCCGAGGCGCTGCGCCCGCGCGACGTGGTCGTGATGGTGCCGGACATCGAGGTGTTCGCCCCCGCGGTGCGGGCGGTGTTCGGACAGTACGCCGCGGACGATGCGCGGCGCATTCCCTTCGACATCGCCGACCTGCGCCGCCGCAGCGGCAGCTCCTTGTTGCTGGCGCTGGACTGGGTGCTGGGCATCGCGCGGCACCGCGTGGCCTTCAGCGAGGTCTGCGATCTGCTGGAGGTGCCGGGGATCGCCGCGCGTTTCGGCATCGATCCGGACGGCCGCGCGCTGCTGCTGCGCTGGATGGCCGAATCGGGAGCGCGCTGGGGCCTGCACGCGCGCCAGCGAGACAGCCTCGGGCTGCAGGCCTGCGGCGAACAGGGCAGCTGGGCGCATGCGCTGCGCCGCATGCTGCTGGGTTATGCCAATGGCGACGCGCCGGCCTGGCGGGGCACCGAACCCATGGGCGAGCTGGGCGGACTCGACGCCGCGCTGGCCGGCTCGCTGCACGCCTTGCTCGAGGTCCTGCAGGACTGGTGGAACCGCTCGCGCGAGAGCGCCACCCCGGGCCGCTGGGCCCAGGCCGCGCGCGACTTGCTGGAGGCGCTGGTGCTGGCGAGCGACGAATCGGAACGCCAGGCGCTGGCGGCGATGCACGATGGCCTGGCCCAATGGCTGCAGGACTGCGAATGCGCCGGTTTCGAGCAGGCCCTGCCGCTGGAGGTGTTCGCGCAGGCCTGGCTGGCGCGCATCGACGACACCAGCGTGGCCGGGCGCTTCCTGGCCGGCGGCGTGACCTTCTGCAGCCTGCTGCCGCTTCGCGCCATTCCCTTCCGGGTGGTTTGCCTGCTGGGCATGAACGAGGACGCCTATCCGCGCACCGCGCAGCGCAGCGATTTCGACCTCATGGCGCTCGCGGGGCAGTACCGCCCGGGCGACCGCTCGCGGCGCGACGACGACCGCTACCTGATGCTCGAGGCGCTGCTTTCGGCGCGCCGCGTGTTCTACCTCAGCTGGTGCGGGCGCAGCGCGCGCGACAACACCGAGCTGGCGCCTTCGGTGCTGGTGTCGCAGTTGCGCGATTACCTCGCCGCCGGCTTCGGCGCCGCGCATCCCGGGCCTGGCGAGACGCCGGCGCAGGCGCTGCTGAAGCAGCGCACCACCGAGCACGCGCTGCAACCTTTCGGCCGGCGCTACTTCGAGCCTGGGGGCCCGCGCAGCTACGCGCGCGAATGGTTCGCGCTGCATGCCCCGCGGACCGAGGCCGCGGCGCGCGTGTCCGGCGCCGCGGCGCCCGCGTCCGACGGCGCGGCGCCGTCGGCAACGCTGGCGGATCTGGCCGGCCTGTTGCGCAATCCGGCGCGCCTGTACCTGCGCAGCGCGCTGGGCGTGGTGTTCGACCAGGGGGACGAACTCCCGGATGACGACGAGGTGTTCGAACTCGACGGCCTGCAGCGCAGCCGCCTGCTGCAGGAGTTGCTGCGCGATCCCCAACAACTGCTGCACGAGGATGCCGATGCGCTGTTGAGCGCGCGCCTGCTGCGCGCGGCCGCCGCCGGGCGCCTGCCTCTGGGCGGCCCCGGCGCGCGCGTCGCCGAGCAGCTCGAGCGCGAACTGGCGCCGCCGCTGCGCTGCTGGGGCGCGCTGGCGGCGCAGCATGCCCGCGAGCTTCCCCGGCTC
>JAKBNS010000250.1 GCA_021830925.1 Pseudomonadota bacterium | reverse complement strand
CTCGTAGGCCTGGTCGTGGCGACCCGCGGCCCAGTGTTCCAGGATCGGGCGGATGCCGTCGGGGTAGGCGCCGCCGGTCATCGAGCCGGTGGCTCCGGCCGCCAGGTCGGGCAGCAGGGTGATGGCTTCCTCGCCGTCCCACGGGCCCTCGATGGCGTCGCCCCCGAGTTCGATCAGCTCGCGCAGCTTGGAGGCGGCGCCCGCGGTCTCGATCTTGAAGTAGGCCAGGGGCTCGATCTCGCGCGCCATGCGCGCCAGGAAGGCGGCGCTCAGCGGCGTGCCGGCGGCGGGCGCGTCCTGCACCATGATGGGAATGCGCAGGCCCTCGGCGACTCGCGCGAAATGTTCGTGGATGCCAGTTTCTCCGACGCGGAAGGTGGCGCCGTGATACGGCGGCATCATCATGACCATCGCCGCGCCCAGCGCCTGCGCCTGCTCGGCGCGCGCGCGCGCGATGGAGGTGGCGTAGTGGCTGATGGTCACGATCACCGGCACGCGCCCGGCGACGTGCTCGAGGATCACCCGCTGGAGCTGGTCGCGCTCGGCGTCCGACAGCGCGAACTGCTCGGAGAAATTGGCCAGCAGGCACAGGCCGTCGGAGCCGGCGTCGATCATGAAGTCCACGCAGCGCAGCTGGCTCTCGAGATCGAGGCTGCCGTCGGCGTGGAAGGTGGTCGGTACCACCGGGAAGATGCCGCGGTAGCGCGCGGCGCGGGAAGGGTTCATCGGGAATCTCCGGGATGCGTGCGGGGCACGCGGACCCGCGGGCCCGCGTGCGCGAAATGGCGTGGCGGCGGGGGGCCGGGGCTCAGGTCCAGCCGGCGTCGACCTTGAACTCCTGGGCCGTGCACATGAGCGCGTCGTCGGAGGCCAGGAACAGCACCATGCGGGCGATGTCCTGCGGCAGCATCTTGTCGGGCAGGCATTGCATGCGCTGGATTTCCTGTTCGCCGCTGGCGTCCAGCCACAGGCGCATCTGGCGCTCGGTCATCACCCAGCCGGGCGAGACGGTGTTGATGCGGATGCGGTCGCGCCCGAGGCTGCGCGCCAGGCCGCGCGTGAGCCCGTCCACCGAGGACTTGGCCACCGCGTAGCAGGGGTAGCCGGTACCCTTGGCCTGCCAGCCGGTGGAGCCCAGGTTGACCACGCTGCCGAAACCCAGGCGGCGCATGCCGGGCAGCACCGACTGGATGGCGAACATGGCCGGACGCTGGTTGATGGCGATGCGTTCGTCGTAGTACTCGGGCGTGACCTGTTCGAGATCGTGACGATCGTCGCTGGCCACGTTGTTGACCAGCACCGCGAAGTCGCCCAGCTCGGCCGCGGCGCGCGCGATGGCCTGCTGCAACGCGGCGATGTCGCGCACGTCGCAGCGCTCCCACCAGGGGCGTTGCAGGCCGGCCGCCTGCAGGCGCTCGGCCAGCGCCTCGCTGGACGCGGCGTCGATGTCGACGAAGCCCACGCGCGCGCCCTGGGCGACGAAGGCGGCGACGATTTCCGCGCCGATGCCGCTGCCGCCGCCGGTGACGAACACGGTGCGTCCGCGCAGGCTCGGGTAGCTGGCAAGGCGGGCGGGCTCGACGGGCGCGCGCAATGCGCTGGCGGGGTTCTGGTGACTCATGGTGTCTCCTGCAATGGGTGCGTGATGGGGGGCTCAGTGCGTCGCGGGGGCATCCCAGCGGCCGTCGACCAGGCGGCGCAGACCCAGCGGGTTGGCTTCGCGCAGCGCCTCGGGCAGCAGCGCGTCGGGGCAGTCCTGGTAGCACACGGGGCGCAGGAAGCGCTCGATGGCCAGCGTGCCCACCGAGGTGCTGTTGGGCGCCGTGGTGGCGGGCCAGGGGCCGCCGTGCACCATGGCGTGGCAGACCTCGACGCCGGTGGGAAAGGCGTTGAACAGCAGGCGGCCGACGCGGCCTTCGAGCGCTGCGACCAGCGCCGCGTGCTGCTCGAGTTCGCCCGCCTCGGCGTGCACCGTGGCGGTGAGCTGCCCGGCCAGAGCGCGCGCGAGTTCCGGCATGCCTGCCGCGTCGTCGACCTCGACGATCAGGCCGGTGGGCCCGAACACCTCCTCGGCCAGTTTCGGCTGGGCCAGGAAGTCCTCGGCGCCGACGCGGAACACCTGCGGCGCGACGCGGTCTCCGGCGTTCTCGCCGGCGGCCGCCAGGTGCACGCCGCGGCCCTCGGATACGCGGCGCGTGCCGGCCCGGTAACCGGCCAGGATGCCGGCGCCCAGCATGGCCTGCGCGGGCTGCTGGCGCGCAGCTTCGGCCAGCGCCGTGCAAAAGCTCTCCAGCGCCTCGCCACGCTGTGCGAACACCAGGCCCGGGTTGGTGCAGAACTGGCCGGCGCCCAGGCTGAGCGAGCCCAGGTAGGCGCGCGCCAGCGCCGCCGGGTCGCGCGCCAGCGCGCCGGGCAGCACGAACATGGGGTTCACGCTGCCCATTTCCGCGTACACGGGAATCGGCTCGGCACGCGCCTGCGCGGCGCGCGCCAGCGCGGTGCCGCCGGCGAAGGAACCGGTGAAGGCCACCGCGGCGATCAGCGGGTGCTCGACCAGCATGCGGCCCACGTCGTGGCCGGCGCCGTGCACCATGGAGAACACCCCTTCGGGCATGCCGCAGGCCTGCACGGCTCGACGCACCGCGCCGGCGGCCAGGTCGGAGGTCAGCGGGTGCCCGGGGTGGGCCTTGACCACCACCGGGCAGCCGGCGGCCAGCGCCGAGGCGGTGTCGCCGCCGGCTACCGAGAAGGCCAGCGGGAAGTTGCTGGCGCCGAACACCGCCACCGGGCCCAGGGGCACGCGGTACTGGCGCAGGTCCGGACGCGGCGGGCTGCGGCGCGCGTCGGCGTGATCGATGCGCACGCCGAGGTAATCGCCGGCGCGCACGACCGCGGCGAACAGGCGCAGTTGCCCGGTGGTGCGGGCGAGTTCGCCGCGGGCGCGGGCCTCGGGCAGCGAGGTCTCGCGCGGGATGGTCTGGGCGAAGCCTTCGATCTCGGCTTCGAGTTCCGTGGCGATGCGCTCGAGCAGCTCGGCGCGGGCCTGCGCCGGGCGCGCGCGAAAGGCTGCGGCCGCGGCCGCAGCGGCGCGGCAGGCGCGGTCGATGTCGGCCGCGCTGGCTTCGGCGGGGGCGGGGGATGTGGGGGAGGAGGGGGACGTGGAGGCTTGGGAGCTCATGGCATGTGCGCCGCCCGCGGCGGCTGCGATGGAATGTGGGGGATGAGGCGGCTTCTCAGGCCAGCAGACCGCGCGCGGCCAGGTTGCGCATCAGCGCGCCGGCGCCCAGGGTCCACGGCGCGCAGCGGTCGCTGGGCATCACGCGGTTGCACAGCGCGCCGAGGTCGGGGGTGCGGATGGACACGACGTCGCCCGCGTGGTGGGTGAAGCCCTGGCCCGGGGCGTCGCGATCCTGGATGGGCGCGAACAAGGTGCCCAGCAGCAGCACGGCCCCGTCGGGGTATTGGTGCGTGGTCATCAGGGCCTGTGCCAGCGCGCGCGGGGCGCGGCTGATCTGAGCCATGCTGCTGGAGCCTTCGAGCACGAAGCCGTCGGCGCCGACCACGCGCAGGGCCAATTCCAGGCGCCCCACCTGAGCCTCGCCCCAGCGGGCGTCGAACAGGCGCACGAAGGGGCCGATGGCGCAACTGGCGTTGTTGTCCTTGGCCATGCTCAGCAGAAGGGCCGAGCGGCCCTCGAAGTCGCGCAGGTTGACGTCGTTGGCCAGCGTGGCGCCGACGATGCGCCCGTTGCTGGACAGCACCAGGGCCACTTCGGGCTCCGGGTTGTTCCAGCTCGACTCCGGGTGCACGCCGGCGTGGGCGCCGACGCCCACGCTGGACATGGGCTGACCCTTGGTGAAGATCTCCGGGTCGGGGCCGATGCCCACTTCCAGGTACTGCGACCACAGGCCGCGCTCGATCAGCGTGCGCTTGAGCGCGGCCGCCTGCTCCGAGCCCGGCACCAGGCGCGCCAGGTCGGTGCCGATCAGGGCCACCATGTCGCGGCGCAGCTCGGCGGCCCGCTCGGGCACGCCCTTCGATTGTTCCTCGATCAGGCGTTCCAGCAGGCTGGTCGCGAAGGTCACGCCGGCCGCCTTCACCGCCTGCAGGTCCACCGGCGAAAGCAGCCAGGGTCGGGCCGGGTCGCGCGACTGTTCGTCACTGTTGCGCAGCAACTGCTGCACGCCGCCCAGGCTGCGCCCGGCGGCCGACGCGACCAGGCGCGCCGGGTCGGGCGCCTCGAACAGGTCGCGCACCGTGGGCGCGTCGCGGCCGGTGATGTCGAACACATCATCGCCGCGCAGGGTTACCACCGCCGGCCCGCCGGCTTCGGGCAGCCAGGCACGGCCGACCAGCAGCGCGCCTGCGTCGTCGGGCAGCACGTGGCGCGCATCGAGTTCGAGCGCCGGCAGCGGCGCGGAGGAAGTGGGGTTCATGTCGGGATCTCCTGCATCGGGGCCTGGCCGAAGCGGCCCGGCGGCAGGCCGCGCACGCCCGGGCGCAGCCGGAACAGGGCGCCGGCCAGGGGTTCGTCGTCGCGCCCGCGCCGGGCCGTGGTCACGTAGAGTTCGTCGAGTCCTTCGCCGCCGAAGGCGCAGGAGGTGATCTGCGTGGCGGGAAGGGCGATGCGCCGGTCCGGCCGGCCGTCGGGGGTGAAGCGGGTGACCCGCGCGCCGCCGAAATGCGCCACCCACAGGCCGCCGTCGGCGTCGCAGCACATGCCGTCGGGGTAGCCCTCGTCGCCCTCGAACCGCAGGTGCACGCGCTTGGCGCTCAGTTCCCCGGCGGGCGAGCAGTCGAAGGCGTAGATGGTGCGGGCCGCCGTGTCGGTGTGGTACAGCGTGCGCCCGTCGGGGCTGAAGGTCGGACCGTTGGCGATGCCGTAGGGCTGGTCCACGCGCACTACCTCGCGTCCGTCGATCCGGTACAGCGAGCCGCTGACGGCCTTTTCGCCGTTGTCCATGGTGCCCGCCCATACCCGTCCGTGGGTGTCGGCCTTGGCGTCGTTGAAGCGGTTGCCCGGCAGGTGGGCCTCGGGGCGCGCCCAGTCGGACACCACCACCGGCCCGTCATCGCTCAGGCGCAGGTGCACGATGCGGCTGCGCAGCCCGGCCAGGAAGCCGTCGCCGTCGGCGCGCTCGATCAGCCAGCAGCAGGCCTCGGGCAGGGACCATTCCTGCTGGCGCGCGTCGCCGCGGCGCCAGCTCAACAGGCGCGAGCCGTCGATGTCCACGAACAGCAGGCTGTCCAGCGCGGGCACCCAGGCCGGACCTTCGCCCAGCAAGGTGTGCGCCTGCCACAGACATTCCACGTCATGCATGACAATTTCTCCCGGTTTGGCGGGTTTACGATCTATATTCGGATATCCCGAACGATTCGCATTCCAGTTTCATGACCACCACCCACGGCGACTGGTTCCAGCGCGCGCGGCTCAAATTGCGCCATCTTCAGCTGTTCGCCGCGCTGGACGAGCACCGCAACATCCATCGCGCCGCCGAACAGCTCGGCATGAGCCAGCCGGCGGCCTCCAAGCTGCTGGCCGAACTCGAGTACCTGCTCGGGGTCAGCCTGTTCGAGCGGCACCCGCGCGGCGTCGAGCCCAATTGGTACGGCGAGGTGCTGATCCGTCATTCCCGCAGCATCATCGCCGAACTCGACAACGCCGGCGAGGAACTGGCCGCGCTGCGCGAGGGCAACAGCGGGCGCGTGGTGGTCGGCACCGTGGCGCCCGGCATCGACCTGCTGGCGCAGGCCATCGAACGCCTGCAGCTGGAGCTGCCGCAACTGCGCGTGTCCATCGACACCGACGTCAGCCAGAGTCTCGTGGAGGCGCTGGCCGAGGGCAAGTACGACCTCGTGCTGGCGCGCATTCCCGACAAGCTGCAGGGCAATCGGTTCATATACGAGAACCTGGCCGAGGAACAGCTCAGTTTCGTGTGCCGCCAGGGCCACCCTCTGTGCGCGCGCGACGGCCTGGGCCTGGCCGATCTGGCCGAGTACCCGTGGGTGCTCGAGCCTCCCGACGGGCTGCTGCGCCAGCGCGTCAGCGAGCAGTTCCTGCGCAGCGGCGTGGCGCTGCCGAGCCAGACCATCGAGACCCGCTCGGTGCTGGTGTCGATGGCGCTGATCGGGCGCACCGACGCCATTACCGCGATTTCCAGCGACGTGGCGCGGCTGGCCTTCGATCCCCGGCGGTTCCATGTGCTGCGTTTCCAGGACGGCTTCAGCCTCAAGCCTTTCGGCATCGTGCGCCAGAAGGGACGCCGTCTGTCCCCCGGGGCGATGCAACTGATCCAGGCCGTGCGACGCGCGGCCGAACAGACGGCGGCGCGCGCGCAGGCTTGACGGGCCGCGCAGCCCGGGGTCGCGCGCCCCGGCCGCGCGGGCCTCAGTGCGAATCGCGGGCAACCTCGGAGCCGCTGCCGCCGACCAGGAAGTCCAGGTCGGCGCCGCGGTTGGCCTGCAGCACATGGTCCACGTACAGCCGGGCCCAGCCGCGCTGGGGCGGGGTCGGAGGTTGCCAGGCTGCTCTGCGAGCGGCCATTTCCTCGTCGCTGATCTCCAGGGTCACCGAGCGGGCGGGCACGTCCAGGCTGATCATGTCGCCGTCGCGCACCAGCGCCAGCGGGCCTCCGGCGGCGGCCTCCGGCGCGGTGTGCAGCACCACGGTGCCGTAGGCGGTGCCGCTCATGCGGGCGTCCGAGATACGCACCATGTCGCGCACGCCCTTGCGCAACAGCTTGGGCGGCAGGGGCATGTTGCCCACCTCGGCCATGCCGGGGTAGCCGCGCGGGCCGCAGTTCTTCAGCACCAGCACGCAGGTCTCGTCCACGTCGAGCGCTTCGTCGTTGATGCGCTCGTGGAAATGTTCGATGTTCTCGAACACCACCGCGCGCCCGCGATGCCGGAGCAATTCCGGCGTGGCCGCCGAGGGCTTGATCACCGCGCCGTCGGGAGCCAGGTTGCCGCGCAGCACGGCGATACCGGCCTCGGCGCGCAGCGGCTGGTTCCACGGGCGGATGACCTCGCGGTCGTAGCACTGCGCCTCGCGCACGTTGTCCCACACCGAGTGCCCGTTGACGGTCAGCGCGTCGCGCTCGAGCAGACCCTGCTCGCCCAGCTCGCGCAGCACCACGGGCAGGCCGCCGGCGTAGAAGAAGTCCTCCATCAGCGATTCGCCCGAGGGCTGCAGGTCGACGATGCAGGGCAGGTGCGAGCCCAGCTTGTCCCAATCCTCCAGCTTCAGGTCCACGCCGATGCGCCCGGCCAGCGCCAGCAGGTGGATCACCGCGTTGGTGGAGCCGCCGATGGCGGCATTGGTGCGGATGGCGTTGACGAAGGCCTCGCGGCGCAGGATGCGCGACATGCGCAGGTCCTCGCGCACCATGTCCACGATGCGCCGCCCGGTGAGCTGCGCCAGCGTGAAGCGGCGCGCATCCACCGCGGGGATCGCCGCGTTGCCCGGCAGGGCCATGCCCAGGGACTCGACCATGCAGGCCATGCTGGACGCCGTGCCCATCGTCATGCAGTGCCCCTTGGAGCGGTGCATGCACGATTCGGCCTCGACGAATTCCTCCATGGTCATGGTGCCGGCGCGCACTTCCTCGGACATGCGCCACACGCCGGTGCCCGAGCCCAGTTTCTGACCGCGGAAGCGCCCGGTGAGCATGGGCCCGCCCGACAGCCCGATGGTGGGCAGGTCCACGCTGGCCGCGCCCATCATCAGCGAAGGCGTGGTCTTGTCGCAGCCCATCATCAGCACCACGCCGTCGATCGGGTTGCCGCGAATCGATTCCTCCACGTCCATGCTCGCCAGGTTGCGGAACAGCATGGCGGTCGGGCGCAACTGGGTCTCGCCCAGCGACATGACCGGAAATTCCAGCGGGAAGCCGCCGGCTTCCCACACGCCGCGCTTGACCCAGTCGGCCAGTTCGCGGAAGTGCGCGTTGCAGGGGGTCAGCTCGGACCAGGTGTTGCAGATGCCGATGATCGGGCGCCCGTCGAACAGGTCGTGCGGGTGGCCCTGGTTCTTCATCCAGCTGCGGTAGACAAAGCCGTCGCGGTCGTCGCGCCCGAACCATGCCTGGCTGCGGCGCGCCGGCTTCTTGTCGTCTTTCATCCTTTCAAGCCTTTCTCGGCGCGAGGCCGTTTTCGAAACTGAACATGTCGAGGCATGCTAGCAATCGGGTCGGATAGCGTTAATGCCGCTTTCCTTATTCAGGAATGACCGTTTTGACATCCGCGCGCCGCGATTTCGCAGGTCCAATATCGACCACACCCACACATCATGGAGGAGAAGCGACATGTCCGATCAGGAGGCCGTCTACCCGAGTCTGGAGGGACGCAGCGTGTTCATCACCGGCGGGGGCAGCGGCATCGGCGCGAGCCTGACCCGGGGCTTCGCGCGCCAGAAATCCAGGGTGGTTTTCGTGGATATCGCCGAGCAGGCCAGCCTGGAACTGGTCGAGTCGATCCACGCGGAAACCGGGACGCGCCCGGAATTCATGCGCTGCGACATCCGTGACGTTTCCGCCCTGCAGGGCTGCATCGACGCGGCGCGCAGGCGCAATGGAAATATTTCGGTACTGGTCAATAATGCGGCCAGCGACGACCGGCATCGCATCCAGGACGTCACCGTCGAGTACTGGGAGGAGCGCATGGCGGTGAACCTGCGCCCCATGTTCTTCGCGGCGCAGGCCGTGGCGCCGCAGATGCAGGCGCTGGGCGGGGGCTCGATCATCAACTTCGGCTCGGTGAGCTGGCGCATGGGCACGGCCGAGGTTCCCGTGTACGCGGCCGCGAAGGCCGCCGCCCATGGGCTGACGCGCAGCCTGGCGCGGGACCTGGGGGTACACAACATCCGCGTCAACACCCTGGTGCCGGGCTGGGTGATGACCGAGCGCCAGTTGCGCCTGTGGGTGAACGCCGAGTCGGAGAAGGTGATCGACGCCAACCAGTTCCTCAAGACCCGCGTACGTCCCGAGCACGTGGCCGCCATGGCCCTGTTCCTGGGCGCTGACGACAGCGCGCTGTGCAATGCGCAGGAGTTCATCGTCGACGGCGGCTGGGTCTCGTCCTGAGCCCGGGGGGCAGGGCGCCGGGGCCGGGCTTGTCGCCCGGCCCCGGGGATCCCGAAGCGGACCAAGCCCCTCGGGGCTCAGGCGGCGGCGGCCGGCTGGCGCGCCTGGCGATACTCGTTGACCACGATGTCGGTGAGCTCCTGGATCGAGGTGTCGCGGGTCTCGCGGTCGAAGGTGATGCGACCGTTCTGCAGCAGGTTGACCCGGTCGCACACGTCGAACACCTGGGCGTAGTTGTGCGCCACGATGATCACCGATACCTCGCCCGTGTCGCGCAGGCGCTTGATCAGGTCGAGGATCTGCGCGCTTTCGCGCACGCCCATCGCGGCCGTCGGCTCGTCCAGCAGCAGGATGCGCGCCTTGGTATAGACGGCGCGCGCCACCGCCACCGCCTGGCGCTGGCCGCCCGAGAGCTTGGCGATCTCCACATCCACCGACGGCACGTTGACCCCGATGTTCTTCAGGTGCTCGGCCGCCTGCCGTCGCATCGTGCGGTCGTCCAGGATGCGCAGGAAGCCGCCGCGGGTGAGCTCGCGCCGCAGGAACATGTTGCGGAACACGCTCAGGCCGCTGACCACCGCGAGGTCCTGGTAGACCGTCTCGATGCCGCATTCGCGGGCATGGCCCACCGATTCGAGCTTCACCGGCTTGCCGTCCATGAACAGCTGCCCGGTGCTGGGCTGCTGGTAGCCGGTGAGGATTTTCATCAGCGTGGACTTGCCGGCGCCGTTGTCGCCCAGCAGCGCCAGCACCTCGCCGCGCCGCAGCCGGAAATTCACGTCCTGCAGCGCGGTGACCGCGCCGAAGCGCTTGGACAGATGCTCGCCGCGCAACACCTCGTCGGTGCCGCCGGGAGCCTGAGCCTGGGACTGGGATTCGGACATCACTTGCTCCCCCGTTCGCGCATGCGGATCAGGCGCACGTTCATGAACATGGTCACCACGATCGCCGCGCCCAGGATCATGTCGAAGGTATAGGCGCTCACGCCGAGGATGGTGAAGCCATCCTTGAGCACGCCCAGCGCCACCGCGCCCAGCAGGGCGCCTATCACGGTGCCCGAGCCGCCGGTCAGCAAGGTTCCGCCGATCACGGCGGAGGCGATGGCCATGAACATGATCTGCGAGCCCCCGGCCAGCGGATCGATGGAGCCGATGCGGAAGGCATCGAGCACCCCGGCGAAGCCGGCCAGCGCACTGCACAGCACGAAGTTGCCGATGCGCACCACGTCGATGGGAATGCCCACCTCGGCGGCGCCGACGGGGTTGCCCCCGGTCGCCAGGGTATGCAGGCCCCAGCGGGTCTTGGTCAGGAAGGCCTGGAACACGATGGCGATGACGATCGCCCAGACGATGTCGACCAGCGCATTGCCGCCGAGCACCAGGGCCAGGATGCCGTGGCTGGCGGGTTGCACCGGGAATCCCCCGGAGATGGTGAGGTTGAAGCCGTTGATGAAGAACAGCATGCCCAGGGTGGTGACGAAGGACGGGATGCGCAGGCCCACGGTGATCAGGCCGTTGAGCAGTCCGACGACGCCCGCCGCGAGTATCGCCAGCGCCACGGCGACCAGCGTGGGGGCGCCCGCGCGGTGCGCGAAATACATCACGAAGGGGGCCATCGCGTAGACCTGTCCGGCGGACAGGTCCAGCTCGCCGCAGATCAGCACCATGACTTCGCCGGCGGCGATGATGGCCGGAGCCGCGGCGTATTGACCGAGTACCCCGAGGTTCTCCCAGGACAGGAAATAGCGGGAGGCAAACTGGAAATAGGCGAGCAGGAGCACGACCGCGACCAGAATTCCGGTCTCGCGCCACTGGAGGGCGCGCCGGAGCATGCTCCGGCACCCCTGCATCACCCCCGAGGCGGGTCGCGTCGATGCCGTCCCGGCGTCGCGCGATCCGTTCACGTTGGTTTCAGCTTTCATCTTTGCTCAGACCGCTCCGATCGGTCCCTTGCGGGCAATCAGCTTCTGGTCCTTCGAGTTGCCTTCGAAGCGGCTGGTCGTGTTCAGGTACGGCCCGACGCTGCTGGCGGTGACGAACTTCAGGCCGGTGTTGATCTCCGACGGGCCCGTCAGGCCGCCCGACATCATGTACAGGAACATTTCCAGCACGGTGTAGAAGCCCTGCAGGTACGGCTGCTGGTCGATGGTGAAGTCCAGGTTGCCCTCGTGGATTTCCTTGAGGGTACCGGGAAGCATGTCGAAGCCGCCCGCCTTGACGCCCTTCTTGGCCAGGCCGTGCTTGCGCATGGTCGCGCCCACCGCCTCGGTGCTGCCGGCGTCCACCGCGAACATGCCCTTGAGGTTCGGGTGGCCCAGGTAGAAGGCTTCGACGGCCGAGAACTCCTCGTTCACCTTCGCGCCGCTCGACACTTCATGCAGCGTGATCTTCTTGCCCGAGGCCTTGATGGCGTCGCGCGCCCCGTCCAGGCGGGGCTGGATGTTGAGCTGGCCCGGCGTGGCGATGAAGCCTGCCACCTCGCCCGAATCCACCAGGCTGACGATGCGCTCGCCCAGCGCCTTGCCGGCGTTGTACAGATCCTGGCCGATATAGGCCAGGCGATGGTTGCCGGCGACGTCGGCGTTGTAGGAGAACACCGGGATGCCGGCCTGCAGCGCGCGATCCGTCGGGTCGTTGAAGGCATGCGGGTCCACCAGACAAACGGCGATGGCGTCCGCGTGGGAGGCGATGGCGGCGTTCATCGAGTTGACCATTTCGGTCGCGATCGAATTCTGCGAACCCGTCCACTGATAGGTACAGCCGAGCATCTTGCAGGCGTCCTCGATGCCGTATTGGGTGGGCACGAAGAAGGGGTTCGTCGTCACGTGGTTGACGAACACGAAACGCCATTTCGGGTGATCCGCGAAGGGGAATTGCCCGGTTTCCGCCGCCTGGGCCAGGCCCGGCAGCGCCGCGCTCACCGCCGCGCCGGCCAGCGCGGTCTTGATCAGGTTACGGCGCGATTCCTGTCCGGGGCCGAATACTCGGCGGGGTTTTTCTGTAGCCATGGAAAATCTCCTCCTCATCGTTATGAAACGCAACATGTTGCTGCGCGTCGCCCGGTATTCGCGACGCTGGAAGCCGCGGCATTCGCGATGGCTGGGCAATTCCCGGGTGCAAAGTCCCCCGAACCCGATTTCGATCCAGCACAAAACGCTTCGGCGACGACGATGCTATAGAACCGGCTTATAGGGGCAAATACGTTTTATGGATTGCGTCGATGTCGATTCGGTTATCCCGGGGTTGCGTGCGCAGTCCCGTGCCTCGGCACCGCCTTCGGCAGCGACGCGACGGTCGCCCCCGATCACGGGGGTTGGGCGCGCACCCGTACAATCCCGGATGCCCAAACTCCTGCCGCCCGTCGAGCGTGCGAAGCCCCTTGATCCGGAATCTGCTGGCCCTGCTCGTCGGCCTGTTGCTGAGCTGCGACCTGAGCGGATGCGCAGTGCCGCGCGCGCCGGGCGGCAGTTGCGCGCCCGCCGCGCGCGCCGGGGTCGACGTGGTGCCGGTGCGTGTGCCGTGGTGGACCGAGGTCGGCGATCCGTTGCTGGCACGCCTGGTCGATTCGGCACTCGCCCACGACGCGAATCTGCAGCGTCAGGCCGCGGCATGGACGCAGGCGCGCGCGCGCTCCATGCAATGGACCCAGCGCTTCCATGCCTGGCTCGGCGGCCTGCTCGGTTACCCCTCGCAGGACCTGGGCGCGCTCGCGCGACGCCTGGCCGACGCCCGGCGCCTCAAGGCTGAGCAGGTTGCCCTGGACTACTTGCGCCTGCGCCGCCGGCAGGCGCTGCTGGTGCTGCGCCAGCAGTTCCAGGATCAGTTCCGCGACAACGCCGACATCGCGCGCTGGCGTCGCGAAGCCGGACTCGCCAGCGCGGTCGATGGCGGGCTCGCGGCTTCGATGCTGGGAGTCAACGCGAGCGCGCTGGACAGCGCTCGCGTGAAGCTTTCCGAGGCCGTGGCGAGGCTGGCCCGCACGTGCGGCATCAGCGAGCGCGATCTGGGCGACCTGGTGGATGACGGTGCCGGCGTGCCGCGCCTGGCACCGCCGCCGGCGGGATCGCTGAAACCGAGGGACGCCAGCGCGGCGCTGCGCCTGGCCGCGCTGACGCGCGTGGCGGCGCGCGAGGCCTCGTTGCGCGAGGTGGAACTGGCGGCGCGGCGCAACGCGGCCGATGCGCGTGCCGCCTACCGCCTGGGCACGGGAGATTTCGCCGCCGTGTACGCGGCCGAGGCCTCGGCGCTGGCCGCACGCGAGTCGGGCGTGGAGGTGCGTGCCGATGCCGCGCAGGCCACCGTTCGCCTGTGGGCCCAGGTGGACCGCGAACAGGCCGTGCGCGACGCCCCGCGGGGCGCGGGCAGCGCCCCGGGGGCCGGCGCGGCGGCTGCGGAGTGCGCGCATGGTTGAGCCGGAGCGTTCGGCCGCCGTCGACACCCTGCTGGGCGCCAAGCCGCGCAGCAGGGCGCGCCGCTGGATCAGCGTCGGCCTGCTGCTGCTGGCGCTGATCGCCGCGGGCGCGCTGCTGCTGCGTTTCGTCGAGGGCAACAACACGCCGTATTACATGGTGCCGGTCACGCGCGGCAACCTTGTGCCCCACGTCGTGCTCGATGGAACGCTGCGGCCGTTTGGCGAGATCACCGTGGACGCCCCCGGCGATGCCCTGGTCAGCGCCGTGCCGAACGCGGTGGGCAGCAGGCTGGCCAAGGACGAGGCGGTGGCCGTGGTCGATACGGCGCAAGTCGCGCGGGCCATCGCGCTGGATCGCTCCAGGCTGGCCGCGGCGCGCCAGCAGGTGGCGCGCGCCCGGGTCGCCGTGCGTGCGGGCTCCGAGCGCCTGGCGCGCTTCGAGAAGGTGTGGCGCGAGTCCTCCCACCGCGTGCCGTCGCTGAACGAGATGCAGGGCGCGCGGGCGGACGCCTCGCGCGCGGTGCTCGAACTGCGTCGCGACCGCATCCTGGTCGACGTCGCGCGGCAGGCGCTGGACGCCGACATGGATCGCCTGAATGGCATGTTGCCGCGCGCGCCGATGGCCGGCGTGGTCAGCGAGGAATTGATCACTCCCGGCACCTGGGTGCGTGCGGGGCAGCCGATCCTGCGCATGGCTCCGACGGGTGCCGGTTCGCTGGTCACGGTGCCGCTGGATCGCGGCCTCGGCGCGCTGGCGGCGGACACGCCGGCGCGGGTGAGCGTGGCCGGCACGAATGGGTCGGAGCACGGCGCCATGCTGTTGCGCATCGATACCGACGCCGCGGGCCGACGCAGCGCCGTGTTCGCGCTGCCGCCCGACCCGACGCTGCCGTTGCATGCGCGGGCGCGCGTGGCCTTGACCCTGCCCGAGCGCCACCACGTGCTGCTGGTGCCCAATGCGGCGCTGGCCTTCGCGCCCCAGTGCTCGGCCCAATTGGGTCGATCCAGCATCTGCGTGCTGGGCCGCGACGGCGGCGCGCGCAGCGTGGACATCGCGACCGGACCCAGCGACGGCCGGCATACCCAGGTGCTCGCCGGAGCCCTGCGCCCGGGCGAGCTCGCCCTCATCGGCTGGCGCGACGCGCCGGCGGCGTCCACTCCGAATTCGAACCCCGCTCCGAACTCCAGACCCTAGAGGCGGCCGGGCGGCCACCGCCCCCGGCCTTCGTGCCATGACCCAGGACTCTCCCATGCTCACGCGCCGCCAGGCCGGTACCCTCATCGCTTCGCTGGCCGCGGGGCTGTTGCGACCAGGCGCCGCCTTCGCCGCGAACGCCGGACGCTGGGGGCCGCCGCGGGCCTTTTCCTGGGACGTGCTGGTGGATCTGGCCCGGCAGCGCGCCTCCCGGCCCTATGCGCCCCGGCCCCCCTCGGCCAGCGCGGTGCCGGACTGGGACAGTTTCGTGCGCCTGACCTACGGCGCGGCCGAGGCCCTGACGGGCACCGTGCGCCTGTTTCCCACGCGCCGCGACGTGGCGCCCTACGCGGTCGGAATCCACGTGGTCGACCACGGCATGGCCCGCAAGCTGCTCGGCACCCAGGGCCTGTTCGGCGGCGGCGGCCACGCGGACCCGGCCGGCTGGCGCGTGCTGGACCCGAGCGGGCGCACCGACTGGATGGCCTTCCTCGGCGCCTCGTATTTCCGCTGCTCGGGCACCGAGAACCGCTACGGCCTCTCGGCCCGGGGCATCTCCGTGGACACGGGCCTGCCCGGCCCGGAGGAATTCCCCGCCTTCACCGACTTCTGGATCGAACAGCGCGGCGACGACCATGTCGTGGCCCACGCATTGCTCGACGGTCCCTCGCTGAGCGGCGCCTACGAGATCGACACGCGCTGGAACGTGGGCCGGGACATGGTGCAGCAGGTGCGTTGCACGCTGTTCCTGCGGCGCGACATCCAGCGCCTGGGGATCGCGCCGCAGACCAGCATGTTCCTGTACGACCAGACCCGCGCCGACGGCATGCCCCATGCCCATCCGATCGGCGACTGGCGCCCGGAGGTTCACGACTCCGACGGGCTGGCCATCTGGAGCGGCGACGGCGAACACCTCTGGCGCCCGCTGCACAACCCCCAGGCCGCGCGCATGCACGCGCTGCGTGCCGACCATCCGCGCGCCTTCGGACTGTTGCAGCGTGACCGCCATTTCGACCACTACGAGGACGACCAGCTGTTCTACGACCGCCGCCCCTCGCTGTGGGTGCGCCCGAAGGGCGACTGGGGCACGGGCTCGGTGATGCTGTACGAGATGGCCTCGATCTCCGAGACCGTGGACAACATCGGTGCCTTCTGGGTGGCCGACGAGCCGGCCAGGGCAGGGCAGCGCCGCGATCTGGCCTACGAGCTGACCTGGACCACGGCGGATCCCAGCACCGATGCCAACGCGCATTGCACCAACATCCTGATCGGCCCCGCCGGGCCCACCGACACGCCGCCCGACCCGGCGACGCGCAAGTACGTGGTGGATTTCGCCGGGCCCGTGCTGGCCGGACTGGCGGACGACAGCGGGGTGCGCGCGGTGACCAATCTTCCGGCCGCGGCCATCCTGGATCTGCGTGCGCATCCCATCGACGGCCGGCAGGCGCGTTGGCGGGTGATGCTGGACATGCGCGTGGCGGGTCTTGCGCAAAAGGAATTCCGCCTGTTCCTGCAGCGCGGCGCCCAGGCGCTGAGCGAGACCGTGCTGATCACGCTGGAACGATGAGAACACAAGTAAACGCCGGGCCGCCCCACGGTTACTTGACCCCCACGGGGGGCGGGCTGGGCGCAGCCCGGCCCTGGGGGCGCTTTGCCAGCCCCAGGCTCCCGCGATGACCCCGACGCCCGAGTCGACCACGACGCCCCCGCCGCTGCCGCCCGACGCGCCGCTGGACATGCCGGTGCAGGAGTTCGAGGGGCCGCCGCCGGCGTCCATCGAAGTGCGCACCCAGCCTCCGGGCATGCTGGTCAAGCGCCTCTTGCTGATCGCCACGACGGCCGTGCTGAGCCTGTCGGCCTCCACCGAGGTGCGCCTGGCCTTCTCGCGCGCCGGGCTGGACCTGCTCGACCTGGTGCTGTTGCTTCTGTTCGTTCCGCTTTTCAGCTGGATCGCCTTCGGCTTCGTCAATTCGGCCATCGGCTTCGTGCAACTGATCAGCGGGGAACACCCCGGATTCACGGCCGTACCCAGCCCGGCGCAGGCGCTGCATCACCGGGTGGCGGTGCTGATGCCGGTGTACAACGAGAACGTCGAGGCCACCTTCGGCCGGGTGGCCGCCATGGCACGCTCCATCGCCGCCTCGGGCGGCGCGCCGTGGATCGATTTTTTCATCCTCAGCGACTCCAGCGCCGAGAACGGCGAGCTTGAACGGGCGGCCTGGGAGCGCCTGGCACGCGAGGCGCCGATCGCCGTGTACTACCGCCGGCGCCCGCTCAACACAGCGCGCAAGCCCGGCAACATCGCCGACTGGGTACGCCGATTCGGCGCGGCCTACGAATGCATGCTGGTGCTCGACGCCGACAGCCTGATGACCGGCGACGCGATCGTCGGCATGGCCTCGATCATGGAGCAGCGCCCCAGCATCGGGCTGCTGCAGACCGTGCCCATGATCACCAACGCGCGCACCCTGTTCCAGCGCTGGATGCAGTTCGCCAGCGAGGCCTACGGGCCCATCGCCACCGCCGGACTGCTGTGGTGGTCGGGCTCGGAGGCCAACTTCTGGGGCCACAACGCCATCGTGCGCACGCGCGCCTTCGCGCAGAGTTGCGGCCTGCCCGAATTGCCGGGCAAGCCGCCTTTCGGCGGGCACATCCAGAGCCACGACATGCTGGAGTCGGCGCTGCTGCGGCGCAGGGGCTGGGCCGTGCACATGGTGATGATCGACGGCAGCTACGAGGAATTCCCGCCGTCCATGGTCGACTACGCGATGCGCGACAGGCGCTGGATGCAGGGTAACCTGCAGCACCTGCGCGTGATCGACACCACCGGCCTGCACTGGGCCAGTCGTCTGCACCTGCTGATCGGTGCGTCGGCCTATCTCACGTCGCCGGGTTGGCTGCTGCTCTTGCTGACCAGCGCCTTGCAGGTGTTCTTCTCGGGTCAGGCCATGCTGATCGGGGTGACCTCGCCCGAGGTGCTGTGGCTCACCGTGCTGCTGTTGTTCGGGCCCAAGCTGATGGGCGCGATCTGGTTGCTGGCCTCGCCCGAGCGCAGGCGCGCCTTCGGTGGCGCTGCCGGAGTGCTGCGCTCGATCGCCCTCGACGTGCCCCTGGGCATCCTGATGGCACCGGTGAGCATGATGAACCAGACCAAGGCGCTGGTCTCTCTCGCGCTGGGCAGGCCTTCGGGCTGGGCCAGCCAGACGCGCGAGGCGCGGCGCATCCCGGTGCGCTCGGTGCTTCGCAATCTGCGCGAGCACCTGGCGCTGGGGGCCGGCTTCGCTGCCATCGCGTGGGTCGATCCGACCATCGCCCTGTGGTTTTCTCCCATCACCCTGGGTCTGCTGTGCGCGCCATGGTTGATCAGCTGGACTTCCAGCGAAGCCCTGGGCGAGCGCGCGCGGGCATGGGGTTTTTTCCGCGTGCCGGCGCCGCAAATGGGCGGGGGCGGGGCCGCGGATGGTTCGTCGGGCAGGTCTGCACGACCTTCCGCGAGCTCCGGGCCGCATGAATGAAGCGCCAGGCCGGGGGGCCCTCCGCGGGGCGTCGCGCTACCAAAGGTTAGGCTGGTTACGCAGGGTGACTTCCGAGGGGAAAATCAGGGTTTACCCGCACAACAGGTACATGTCCCCGTTCGTTGTACGAAGGTAGGACCCGCGCAGTCGCGCGGGCGCGGAGCACGCGACCAAGGAACCTGTGATGCCAGCCAATCCCTACGCCGCGCAGATCTATCAGGACCTGCTGGTGGAACTCGAACATGCCCGCCTGCTTCTCGCACAGGCCCGCGTAGGTTACCGCGCGCCGGAAGCCTCGGCGCAACGCGCCATCGAGGCCATCGACCATGTCGAGGCGGCCTGGGGCTCCTTCGGGCGCCAGCATCTGGATGCCACGCGCGCCGCGCTGCGCTGGCTGTTGCACGGATCGCTGCCGGGTACCGAGCAATGCATCGAGGCGGTGCGCGAGATCTCGGCGCTGCTGCAGGAGCATGTGCCCGGCGATGGCCGGGTCAGCGCCACGCGGCACTACGCATTTCAGTGAAACGCCCGCGCGGGGCCGTCGGCGTCGCGCGGCAACACGCAACGCACGATGGTGCCCGTGTCCGCGGACGACTCCACCTGCAGCGTGGCTCCGATCAACGCCGCACGGTGATGCATGATCGGCAGGCCGAGGCTGTGTCGGCTCCCCGTGGGAAGGCCGACACCATCGTCGCGAACCTCCAGGCGGACGCACTCGCCGACCAGCCGCAGTTCCACGCTGACCCGGCTCGCGCGGGCATGCTTGAGCGCGTTGTGCAGGGATTCCTGGGCGATGCGATACAGGTGCATGGCCACGTTGTCCTCCAGGTCCGGCGCGGCGTCGTCGAGTTGCAGTTCGAACGCCATGTCCGATCCGGCGGCCGCATCGTCCACCAGTGCGCGTATCGCCTCCTTCAGGCTCACCCCGTTCACGCGCAAGGGCGATAGTCCCCGCGCCAGTGCACGCGCCTGCGAGGCGGCATCCTGCAGTCGCTGCTGCAGGCGTTCCAGGGCGTCGGCCGCGGCTGCCTGCCCGTCGCGTTCGAGGCGCTGACGCAGGCTCGCGCACAGCATGTTCAGCGCGGTCAGTTGTTGTCCGAGACCGTCGTGGATTTCCCGCCCGATGCGCGCCTGCTCGGCGCTCGCGATGTCGACCACCTGGCGCTCCAGGCGCCGGCGCTCGGCGAGTTCGCGGCGCAGGCGTTGCTCGCCGTCGTGCAGGCGCGCCGCATCCAGGCGGGCCTGCGTGACGTCCACGCCCAGCGTGATCACATGGGTGGCCTGGCCGTCGGCGTCGCGCAGCACCGTGTTGCGCCACTCGAACAGGCGCGTCTCTCCGGAACGATTCAGCCAGGGGTTGTCGTGGATGGGGATGTCCTCCCCGGCGCACAGGCGCCGGAAGACCTCCAGCACCTCGGCATGGCAGGACCGGGGCAGGAAGCGGGTCCAGAAATAGGGTCGGCCGCGCACCTCGGACGGCGAGTAGCCCATGAATTCCTGCGCGGTGCGGTTGCAGCGCACGATGCACCCGTCGCGGTCCAGGACCATCACCAGCGCGCCCACGGTGTCGAACAGCACGGTGTTCCATTCGGCGGTTGCGGGCTCGGGCATCGGCGTCTCCGGAGCGCCCCCCGGGCTTGGAGCCGGTTGTGAGCGCTAGTGCGTCGTATCACGATTCGCCGACTGGCGAGGAATGAATCTCATACTAGCGGGAGATTCATATCTCACACAATAATCAAGTGACCTTGGCGAAT
>JAKBNS010000017.1 GCA_021830925.1 Pseudomonadota bacterium | reverse complement strand
CCGTTGGCTTACGTTTCGCTACAAATGCCCCGATTTCGACCTGGGGCTTTCCCGAATGCCCCGCTGCCCTACCATGTGTCGCGCGTCGGCCACCGACGCGCCTACGCGCTCCCGCCACCTACCTTGAACCGCCGCCTCGACCCCTGGTTCCTCGCCGTGCTCGCCGGCCTGGGCCTGCTGCCCTTCGTGCCCTTCGCGGTGCCCATCGTGGCCGCGCTCGCGCTGGCCGCCGCCAGCCTGCCCTTCCAGTTGCGGCTGGAGCGACGCCTGCCGGCCTGGCTGGCCGCCAGCGTCGTGACCCTCGGCTGGACCCTGCTGGCGGCGTTGCCGCTGGGAGCCATCGCAGCACTGCTGGCCCCGGCGCTGCCGCGGCTGGCCCAAACCCGGCTGGACATCGACGCACTCACCCGCGCCGCGATCAACGCCCCCTGGGTGGGCCCGCTGGCCGCCGCCCACCAGGAGGCCGTGCGTGCCTGGCTGGCCGACAACCAGCCGGCCTTGCTGCTGCAGCGCCACGCCACCGAACTGCGCCTGGTCGGCGAACACGTGCTGGCGCTGCTGATGCACGCGCTGCTCAGCCTGGCCATTCTGTGGGCCGTGCTGTGGAAACGCGAACATGTGGCGCACGGCCTGCGCAGCAGTCTGCTGCGCGTGGTCTCCGCGCCGCTGGCCGAACGCGTCGAGCACCATGGGCTGCGGGCCACCCAGGCCACCATCATCGGCATGCTGGGCCTCGCCGTGTGGGACACCCTGCTGGCCCTGCCCATGTTCGGCCTCGCCGGCATGCCGCGCTGGTACGCCTGGAGCGTCGCCGTGGGCATGCTGTCGGTGATCCCCGGGGGAACCGGCGTGGCCCTGGTATCGGCCGCCGCGCTGCTGGCCGCGCAGGGCCACCTGCTGCCGGGCCTGGCGGTGCTGACCATCGGGCACGTGATCATGTTGTCGGGCGACATCCTGGTCAAACCCAAGCTGATCGGCGCCGCCGGTCATGCACCCTTCCTGCTGGTGCTGCTGGCGATTTTCGGAGGCCTGGCGATGTTCGGCATGGTCGGCTTGATCCTCGGGCCCGTGCTGGTGCTGACCGCGCGCGCCGTGGTGTTCGAGGACTGACGGGCCACGCCCCGACGAATGTTCGCCGCGCCGCGGCGGGCATCTCCCAGCCGGGGGTGTGGCCTTGCGCCACGCCCGCGTCCGCCGCGAGCACAATCGGCCCCCCGTCGTCGATTGCGAGTCTCGTGATGCACCGCCCCACCCTTCCCGTCACGCCACGAAGCGGCATGCGGCGCGGCAGCACGCTGGTGGAGGCCCTGGTCGCCTGTCTGGTGCTCGGCCTGGGCGTGCTGGCCTGGTTGCGTCTGCCGGCACTCACCGCGCGCGAGCTGGCCGACGCGCGCGCGCGCCAGGATGCGGCCCACGCGGTGGCGGCGCTGGCCGCCGCACTGCATGCGCAGCACGACTACGGCGCCGACCCGGTGGCGCGCGGACTGCACCGCGCCCTGCTGCCGGCTCCGCGCCATCCGGGCTTCGACTGCCTCGACGCCGACTGCACGCCCGCCCAGATGGCCGACGAGGATCTGCGTCTGTGGAGCGAGCTGGCGGCCGCGCGTCTGCCCGGCGCTCGCGCCCAACTCGATTGCCGCCCCCCGCCCGCTCGCGCGCCGGCGCCGCCATGGCCGGGCGGCTGCATGCTGCGCCTGCGCCTGGCTCCGGCCGCGTCGCGCGACGCCACGCTGCTGCAATGGCGCCTGCAACCATGAAACGCAGTTCGCGCACGCGCGGCTCCAGCCTTCCGGGCTGCCTGCTCGGGATGGGCCTCGGACTGCTGGTGCTGCAGGCGCTGCTGGACGTCGTGGCCAGCGCCCACCAGACCTTGCACACCCAACGCCTGTTGCTGCGCCGCCAGGAAAGCGAGGCTCTGGTGCAGCAGTTGCTGCGCGCGGTGGCCGAGGCCTCGCGCCGGCAAGCCGGGCCCGCCGGCTCCCGCCCCCCGCAAGGGCTGCCCCCGCGGAGCCGACCGCTGGATGCGCGCTCGGACCCGCAGGGCGAGGTCCTCGAGGCGAGCTTCGTGGCCGACGGTGCGCCGGGCGCCTGCGGCGAGGCCGCGCCGGCCGCCGGCAGCACCCACCGCTACCGACTGGACATCGACTCGGCCGGCACGCTGCGCTGCGCGCTGGACGGCCATGCCCCGCAGCCCGTGGTGGACGGCCTCGGCGCCTGGGAGTTCGAATTCATCGAGTTGCGCGCCGGCGCCTGCGCCTCCACGGCCGCTTCCTGCGCGCCCCGACTGCGGCGGGTGCGGGCCGCGCAGGTCCTGGACTGGAACCGCGTGGTGCTGATGCGCGTGCGCCTGCGCATGAGCTCGCCGGCGCCGAGCCTGGATCCCGCGGCCGCCGCGCAGTCCTGGGTCGCGCTGCCGCTGTTGCGGCGCGAGGCGTCGTGAACCGGTGCGCGGCGCCCCAACGCGGCCTGGCGCTGCCCGGCACCTTGCTGCTGCTCGTGCTGCTGGCTCTGGCCATGGCTGCCGCGCAGCGCGGCGCCGCGCTGCAATGGCGCGCCGCCGCCTGGGAGCACGCGCGCCTGCAGGCCCGCGAGGACGCCTGGGGCGCGTTGCGCGCGGCGCAGGCATGGGTGGACGCGCAGGGTATGCATCTGCCCGTGCAGGACTGCACCGGCGCGGGCGCGCGCGCGGCCGGGGCGCCACGGGTATGCGCGCAAGCCGCCGTCACGCCGGGCGATGCCGCCTGGACCGTGGCGCCTCCCGCGGCCCGGCTGTGCGCGCAGGCCTGCGCCTTTCACGTGCAGGCCCTGGCGCAGCCCGAGCCGCAAGGCGGAGCATGGCACGGCCCACCCGGCGCTGACGGCGCGCCGCCCCCGCCCGGGCTGCCCGGAGCCTTGCGCCTGAGCGCATGGTCCGGCGGCCCCGCGGGCGCGCTGCTGCAGCTCGACCTGCAGGCACGTGCCGCGAGCGGGCCCGGGCCGAGCTTCGATGTTCGCGCCTGGCGCGTCCTGCGATGAAACCCCGCCCCCCGCGTCGCCCGACTCCCGCTCGCGGGCAGGGATGGAGCCTGCCCGAGCTGGTGGTGACGCTGCTGGTGGTCGCGCTGCTCGCCCTGCAGGCGCTGACACCTCTCGAGCGCGCGCTGCAACGAGGCCGGCGCGCCTGCGCCACCGCGGTGCTGCTCGAACTGGCCTTGCTTCAGGAGCGGTATCACGCCCGGCAAGGACGCTACGCACGCTCCCTGGCCGAGTTGGGCCGGGAGCGCACGCCGGAGGGCCAACCCGCGTGGCCCGACGAGCACCGTGCGTGGTACCGCCTGCGCATGAGCGTGCGGGATGCGACGCCCGAGCGAGCCGCCGGCTACGACATCGTGGCCGAGCCGGTGGGCAGGCAGCGCGGCGACGTCTGCGGCAGCCTGCGCATCGACCACCTCGGCAGGCACCAGGCGGGCGTGCCGGACTGCTGGTGAACCAAGCCCCGATGCGACAATCGGCGCATTGCACCCGACGCACATGTCCCGATGCGCATGTCCCGACGACTTCCTCCTGGCGCCGCCCCGCGCATCGAACGCCGCGCAGCCCGGCCCTGGCGGCGCTTCGCGCTCGGGCTGGCCAGCGCGCTGTGCCTGGGCCTGGTGCGCGTGGCCTGCGCCGACGCGCCGCCCTGGGTGACGGCCTGGGAGGCGGCCCCGCAATCAATTCCGCAGGGGCCTGGGGTGCCTGGTTTTCGCAAGGCGGCCACCTTGCGGGACCGGACCCTGCGCATGGTGCTGGTGCCCGAGATTTCGGGCACCGAATTGCGCGTGCGCATCAGCAACCGATGGGGCGGGCAGGCGCTTCGCATCGCGCGCGCCGGCGTGGCCGTCGCAGCCGCGGACGGCGCGATCGAAGCCAGGCCCCAGGTCGATGCCGGGGCGGACCGTCCGGCTCCCGCAGCGCTGCGCTTCGGCGGCAGGGCGCAAGTCACGATTCCTCCCCACGCCGAGGTCTGGAGCGACCCGCTGCGCTGGCCGCTGCGAGCCGGGCATGCCATCGCGCTCAGCCTGTACCTGCCCGATTCCACGCTGCCCGGCACCTGGCACAGGCTGGGCAGTCAGGTGCAGTTCCTCTCCGGCCCCGGCGATCATGTGGACGACCCGCGCGGCGCGGACTTCCCCACGCGCATCACGTCCTACCTCTGGCTGGATCGCGTCGACGTGCGCCCGCGGCGGCCCTCGGTCGCGCTGGTGGCCATCGGCGATTCGATCACCGACGGCATGCGCTCCACGCTGAACGCGCAGCGCAGCTGGCCCCAGCAACTCAGCGCGCGCCTGCGCGCCGAGGGCGTGCGCGACGTGTCGGTGGTGAACGCGGGCATCAGCGGCGGGCGCCTGCTGTCGGACTCGGCCTGCTGGGGCCCCCCACTGCTGCAACGCTTCGATCGCGATGCGCTGTCGGTGGCCTCGGTACGCGCGGTGGTGGTTCTGATCGGCATCAACGACATCGATTTCGCGAACACCCCGCAGCGCCGCGGGCTGGACTGCGACGCACCCCATCTGCGCGTCGACGCGGCCATGCTCGAGCAGGGACTGACCGAGCTGGCGCGCCAGGCCCGCGCCCGCGGCCTGCGCGCCTACGTCGGCACGCTGACTCCCGCGCGCCTGCCCGCGCCGCAAGAGGCGCTGCGCGGACGCCTCAACGCGTGGATCCGCTCGCAGCGGGATTTCGACGGCGTGCTGGACTTCGACGCCGCGCTGCGTGACCCGCGGGATCCCGCGCGCATGCTGCCGCGACTGGACAGCGGTGACCACCTCCATCCGTCGGACGCCGGCTACGCGGCGATGGCCGCGGTGGCGCTCCCGGTCGCGCTGCGCCAGGCCGCGGCGCTGCGCGCCGACGGCACGCCCGCCGCATCCTCGCGCTGAAGCCACGCGCCCCGGTTCCGGGGGAGCTTTGTTACCAAAGCGTACGAAACTCGCATGTCGTAGGCTGCACCATGGTGTTTTTCGGTCGATTCACGCAAGGAGCAGACGATGGCGAAGATTCTGGTTCTTTACTACAGCACCTGGGGTCATGTGGAGCGCATGGCGCAGGAAATCGCCGCCGGAGCGCGCGAGGTGGCCGGCGCGGAGGTGAGTGTCAAGCGCGTGCCCGAGACCATGCCCGCCGAGACCCTGGCCGCGATCCACGCCAAGACCCAGCAGGAAGCGCCGGTGGCCACGCCGGAGGAACTGGGCAACTACGACGCCATCCTGTTCGGCACCCCGACCCGCTTCGGAAACATGTGCGGGCAGATGCGCAATTTCCTGGATCAGACCGGCGCGCTGTGGCAACAGGGCAAGCTGGTGGGCAAGGTGGGCAGCGTGTTCGCCAGCACGGCCACGCAGCACGGCGGGCAGGAAACCACGATCACTTCGTTCCACACCACCTTGTTCCACCACGGCATGGTGGTGGTGGGCGTGCCCTATGCCTGCGCCCAACTCACCAACATGGACGAGATCAGCGGCGGCACCCCCTACGGCGCGACCACGCTGAGCAAGGGCGACGGCAGCCGCAGCCCCAGCGCCAATGAACTGGCCATCGCGCGCTACCAGGGCCGTCACGTCGCGGGCATCGCGCAAAAGCTGTTCGCCTGAGGCGAACCCCTTGGCCCGGCGCCGGGCTTGCGTACCATGCGTCGCAGGCCACGTGACCAAGGGGAGAATGCGATGGCGACAACTGCCGGCGAGCAGACCGACTACATCATCGTGGGCGCCGGCTCCGCCGGCTGCGTGCTGGCCAACCGGCTCAGCGAGCGTGCCGACACGAGCGTATGCCTGTTCGAGGCGGGCGGCGAGCACGCATCGCCGCTGATCGACACCCCCATGGGCATTGTCGGGCTGCTGCGCGGCCGGCGACACAACTGGTACCTGCAGACCGAGGCCCAGCCGGAACTCGGCGGGCGCCAGCTGTACTGGCCGCGCGGCAAGGTGCTGGGCGGCAGCAGCTCGATCAACGCGATGATCTACATGCGCGGCCACCCGCGCGACTACGACGACTGGGCCGCGGCCGGCAATCCGGGCTGGGCCTGGAGCGACGTGCTGCCGCGCTTCCTGCGCCACGAGCGCCAGCAGCACGGCGCCTCGCCCGCGCATGGCGGCGCCGGCGCGCTGCATGTCTCGGACTTGCGCAGCCCGAACCCGCTGAGCCTGGCCTTCGTCGACGCGGCCGCCGCCTGCGGCCTGCCACGACGGCAGGATTTCCACGATGCCGACGACCCGCAGGGCTGCGGCCTGTACCAGGTCACCCAGTGGCGGGGACAGCGCTGGAGCAGCGCGCGCGCCTTCCTCGACCCCGCGCGGCGCCGCGGCAACCTGCAGATCCGCACCGACTGCCACGTCACCCGCATCCTGTTCGAGGGCCGGCGCGCGGTGGGCGTGGAGTACAGGAGCGCGCAGGGGCTGCGGCGACTGCACGCACGCGCGGAGGTGTTGCTGTGCGCGGGCGCCGTGCACTCGCCCCAGTTGCTGCTGCTGTCGGGACTCGGCGAGGCGCCGGTGCTGAGTGCGCTGGGCATCCAGACCGTGCTCGAGTTGCCCGGGGTCGGACGCAACCTGCAGGACCATCTGGACGTGACCGCCAGCATGCGCGAGCATTCCCACGCCTCGGTGGGCGTGGGCCCGGGCATGCTGCCGCGCCTGCTCGCGGCGGCCTGGACCTACGCGCGGCGTCACGACGGGCTGTTCAGCAGCAACGCCGCCGAGGCCGGAGGCTTCGCACGCTCGCGCCCCGACCTGGACCGCCCCGACCTGCAGTTGCATTTCCTGCCCTCGCTGCTGCGCGACCACGGGCGTCGGCTGGTCTGGGGCTATGGCGCCACGTTGCACGTATGCGCCTTGCGCCCGGCCAGTCGCGGCCGCGTCAGCCTGCGCTCGCACGATGCGCTGCAGACGCCGCGCATCGATCCGGGCTACCTCAGCCACCCGGCGGACCTGCCGGTGCTGCGCGCCGGACTGCGCCTGACGCGCAGCCTGCTCGCGTCGCCGGCCTGGGGCCGCCATGGGGGTGTCGAACTGGCGCCGGGCGCCGCCGTGGGCGACGACGACGCCGCGCTGGACGCCTACATCCGCGCCCACGCCGAGACCATCTACCACCCGGTGGGAACCTGCCGCATGGGCAACGACGACATGGCGGTGGTCGACAGCCGACTGCGCGTGCGCGGCGTCGACGCGCTGCGCGTGGTGGATGCCTCGATCATGCCCACGCTGATCGGGGGCAACACCAACGCGCCCGCGATGATGATCGGCGAAATGGCCGCCGACTTCCTGCTCGGCAAGGCCTGAGCGGGACCGAGCCTGCCGCCCCCCGCGCCGGGCGTCAGCCGTGCAGGCCGCGCTCGTCCGGCTCGTCGGTGGAGGTGGAGATCACGCTCACCGAACGGCCCTGCAGCTTGCGCCAGACGTACAGCCCGTAACCCGACAGCGCGTAGGCGCAGAACAGGCCGAACAGCACCAGCGGCGGGCGGTACGCGATGAGTCCGATGAGCAGCACGATCAGGAACAGCGTGATGAACGGCACGCTGCGCCGCAGGCTGACGGCCTTGAAGCTGTAGAAAGGCACATTGGTGACCATGCTCACGCCGGCGAAGGCGGTGACCGCGAAGGCCCCCCATTCGATGCGCGTGCCGCTGACCTGCGAATCCGCCAGCACCCAGATGAACCCGGCCACCAGCGCCGCCGCGGCCGGACTGGGCAGGCCCTGGAAGTAGGTCTTGTCCACCACGCCGATATTGGTGTTGAACCGCGCCAGGCGCAAGGCCGCGCCCGCGCAGTAGACGAAGGCGGCCAGCCAGCCCAGCTTGCCCAGGCCGTGCAGCGACCACTGGTACATGATCAGCGCGGGGGCAGCGCCGAAAGACACCATGTCGGCCAGCGAGTCGAACTGGGCGCCGAACTCGCTCTGGGTATGGGTCATGCGGGCCACGCGCCCGTCCAGGCTGTCCAGCACCATGGCGCCGAAGATGGCCACGGCCGCGCGCTCGTAGTCCTGTGCCATGGCCATCACCACGGCGTAGAAGCCGGCGAACAGCGCAGCGGCCGTGAAGGAGTTGGGCAGCAGATAGATGCCGCGGCGGCGGCGGCCCCCGTGGCCGAGGTCCTCGCTGGGGTCGGGCAGTCCGGGGTCCAGGCCCGGCTCCTCGTCGGCCGGGGCGCGCAGGCGCGTCTTGGCGCGGCTATCGGGAAAGCGGCTGACATTGCGTGCCATCGCGGATTCCTCAGAGGGCCTGCGCCGGCGGCGCGAACTCGGCCAGCACGGTGCTGCTGGCGTGCACCTTGTCGCCGATGGACACCAGCGCCCGCGCGTCCAGCGGCAGGTACAGGTCCACGCGCGAGCCGAAGCGGATGAAGCCGAAGCGCTCGCCGCGGCGCAGGCTCTGGCCCGGCGCCACGTAGCACAGCACGCGCCGCGCGATCAGCCCGGCCACCTGCACGACCGTCACGGTGCGCGAGTCGCAGCGCAGCACCACGGCGTTGCGTTCGTTTTCCAGCGAGGCCTTGTCCAGGTCGGCGTTGAAAAAACGCCCGGGGAAATAGTTCACCGACGTCACTTCGCCGTCCACCGGAGACCGGTTGGAGTGGACGTTGAACACGTTCATGAACACGCTGATGCGCAGGGCCTCGCGCTGCGCGTACGGATCCTGCGCGCGCCCCAGCGAGACGATGCGCCCATCCGCGGGCGACAGCACGGCCAGCGGGTCGGCGGGAATGGGACGCGGCGGATCCCGGAAGAACTGGATCACGAACGCCGACACGGCCCACAGGGGAATCGACCAGGCGAAGCCGGCGAACACCCACGCCAGCACGGAAGCCGCCAGCACGGCGACGATGAAAGGCCAGCCCTCGCGGGCCAGGATGGGATGCGGATAGTCCATGGCGCAAGTGTAGCGGCGCGCAGTCCCCGGTTCTGGCAGCGGGCGTGCGGCTGCTAAGCTTTGCGCTGCTCCCGACGCCCTTTCATGCCCATGAAACGCCATGGGCGGGCCATTGAAATTCTCGAGGATCCTCGCATGCCGCTCGTTTCGCGCCTTGTCCGGCCCACAGGCCTGGCCGCCGCCCTGCTGGGCGCCCTGCTGCCCCTGGGCGGCCGCGCCGCCCTCGCCGCCGCCCCGCAGACCCTGCGGCCCGGCCTCTGGGACTATGCCCTGCAAAGCCGCCGCGGAAACGGCCCGGAGATGAACCTGGCGCAGATGCTCAGCGCCATGCCACCGTCGGCGCGGCCGCAGATCGAGGCCCAGCTGCGCCGGCAGGGCATGCGCCTGGACGCCCACGACGGGCTGCAGATCTGCCTGGACGCCAAGTCGGTGGCCGCCGGTCATCCGCCGCTGCACCTGGCGGGACACTGCAATGTGAGCTGGAAGCACCCCGACGCGGCCGACTGGAGTTTCCACTACGCCTGCACGGCCCCGTCGGCGGACGGACACGGCACGCTGCATATCGCGTCGCCCACCGCGTACAGCTCGGCCTACGAAGTGAGCGCAGCGCAGGGCCCGGTGTCGGGCCAGGCGCAGGCGCATTGGGTCGCGGCCTCCTGCGGCGGCCTGCCGCCGATGCGCGATCCGGGCTGAGCCGGAGCAGATCCACGCCCGGCGCACCGGCGTGGGTCTCGGTCTCCGGTTACATTTTTTTGCGCATAAACGCAACGGTACGGTTGCGTTGCGTTAAATCGGCGTCTACAGTGCAGCTCATGGATCGGTCGAACCGGCCGGTCGCAGCCAGGAGAAGCAGCATCATGAACGCACCGCGCATTTCCCGCATCGCCCTGATCGCCGGCGTCGCGCTGGGTCTGGGTACCGCCGCTCCCGCCTGGGCCGACGGCTACCACCACGACCACGACGGCTTCGGCCCGGCGGCCGCGATCGTCGGCATCGCCGCCGCGGCCATCGCCGCACCCTACCTGTTCGGCCAGGCGCAGGTGGTGGCGCCGCCGCCGGTGTATGCGGCACCTCCCGTCGTCTATGCGCCGCCGCCGGTGGCCTACGCACCCCCGCCGCAACCCGCCTACGTCTACGCGCCGGCCCCGACCTACGTCTACCGCCCCGCGCCGGCCTACTACGGCCGCGGCGAGGAATGGCACCGCGGCTGGCATCGCGGCTGGCACCACGACGACGACCGCTGATGTCGATGATCGAGTCCGCGCCGACCGCCTCGCGAGGCGGCCGGCCTTCGCGCGAAGAGGCCGCCCGCCTGGGCGAGCGCATCCTCGACGCGGCGATGGAACTCATGCTCGAGCAGGGTTACGGCGCCACCAGCATCGAGGCCGTGGCCGCGCGCGCCGGGGTGTCCAAGCGCACCTTCTACCATCGCTTCGCCGACAAGGCCACGCTGGTGCAGGCCGTGGTGGCCCGCGTGGTCGAACGCGCGCGCCCTCCCCTGGCGCCGCGCCCGGCGCAGCCCGGAACGGTACCGGAGGCCGCAGGTGTCGAAGCGCTGCGCCGCTCCCTGCACGAGTTCGGCACCCACACGCTGCGGGCCGCGCTATCGCCCCAGGTGCTGGCGCTGTACCGCCTGATCGTCGGCGAATCCCATCGCTTCCCCGACCTGCTGCGCGCCGTCGCGCTATCGGGCGGCCGCGCGCAGGCCGTGCGCACCCTGGTCGACACCATGCGCCGGCACCTGCCCGACCTCGCCCCCGCCCAGGCCGAATTCGCCGCCCAGCAATTCCTGCAGATGCTGGTCTCCCTGCCCCAGCTGCGCGCCATGGGCATCGGCGACGCGATGTCCGAATCCGACTGTGACCTCTGGGTCACCCAGACCGTCGACCTCCTCCTGCAAGGCATTGGGTGACGGCGCCCCCGCACGCCCAGGAAACACCCACCCCGCCTGACACAGCCAGTTCCTGCACCCCGCCCCGCTGCCAGGAGCACACCCGCCGCAGGGCCGCCCCAAGGCGGGGTGCGTCCCCCTTGGGGGGACGGAGCCGGGCTCGCGCCCGGCGACGGAGGGGGCCGTCACCCTCGCCCCGCGACGGAGGGGGCCGTCAGTTCTTCGACTTGTCCACCAGCTTGTTCGCCTTGATCCACGGCATCATCGCGCGCAGCTGCTCGCCCACCACCTCGATCGGGTGCTCGCGGGTGATGCGGCGACGCGAGGTCAGCGTGGGAGCGCCGGCACGGTTTTCCAGGATGAAGCTCTTGGCGTACTCGCCGGTCTGGATGTCCTTCAGGCACTGGCGCATCGCTTCGCGCGTGGCCTCGGTGACCATGCGCGGGCCCGTCACGTACTCACCGTACTCGGCGTTGTTCGAGATCGAGTAGTTCATGTTGCCGATGCCGCCCTCGTAGATCAGGTCGACGATCAGCTTGAGCTCGTGCAGGCACTCGAAGTAGGCCATCTCGGGCGCGTAGCCGGCCTCCACCAGGGTGTCGAAGCCGGCCTTGATCAGCTCCACGGTGCCGCCGCACAGCACGGCCTGCTCGCCGAACAGATCGGTCTCGGTCTCCTCGCGGAAATTGGTCTCGATGATGCCGGCACGCCCGCCGCCGTTGGCCATCGCGTAGGACAGCGCGAGGTCGCGCGCCTTCTTGGACTTGTCCTGCGCCACCGCCACCAGGTGGGGCACGCCGCCGCCCTGGGTGTAGGTGCTGCGCACGGTGTGGCCCGGGGCCTTGGGCGCGATCATGATCACGTCGAGATCCTCGCGCGGCACGACCTGCCCGTAATGCACGTTGAAGCCGTGGGCGAAGGCCAGCGCGGCGCCCTTCTTGGCGTTGGGCTCGACGTGATCGCGGTACACCTGGGCGATGTTCTCGTCCGGCAGCAGGATCATCACCACGTCGGCGCCCTTGACGGCATCGTCGACTTCCTTGACCGTGAGGCCGGCCTTCTTGGCCTTGTCCCACGACGCCCCGCCCTTGCGCAGGCCCACCGTGACCTTCACGCCGCTTTCGCTCAGGTTCAGCGCGTGCGCGTGGCCCTGCGAGCCGTAGCCGATGATGGTGACCTTCTTGCCCTTGATCAGGGACAGATCACAGTCCTTGTCGTAATAAACCTTCATGGTTGCTCCTCCGGGCGAAAGTGGATCGGAACATTCCCACGAGCCTTTCGCCCGTCGTGAGTTCCCGAAAAGCAGGGACGGCCCGTGGCCTTCCAGGGAAATCGTGGGAATGGGGGGCGGGGCCGCCCTCGTTCAGTGGGGTGTCAGACCCGCAGCACCCGCTCGCCGCGGCTGATGCCGCTGGCGCCGGTGCGGACGGTCTCCAGGATGGCCGTGCGCTCGACAGCCTGCAGGAAGGCGTCGAGCTTGGCCTCGTCGCCGGTGAGCTCGATGGTGTAGCTCTTGTCGGTGACGTCGATCACGCGCCCGCGGAAAATGTCGGCCATGCGCTTCATTTCCTCGCGCTCCTTGCCGACGGCGCGCAGCTTGATGATCATGAGCTCGCGCTCGATGTAGTTGGCCTCGGTGAGGTCCACCACCTTGACCACGTCGATCAGGCGGTTCAGGTGCTTGGTGATCTGCTCGATCACGTCGCTGGAGCCGCGCGTGACGATGGTCATGCGCGACAGCGAGGCATCCTCGGTCGGGGCCACCGACAGGGATTCGATGTTGTAGCCGCGGGCGGCGAACAGGTCGACCACGCGCGACAGCGCTCCGGGCTCGTTCTCGAGCAGCACGGCGATGATGTGTTTCACGGACTCAGTCTCCTCCCCGGGCTTCGCCCGCCGCCGGTAAGCGGCGCCTGGCTCCGGGGCCAGCGCATGAATGCCGCCGCGTCACGCGGCGGCCACGAAAGTCACAGATCCTCGGAACCCAGCAGCATGTGGGTGATGCCCTTGCCGGCCTGCACCATGGGCCACACGTTGGTGGTCGGGTCGACGACGAAGTCGATGAACACCGTGCGGTCCTTCAGGGCCAGCGCCTTGCTCAGCGCCTCCCGCACCTCCGAGGGCTTGTGCACGCGCATGCCCACGTGGCCGTAGGCCTCGGCCAGCTTGACGAAGTCGGGCAGCGAATCCATGTAGGAATGGGAGTAGCGCCCGGCGTACTCGATTTCCTGCCACTGGCGCACCATGCCCAGGTAGCCGTTGTTGAGCAGCAGCACCTTGACCGCGGTGCCGTACTGCAGGCAGGTGGCCAGTTCCTGGATGTTCATCTGGATCGAGCCGTCGCCGGTGATCACCACGCACTCGGCGTCGGGGCGCGCCAGCTTGATGCCCATCGCATAGGGCAGGCCCACGCCCATGGTGCCCAGGCCGCCGGAGTTGATCCAGCGCCGCGGATGCTCGAAGGGGTAGTACTGCGCGGCCCACATCTGGTGCTGGCCGACGTCGGAGCACACGTAGGTCTCGCGCTCGCGGGTCAGCTCGTGCAGGGTCTGGATCACGAACTGGGGCTTGATCACCTCGTCCGACTTCTCGTAGCCCAGGCACTCGCGCTTGCGCCACTCGTTGATCTGCTTCCACCACGCGGCCATCGCCGCGGCGTCGGGCTTGCGACCCTCGGCCATCTGCTGCTCGATCTGCTCGATCAGGTCCGACAGCACCTCGCCCACGTCGCCGACGATGGGCACGTCCACCTTGACCCGCTTGGAGATGCTCGAGGGATCGATGTCGATGTGCACGATCTTGCGCTCGATCTGCGCGAAGTCCTTCGGGTTGCCGATCACGCGGTCGTCGAAGCGCGCGCCCACGGCCAGCACCACGTCGCTGTGCTGCATGGCCATGTTGGCCTCGTAGGTGCCGTGCATGCCCAGCATGCCCAGGAACTTGGGATCGCTGCCCGCGATGGCCCCCAGGCCCATCAGGGTGTTGGTGCAGGGGATCTGCAGCAACTCGGCCAGCCGGCGCAGCTTGTCGTGGGCGCCGGCCAGCACCACGCCGCCGCCGCTGTACAGATACGGCCGTTTGGCCTGCAACAGCAGTTGCACGGCCTTGCGGATCTGCCCGCCGTGGCCCTTGCGCACCGGGTTGTAGGAGCGCAGGTTGACTTCGTCGGGGTAGTGGAAGCCGGTGGTGGCGATGGACACGTCCTTGGGGATGTCCACGACCACCGGACCCGGGCGCCCGCTGCGGGCGATATGGAAGGCCTTCTTGATGGTCAGCGCCAGGTCGCGCACGTCCTTGACCAGGAAGTTGTGCTTGACGATGGGGCGGGTGATGCCCACGGTGTCGCACTCCTGGAATGCGTCCAGGCCGATGGCATGGGTGGGCACCTGGCCGGTGATCACCACCATCGGGATCGAATCCATGTAGGCGGTGGCGATGCCGGTGACGGCATTCGTCGCGCCGGGGCCCGAGGTGACGATGCACACGCCCACGTCGCCGGTGGCGCGGGCGTAGCCGTCGGCTGCGTGCACGGCACCCTGCTCGTGGCGCACGAGCACGTGCTGGATGTCCTTTTGCTTGTACAGCGCGTCGTAGATGTAGAGCACCGCACCGCCGGGGTAGCCCCAGATGTGCTTGACGCCCTCGCGCTGCAGGCAGCGCACCAGGATCTCGGAGCCCGTGAGTTCGGCGCCGGCTCGGCTGGATGCGTGGGAGGGGGAGTTCTCGGCCGTGGTGGACGGCTGGGCCGCGCCGCGCGCGGTGGCAGTTGCTGTTTCCATGAAAAGCCTCGTTGAATTTCTCTGACGAAAAACCGTAGGCGCCTCTCCGGACAGGCTCGTGACCTGCTTTCGAGACTCGTTCCCCGGGTTCGCCGGCACCGTTGGCATGCCTGCCGGTCCGCGCTCTCCTTTTCCTGCACCGGAATCGGGGCTTCGCGCGGGAAGCGCCGGCACCATGGTGATCAGCCGGCGTTTGCTCGGTCCGTGATCAGCACGAACTCGGGAACGAGCCGCAGTGTAATGCGGCGCCGCATCATGGACAAGGTTTTTCAGACCGCCGGTCGGCGCAGCAGGCAGGCGGCGCTGGTGGCGATGCCCTCCTCGCGCCCGACGAAGCCCAGGCGCTCGGAGGTCTTCGCCTTCACGTTCACCCGTGCCGGGTCGATGCCCAGCGTGGCGGCAATGCAGCCGCGCATCGCGTCGCGGTAGGCGGCCAGGCGCGGCGCCTGCGCTCGCACCGTGCAGTCCACGTTCACCGGCTCCCAGCCGAGTTCGCGCACGCGGCGCATGGCCTGTTCGAGCAGGCTGCGCGAATCGGCGTCCTTGAAACGGGCGTCGTCGTCCGGAAACAGCGTGCCGATGTCCCCCAGCCCGGCAGCGCCCAGCAAGGCATCGGTGATGGCGTGCAGAAGCGCGTCGGCATCCGAATGTCCGAGCAGGCCGGCGCGGTGGGGCACCTGCACGCCGCCCAGCACCAGGCGGCGCCCCGGCACCAGCGCATGCACGTCCTCGCCCAGGCCGATGCGGTATTCCCAGTGCGTGTCATGCATGGCCGTGTTCCTTCGCGATTCGCGCGGCGCGGCGCGCGCCCAGCACCGCCTCGGCCAGCTCCAGGTCGCCCGCCAGCGTGACCTTGAAATTCGAGGCCTCGCCGGGCACCAGCAGCGGGTGCAAGCCCTGCGCCTCGATGGCCGAGGCCTCGTCGGTGACGTCGAGGTGCGTACTCGCATCCAGGGCGTCGGCCAGCGGGCCGATGCGAAACATCTGCGGGGTCTGCGCCTGCCACAGGCCGGCGCGCGACACGGTCGCCCCCACCCGCACCGGCTCGGCGCCGTCACGCTGACGCTTGAGAGTATCGGCCAGCGGAAGCGCCAGCAGCCCTCCCACCTCGTCGGCCACGCAGGCCTCGATCAGGCGCCGGATCGCCTCCGGGGTGATGCAGCAGCGCGCGGCGTCGTGCACCAGCACCCAGTCAGCCGCACGCGCCCCATGGTCCAGCAGCCAGGCCAGCCCGGCGCGCACGCTGGCCGCCCGGGTCGGGCCGCCGCAAGGCGCCAGCACCGCGCGCGGCTCCTGGCCGAGCAGGGCGCGGGCCGCGTCGTCCCCGGGCTGCACCACCACCGCGACCAGGCGCAACGGCTCGCAGGCCAGCAAGGCGCGCAGCGGATGAGCCAGCATCGGCTCCCCGGCTACCTGCAGGTACTGCTTGGGCCCGGGCGCGCCCAGGCGCGAGCCGCTTCCGGCCGCGGGAATCAAGGCATACATGGGGAAAATTCTAAACGCCCCCCCCCCGCGGCCGCGGCTCGGCGAGCGCACCGACCGCGCGGCGACGCGACGCGGGATCGCCGCTGCTGCGAGAATTCCGGGGATGTCCGTCTCGCCCTCCCCCGAATCCCTGCTGGTGGCGCCCGCGCTGCCCAGACTCTCCGCGGGTCGCCGTCTGGCGCTGCCGCGCCCCCCGGGCAGCGCCGATGCGCTGCTGCTGGCCGAACTGGGCCTTTCTCGCAAGCCCGGCGGTCCCTGGCTGGTGGTCACCGCCGAGCCCGCCGACGCGCAGCGCCTGCTGGAGGAGATCCGCTGGTTCGCGCCGCAGCTGCGCTGCGGCGTGCTGCCGGACTGGGAAACCCTGCCCTACGACGCCTTTTCCCCGCACCAGGACCTGGTGTCCGAGCGCCTGGCCACGCTGTGGTCGCTGCACCGGCGCGAGCTCGACATGGTGCTGGTACCCGCCAGCACCGCCTTGCAGCGCCTGGCTCCGGCCGCCTTCCTCGCCGCCACCACCTTCCGCTTCGACAAGGGCCAGCTCCTGGACGAGGCGAGCCTGCGCGCGCAACTGGTGCTGGCCGGCTATGCGCAGGTCACCCAGGTCGTCGCCCCCGGTGAATACGCCGTGCGCGGGGGGCTGCTGGACCTGCACCCGATGGGCAGCACGCTGCCGCTGCGCGTGGATCTGTTCGGCGACACCATCGAATCCATCCACACCTTCGACCCCGACAGCCAGCGCAGCCTGTACCCGGTGGACACGGTGCGCCTCTTGCCCGGGCGCGAGTTCCCGCTGGACGAGGCGGCACGCCAGCGTTTCCGCGCCCAATGGCGCGAGCGCATTGAGGGCGACCCCAGTCGCAGCCCGCTGTACCGGGACATCCCGGGCGGTGTCGCCGGCCCCGGCATCGAGTACTACCTGCCGCTGTTCTTCGAATCCACCGCCACGCTGCTCGATTACTGCGGCCCCGACGCCGGCGTGGTGATGCTGGGCGACGTGGCCGGCGCGATGCGCCGCTTCTGGAGCGACACCTCGGAACGCTGGCGCCTGTTGCGCGCCGATCCGGAACGCCCGGCGCTGGCGCCGGCCGAGCTGTACCTGCGCGAGGAGGAATTCTTCGTCGGCATCCAGCCGTTGATGCAGCTGGCGCTGCGTGACGGCTTGCGCGCCGCCGGCGCCGAGGCGCAGGCGTCCGAGCTGCCGCGGGAAGCGCAGCCGGCGCCCGTCGTGCCGGACGCCGAGATCGACGCCGCGGGCAACGAAGCGCGCTCCGACGCGTCCGCCTTCGGAGCCGCGCTGCCCGATCTGGCCGTGGAGCGCCGCGCCGAGCAGCCGCTGCGCCGCCTGCAGGACTGGCTGGGCGCCGGCGCGCGTACCCAGCCCCCCATGCGGGTGCTGCTGTGCGCCGACTCGCCCGGGCGCCGCGAATCGCTGCTGGAAATGTTGCGCGAGTCGCGCCTGGAACCCCGTCTGGTCGACGACTGGGCCCAGGCCTCGCAAGGCGAACCCGGCTTCCTGCTGAGCGTGGCGCCGTTGGCCGCGGGCTTCCAGTTGCCCACGCGCCGACTGGCGGTGCTCACGGAGACCGAGCTGCTCGCGCTGGGCGCGGCGCAGCGGCGCCAGCGCAAGCAGGAACGCGCCAGCGACGTCGAGAACCTGATCCGCGACCTGTCCGAGCTCAAGCCCGGCGACCCCGTGGTGCACCAGCAGCACGGCATCGGACGCTACCAGGGCCTGGTGTCGATGGACCTGGGCGACGGCCCGACCGAGCTGCTGCACATCGTCTACGCCAAGGAGGCCTCGCTGTACGTGCCGGTGGCGCAGCTGCACCTGATCGCCCGCTACAGCGGCGTGGACCCGGAGCATGCCCCGCTGCACACCCTGGGCTCGGGCCAGTGGGACAAGGCGCGGCGCAAGGCCGCCGAGCAGATCCGCGACACCGCGGCCGAACTGCTCAACCTGTACGCGCGACGCGCCGCCCGGCCCGGGCACGCCTTCCGCTTCCCGGCGCAGGACTACGAGGCCTTCGCCGCCGGCTTCGGCTTCGACGAGACCGCCGACCAGGCCGCGGCGATCCACGCCGTGGTGCAGGACATGGTCTCGGGCAAGCCGATGGACCGCCTGGTGTGCGGCGACGTGGGCTTCGGCAAGACCGAGGTGGCGCTGCGCGCGGCCTTCGTCGCCGTTCTGGGCGGCCGCCAGGTGGCCGTGCTGGCCCCCACCACGCTGCTGGCCGAGCAGCATGTCGAGACCTTCCGCAACCGTTTCGCCGACTGGCCCGTGCGCATCGCCGAGCTGTCGCGCTTTCGCAGCCCGAAGGAAGTGCGCACGGCGCTGCAGGGCCTGGCCGACGGCACGGTGGACATCGTCATCGGAACCCACAAGCTGTTGTCGCCCGACGTGCGCTTCGAGCGCCTGGGGCTGGTCATCGTCGACGAGGAGCACCGCTTCGGCGTGCGCCACAAGGAAGCGCTGAAGGCCCTGCGCGCCGAGGTGGACATGCTGACCCTGACGGCCACGCCCATTCCCCGCACCATGGGCATGGCCATGGAGGGCCTGCGCGACCTGTCGGTGATCGCCACCGCGCCGCAAAAGCGCCTGGCCATCAAGACCTTCGTGCGCAATGAGAGCAAGGCGGTGATCCGCGAGGCCGTGCTGCGCGAGATCAAGCGCGGTGGACAGGTGTATTTCCTGCACAACGAGGTCGACACCATCGCGCGGCGCAAGGAGATGCTGCAGGAGCTGATTCCCGAGGCGCGCATCGAGATCGCGCACGGGCAGATGCACGAGCGCGATCTCGAGCGCGTGATGCGCGACTTCCACGCCCAGCGCTTCAACGTGCTGCTGTGCTCGACCATCATCGAGACCGGCATCGACGTGCCCACCGCCAACACCATCGTGATGAGCCGCGCCGACAAGTTCGGCCTGGCCCAGCTGCACCAGTTGCGCGGGCGCGTCGGGCGCTCGCACCACCAGGCCTACGCCTACCTGCTGGTGCCAGAGGTGCAGTCGCTGAGCAAGACCGCGCAGCAGCGCCTGGACGCGATCACCCAGATGGAGGAACTCGGCGCCGGCTTCTACCTGGCCATGCACGACCTGGAGATCCGCGGCGCAGGCGAGGCGCTGGGCGAGGCGCAGTCGGGCAACGTGCAGGAAGTGGGCTACCAGATGTACCTGGACATGCTGGGCGCCGCGGTGAAGGCGCTGAAGGCCGGCCAGGAGCCCGATCTCATGCAGCCGCTTGCGGCCACCACCGAGATCAACCTGCACGAGCCGGCCCTGCTGCCGCAGGACTACTGCCCCGACGTCAATGCGCGCCTGAACCTGTACAAGCGCATGGCCAGCGCCGCCTCCGAGCAGGCGCTGCAGGAGGTGGCGGAGGAAATCGTCGACCGCTTCGGGCGCATGCCCAAGGCCGCCTTGAACCTGATCGAGACCCACCGTCTGCGCCTGCTGGCGCAGACCTGGGGCGTGCTCCGCGTGGACGCGGCTGAGCAGCACACCCTGCTGCAGTTCCGCCCGGATCCGCCAGTGGACGCGGCGCGCATCATCTGGCTGGTGCAGAACCATCGCCACGTGCGCCTGACCGGCAACGACCGCCTGCGCATCGAGCGCCAGGCGCCCGATGCCGCGGCACGCGCCCGCCTGGTGCGCGACACGCTGCGCCTGCTGGGCGAGCCCCGCACGGCCGCGCCGCCGGCCCCTGCCTCCACCCACTGATGCCCCGCCAAGTCTCCATGTCCGCGAATCCCTCCCCTTGCGTGTCCGCGATGCCCCAACTCGTCTTGCAGGTCCCCTCCCCCTCCGGCCTCGATTCGGCGCTGCTCGAGCAGATCGCCGCCCAGGTGGGCGCGCGCGCTGCGCAGCCCCCCGCCGGAGCGCCGCCTGCCCGGGCGGTGCGACTGCGCGAGCTCGGTGCCGCGCCCTCGACGGTGCGCGCCTTGTTGCCTGCGCTGGCGGAGCGCCACGGCTTCGACTGGGCACTGGTGCCCG
>JAKBNS010000267.1 GCA_021830925.1 Pseudomonadota bacterium | reverse complement strand
CGAAAGCGCCCGCCTCGACGAGGCGGCCTCGCTGGCCGCGCGGGCGCTGAATCTCCAGTTCGTCCTGTTGCGCCTGCGCGACGACGACGAGGAATGGCTGCAGGGACTGCACGACGGCGGCGACACCCGCGCCTGCGCGGCTTTACTGCGCGCCGCGAGCGGCCGGCGCGCACGGCCCATGGAGGCCGTCGAGGCCGTCGAGGCCACCGGCGCGGCCGACCCGCGGCTCGCGCCGCAGGCGCCGCCCGGTTGCGCGGCGGGGGACCTCGGCCTGTGCGAGCGCGAGGCCCTGCATGACGCACAGGGCCGTGAGCTGGCCGTGCTGTGGGTCGGCGACGTCGCCGCGCGGGATCTGCGCGAGCACGAGCGCGAGTTGTTGCGCGGCATCGCGCGCCAGGCCTTCGAATGGCTGGCGGCCCGACGCGCCGCGCGGCGTCTTGCGCGCGACAGGCGCCACCTGCAGCGACGCGCCGACTTCACCGCGGTGCTGGCGCGTTCCAATCAGCTGATCGCGCAGGCCCCGGACGAGCAGGCCATGCTGCAAGGCATCTGCGACATGACGGTGTCCGATGGTGGACTGCGCCTGGCCTGGGTGGGCTGCCCCGACGCTCGGGGACAGCTGGACTACCTGGCCTGCGCCGGCGAACGGGATTATCTGGACGGACTGGTGCTTTCGGTGCACCCCGATCGGGTCGATGGCTGCGGCGCGGCGGGCCATGCGTGGCGCGAGCAGCGCGCGTACTTCCTCGCTTCCTTCGCGCGCTCGCCGATGCTGGAACCCTGGCGCGAGCGCGCGACCCGCTGCGGCATGCGGGCCACGGCCACGCTGCCCATCCGGCGTGCCGGGGGCATGTGGGGCGTGTTCACGGCCATGCACAGCGACGAGGATGCCTTCGACGAGCAGTTGCAGACCCTGCTCACCGAACTGGCGCACAACATCTCCCGCGGACTGGACAGGCTCGACGCCGCGCGTCGCGAGCGCGAACTCACCGGGCTGCAGCAGGCGCTGCTGGACCACACGCTGGCCGGCATCGTGGTGGTGCGCGACCGTTACATCGTCAGCGCCAACCGACGCTTCGCGCTGATGCTGGGCCACGATGACCCGACCCAGCTGGTCGGGCGTTCCACGCGCATGGTCTACGCCTCGCAGGGCGAGTACCTGCGCATGGGCAACCTCTACCCGCGCCTGCGCCAGCTCGGCAGCGCGCTGGCCATGGACGTGCGCGTGCAGCGCCGCGACGGCGCGGAGCTGTTGTGCGACGTGTCGGTGGGCCTGACCCGCGACGATCTGGACACGTCCGTGTGGACCTTCCAGGACGTCACCGAACGCGCGCGCCTGCAACAGCGCCTGCGCCATGAGGCGCTGCACGACCTGCTGACCGACCAGCCCAACCGGCGCGCCCTCGAGCAATACCTGCCACAGGCCCTGGCGCGCGCGCGACGCAACGGCCGGGCCGTCGCGGTGGGAATGCTCGACCTGGACGACTTCAAGCCGGTCAACGACAGCTTCGGCCACGACGCCGGCGACCGCCTGCTGCAGGAAGTCGCGCAGCGCCTGCGCTCGCTGCTGCGCGAATGCGACTTCCTGGCGCGCCTGGGCGGGGACGAATTCGTCGTGGTGGTCGAGGAACTCGAGGCGCGCCATCTGGCGCGCCAGCTCAGCCGGCTGCTGCGGCGCCTGCACGGCGCGGTGGAGCGCCCCTTCGCGCTCGGGCCCTCGGTGCAGGCCAGCGTGGGCATGACCATGGGCCTGGCCGCCTTCCCCGCCGACGGCGCCGACAGCGACACCCTGCTGCGCCAGGCCGACGCCGCGCTCTACCAGGTCAAGGCGCGCAAGCAGCAGCGCAGGCGCTGGTGGCAGCTCGGCGTGCGTCAGGCGGCCGAACCGGGCCAGGACCCCGCCTTCGACCCCTACGGCCCCGAGGCCGCGCAGTTGCTGGGTCAGGTGCGCAACCTGCTGGGCGAGGCCACCGAGCGCTTCGCGCAGGCCTTCTACGACGATGTCCGCCAGGACCCGCGGACCCGCGCCATCGTCTCTTCGCTGCAAGGCAACGAACTGCAGGCGCTGCGCGCCCGCCACGCCGAGCACCTGCGCTTCGTGCTGGAGGCCGCGACCACGCGCGAGGAGGTGCTGCGCCAGGCCCGACGCCTGGGCGAGGTGCATGCGCTGGTGGGGGTCGGCGCCGAGCACATGATCCGTCCGCAGGGGCTGTACCGGCGCCTGGCCGGCGAGGCGCTGGGCGGATCGACGCTGACCGCGCGCGCGCGCTTTCAGCTGTTGCGCCTGATCGAGGAACGCCTGGAGGACGACCTGCAGGCGCAGATGGGCGCGCTGGCCGATGTCGGCTCGAGCTATTTCTCCGCGCTCACCCCCGACGCGCCGCCGGCGCGCGCGCTGTGGCGCGACGCGGTGCACGAGCTCATCGCCCCCATCGGCCGGCTGCCGGGCCTGCTGGCCTGCCACGTCATGCGCCCGGATACCCAGGGCGTGTTCCAGCGCGAGGCCGCCAGTGGTCCGCGCTCCGCGGACATCATCGAGTGGCTGGGCCGTGCCCGCTTCCAGGCCTGCCTGGAAAACGCCGGCGCCGACGACAGCGGCCTGCTCGTGCAGGCCTGGCACGCCGCGCGCATCCAGCACTGCGACTCCTACGCCAGCGACCCCCGGGTGCGCCATTGGAGCGCCATGGCCGCGGAACTCGGCGTGCGCAGCGCGCTGGCCGTTCCGGTCCCCGGGGAACAGGGACAGCCGGTGTTCGTGCTGGGCCTGTTCGGAGCCTGGCCGAATCAGTTCTCCAGCGCCGGCATGCAACAGTTCGCCAGATCGCTGCAACAGCATGCGGCGCGGGTCTGGCAGTCCTGCCGACGCGCCAAGGCCTGCGAGCCGCTGGCCCAGGCGCAGGCGCAGCTGTGCCGCGAGCGATTGTTCTCGGGGGGCCTGGAGATGTTCGTGCAACCCGTGGTGGACCTGGTCGACGGCTCCTGCCGGCGCGTCGAGGCCCTGGCACGCCTGCGCCTGGCCGACGGCACCTTGCTGCCGCCCGCGCGTTTCCTGCCCATCCTCGGCGACACCGAGCTCGACCGCCTGCTGCGCCAGGGCCTCGACCAGGTGTGCCAGCAATTGCGCGCCTGGGATGCCCAGGGCCTGTCGATGGAGGCGGCGCTCAACCTGCCGCCGTCCACGCTGCTGGACCCCGAGTGCACGCGCTGGGTGGAACAGGCGCTGCGGCGCCACGGCCTGGCGCCGCAGCGCCTGACCCTGGAACTGCTGGAGAACCAGGACGTGGACATGCGCACGCAAAGCGCCGCGCTGCGGGCGCTCAAGGCGCTGGGCGTGCGCCTGGCCATGGACGATCTGGGCTCCGGCTACAGCAGCCTGCAGCGCCTGTCCATGCTGCCCTTCGACTGCATCAAGCTCGACCAGGGCCTGACCCTGGAACTGCGCCGCGCGCCGCTGCAGACCCTGGGGCTGATGCGGGCGATCATCCAGCTGGGCCACGACCTGCAGCGCCAGATCGTCGTCGAAGGCGCGGAGGACGACGGCGTGCTGGAGGCCGTGCTGGCGCTGGGCGCCACACGGGCGCAGGGCTACGGCCTGGCGCGACCCATGCCCGCCTCCGAGTTCGCGCGCTGGCGGGCCGGCTTTCGCCTGGGCGTGCAGGCCTCGCGGGTGAGCACCTGGCTGGGCGCGCTGGCCACGCACTGGATGGACCCGCGCAGCCCGCGGCGCGAGTCCGCGCCGGCGCTGCAGCGCTTCCTGGACGCCTCGGCGCCGGCCGAGGTGCGCACCTGGCACGCGCAGGCGCGCGGCCATGGAGGCACCGCCGAGCAGGCCCGCGAGCGGCTGACCGAATGGCTGGTCGGGCGCGTGCGCGCGGAACAGGCCGCCGACCCGGCGCAGGATCGATGACCCGGGTCACCGACGCGCACGCGGCACTGCTCGAGCCTTGATGCCTTTTTAATACAGCCCGCGGAACAATGGCCCGCAACTTATCCGTTGCGGGAGCCATGGGCGCACATCCCTTCCGATTCGCCTCCGACGGCGGCCTGCGTTTCGTACCGCGTCGAGTCCTGGCCGCGCTGGGCAGGATGCCCCGCGGCGAACGCGATGCGCTCACGGGCCTGGCCACCCGCGCCGCACTGGAGCGCCGCGTGGCCGAACTCGCCGATGCGCCTTGCGCGGGCGAACGACTGGCGGTGCTGGTGCTGGACGTCTACCGCTTCGGCCGCATCAACGAGGCCTGGGGCCGGCAGGCCGGCGACGCCGTGCTGGTCGAACTGGCGCGCCGACTGCGCGAGCTCGGCGGCGGCGAACTGCTGGCACGCGTGGGAGCCGACTCCATCGGGGTCCTGTTGCGCGGAGCCGCCGCCGACGACTGGCGCGGCGTGGTCGAGCGCATGATCAAGAGCTTGCGCGAGCCCTTCGCGGTGGGCGGATCCCATACCCGCAAGCTCTCGGCCTCGGTGGGCTGTGCCTTGTTCCCGCAGGACGCCAGCAGTGCCTCGCGCCTGCTCGGGCTGGCGGAAGCCGCCGTGTTCAGCCAGGCCGAACGCGATCTGCAGCGACGCAGCGAGGCGCTGGACCCCTACGGCGATGAGACCGCCGCCACGATGGCCTGGCTGCAGCGATTCCTGGGCCCGCAACTGCCGCGGCTCAACGAGGAATTCCTCGCCGGGCTGGGACTCCCGGAGCATGCGCGCGAAGGCGGCGCATCTTGCCTGCCCGCGCGCGACGCGGTGCAACTGCTGCCCGGACTCGACGGCTACGTGCCTCTGCTGCTGGCCCCGGGGCTGCGCCAGGCGCGACACCGCGAACACGCCGAGCGTCTGGGGCGGCTGCTCGCCGCGCTGGGACTTCCGGCGCAGGTGGGCGTGGGTGCGATGGGACATCTCTACCAGGGCGTGGCGGTGCTGGCGCACCGGATCCCCGCGCGGCTGAGCGAGCGCACGCTGCTGCTGGGCACCCTGCTGCGACGCATGGAGGCCGACAT
>JAKBNS010000100.1 GCA_021830925.1 Pseudomonadota bacterium | reverse complement strand
AGCACCACCGGAATGCCCGCGTTGAGAAAGTTCATCGCGATGCCGCCGCCCATGGTGCCGGCGCCGACGACGCCGACCAGGCGCACCGGCCGCACCGGCGTGTCCTCGGCCACGCCGCGCACGTGCGCGGCCGCGCGCTCGGCGAAAAAGGCGTGGCGCATGGCGTGCGACTCGGGCGTGGCCAGCAAGGCGAAGAACAGCCAGCGTTCGAGTTCCATGCCGGCGTCGAAATCGCCCAGGCTGGCCGCCACCGCGTCGATGGCGTGCAGGCGTGCCGGCTGGCGCGGGTACTGGCGTCGCGCCACCTCGCGTCGCGCCTCCAGCAGTTCCCCAGGAGGCTGGCTGTGCTCCGGAACGTCGCGCTCGCGCAGTCGGGGCAGCGCGCCCGCGTCGGCCAGGCGGCGCGCCAGCGCGCAGGCGGCGCCCGGCAGATCGTCGTCCACCACCGCATCGAACAGCGCCCCGTCGCGCAATTGCGCGGCCGGCACCGGATCTCCCGATACGATCAGGTCCAGCGCCCGCGCCAGTCCGAGAGCACGCGGCAGGCGCTGGGTGCCGCCGCTGCCCGGAATCAGCCCGAGCTTGACCTCGGGCAGCCCGACCAGCGCGTCGGCCAGCGCCACGCGGCCGTGACAGGCCAGCGAGAACTCCAGCCCACCGCCCACGCAGGTGCCGTGGATCGCGGCCACCACGGGCTTCGGACTGCGCTCGGCCACCTGCAGCACGTCCAGCAGATGCGGCGAGGCCACCATCTGCGGCTTGCCGAACTCGCGGATGTCCGCGCCGCCGCTGAACAGCCTGCCCGCGCCGCTCACCACGATGGCGCGCACCGCCGGGTCGGCGGCGGCGGCGTCGAGCGCCTCGATGAGCAGCCGGCGCTGCTCCCACCCGAAACCGTTGATCGGCGGGTTGTCCAGCGTGAGCATGGCGACGTCGCCGTCGAGACGCAGATGGACCTGGGACATGGGGGTCTCCTGGCGGTAGGGATGAAGGATGTGCCTCGGCGCCCGTGCGCTTCAGCCGTGCACGGCCTGGCGCAGGCGCTCGGCCAGTTCCAGCAGGCGCGGGCGCGCTTGATCGAGCAGGAAGGCGGGGGACAGCTGGAAGGCCGGCCCGCCGCAGTTGATGGCCATGCGCGGCACGCCGCGACCGGCATCGACGGCCACGGCGATGGCGTTCACGTCGGGCTGCCAGTCGCCGAAGGAGCAGGCGCAGCCCAGTTCCCTCGCCTCGCGCAGCGAGCGCTCGATGCCGGCATGCAGCGCGGGCCAGTGCTCGCCTTCCTGCTCGGCCAGATCCTCCAGCACCTGCGCGCGCTCGGCCTCGGGCAATGCGGCGAGCCACGCCCGCCCCATGGCGGTGCTGGCCAGCGGAATGCGCGAGCCCACGTCCAGGCTCAGGGTCAGCGCGGAGGAACTGCGGCAGTTCTCCACGTAGATCATCGACAGTCGGTCGCGAACCCCCAGCGAGACCATGGTGCCGGTGGCATCCGCGAGTTGCTGCATCCACGGGCGCGCGAGCTGGCGCATGTCCATGCGTGCCAGCACGCTGCTGCCCAGGGCCAGCGTGGCGCTGCCCAGGCGGTACTTGCCGCTCGGCTCGTCGACGCTCAGGTAGCCCAGGCGGGTCAGCGTATAGGTCAGGCGCGACACCGTGGACTTGGGCAAGCCACAGCGCCGCGCGATGTCCTGGTTACCCAGCGCGCCGTCGCGGGAGCGAAAGCAGGCCAGCACCTCCAGGCCCCGCGCCAGGGCCGTGACGAACTGGCGCTGGTCGGCGCCACCGGACGACTCCCCATCGGGGGCGTGCTGCGCCCGTCCTCGTCCATGTCCCGTGCCGCCTGCATCCATGGTCCTCGCTCCCCGTGGCCGGCCGGGCCCGGCCGCCTTGACAGCCCCCGGACCCGACGGAAGAATGGCCCCATTCTAGCCTCATGGAACACCGTTCCGCACAGCGGTTCTACCCATCGGACGCGACCCAGGAACCCGCATGGACATGGACATCCTCCCGGAGCTTGCCGAACTGCGCGACGAACTGCGCCGGACCCTGCGCGAACTGCTTCCCGACGCCTTGCGTCGCAAGGTGCTGCTGGGCCGGCGCCTGGGACGGGAGGATTACCTGCACTGGCAGCGCCTGCTGCACTCGCGACAACTGGGCGCGGTGCACTGGCCGCGCGAATGGGGCGGGCTCGACTGGAGCCCGGCGCGGGCCGCCGTGTTCGACGAGGAATGCGCGCGCCTGGGCGCGCCGCGCCAACTGCCCTTCGGGCTCAAGATGCTCGCGCCGGTGTTGCTGCGCTTCGGGACGCCCGAGCAGCGTGCGCGCCTGCTGCCCCCCATCGTCGAAGGGCGCAGCTGGTGGTGCCAGGGCTACTCCGAACCCGGTGCCGGCTCCGACCTGGCTTCGCTGAAAACCCGCGCGCTGCGCGACGGCGAGGACTTCGTGCTGCACGGGCAGAAGACCTGGACCACGCTGGCGCAGCATGCCGACTGGATGTTCTGCCTCGCCCGCACCGACCCCGAGGCGCGTCCGCAGAGCGGCATTTCCTTCCTGCTGGTCGACATGCGCAGCCCCGGCGTGCAGGTTCGTCCGATTCGCCTGCTCGACGGCGAACACGAGGTCAACGAGGTCTGGCTGGACGGCGTGCGGGTGCCGCGCGAGAACCTGGTCGGCGAACTGCACCAGGGCTGGACGGTGGCCAAGTACCTGCTCGGCCACGAACGCACCAACATCGCCGGCATCGGCACCATCCAGCGCGAACTCGACCGCCTGCGCGAACTGGCGGACCAGCCGGACGCGCTGGGTCATCGCCCGGGCGCGCAGCCGCTGCTGGCCGCCGACATCGCCGAACTCGAGATCGATCTGCTCGCGCTCGAGGCCACGCAGGCGCGCATGCTGCAACGCGAGGGTCCGCCGGGCGCGGAAGCCTCGATGCTCAAGGTGCTCGGCAGCCGGCTGCAGCAGCGGGTCAGCGAGCTGCTGATGCGCGCCGCGGGCGCCCGCGCACTGCCCTTCGAGCCCGAGGCCTTCGAGCCGGCGCCGGGCTTCGAGCCGGTGGCCGGCGAGGACTGCGCGCTGCTGGGCGCGCAGTACGCCAACTGGCGCAAGGTGTCGATCTACGGCGGAAGCAACGAGATCCAGTGCAACCTCCTGGCCCGCGCGCTGGGCCTCGACGAGGGCCGTGGCTGACAGCCCGTTCATCATGGACGCCACCGAACAGCAACGCATGCTCGGCGAAACGCTGCAGCGTTTCGCGCAACGCGAGTACGACTTCGAGCAACGCCGGCGCGTGCTGCGCGAAGGAGGTTTCGACCCCGCGCGCTGGCAAGGCCTGTGCGATCTGGGCCTCGCGGCCCTGCTGGTGCCGCAGGAACACGGCGGCCTGCAGGCGCCGCTGGCCGACGCCCTGCACGCGCTGCAACGGCTGGGGCCCGCGCTGGTGCTCGAACCCGTGCTGGGCAGTTGCGTGCTGGCCACGCGCCTGCTCGCGAGCGCCGGCGGCCCCGCCGCCGCGCGATGGCTGCCCCGACTGGCCGAGGGCACCATCGGCAGCGTCGCCGTGTTCGAGCCGGGCGGCGACTACGACCACGACGACCCGCGCTGCACCGCCCGTGCGGACGCGACCGACTGGGTGCTCGACGGGACCAAGAGCCTGGTGCTGCAGGCCGAGCACGCGGGCCTGCTGCTGGTCTGGGCGCGCTGTGAGGACGGCGCCCCCGGCTGGTTCGCCGTGCCCGCCGATGCCGGCGGCCTCTCGCTGCGCCCCCATGCGCTGCTGGACGGCCAGCGTGCCGCCGAACTGCGCCTGCACGGGGTGCGCGTGCCGGCCGAGGCCCGCCTGCACGGCGACGCCCGCGCCCTGGCCGCGGAGCTGCTCGACCTCTGGCTGGCCGCCGTGTGCGCGGATGCCGTCGGGGTGATGCAGGCCTCGCTGGACGCCACCGTCGCCTACCTCAACACCCGCGTGCAGTTCGGCCGGGCGCTGGCCGCGCAGCAGGTGCTGCGCCATCGCGCGGCGGAGCTGTGGATGGAACTGGAGCAGGCACGCTCCATGGTGTGGCTGGCCGCCCGCGCGCTGGAGACGCAGACGCCGGCGCGCCGCGCCTGCCTGATGGCGGCGGTCAAGGCCCGCGTCGGACGCGCCTGTCGCGAAGTCTCGCAAGGCAGCGTGCAATTGCACGGCGGCATCGGCCTGAGCGACGAACTGCCCCTCAGCCACTGGTTCAAGCGCCTGTGCCTGGCCGATCTCTGGCTCGGCGACAGTCGCCGGCAACTCACGCGGTACCAGCGGGCGCGCGCCGACGAGTCCGCCTGATCCCCGGCCACGGATTCCAGGAAGCCATCCCCATGAAGGACTTCTCCGACCGCGTCGCGGTCATCACCGGTGCCGCCAGCGGCATCGGCCTCGCACTGGCCCGCCAGGCCTTGGCGCGCGGCATGCACCTGGTGCTCAGCGATCTCGACGCGGCGGCGCTGGAGGGGGCCGGACGCTCCCTCGGCGCCGATCCGGCACGCCTGCTCACCCACGCGGCCGACGTCAGCCGCGACGCCGACGTCGCCTCACTGGCGGACGCCGCCTTCGCGCGCTTCGGCGCGGTACACCTGTTGTGCAACAACGCCGGCGTCGGCTTCAGCCGGCTGGCCGCCGAGCACAGCGCGGCCGACTGGGAGTGGGTGGTCGGGGTCAACCTGTTCGGCGTGGCCCACGGCATCCGGCATTTCCTGCCGCGCATGCAGGCGGCGGGCGCCAGCGCGCACGTGCTCAACACGGCGTCGGCCGCCGGCCTCGTTTCCACCCCGGGGCTGGCCGCCTACAACGCCAGCAAGCAGGGCGTCGTGGCCCTGTCGGAAACCCTGCGTGCCGAACTGGCCGCGCAGCGCAGCCCCATCGGCGTGTCGGTGCTGTGTCCGGCCTGGGTTCCCACCGCGATCCACGCCAGCAGCCGCGCCCGTCCCGAACGCTTCGGCGCCACCGCGCCGGCGACCGAGGCCTC
>JAKBNS010000149.1 GCA_021830925.1 Pseudomonadota bacterium | reverse complement strand
CGCCGTCCGCCGGGAAGGAGTCCTCATGAGCACGAGCTGGCCGCCGGGCTGGACGGTCGCGACGTGGCCCGGCAACCCCAGGGTGCGCGGCCTGTTCACGGGGCGCGCCGGTGGATGCAGCGTGGGGCCCTATGGCGGCGCGGACGGCGGTGGCATGAACCTGGGCGCCCACGTCGGCGACGACCCGCGGGCCGTGGCGGCGAACCGTGATCTTCTCGCGCGCATGCTCGACGGCGCGCGGCCGGTCTGGTTGGAGCAGGTGCACGGTTGCGACGTGGTCGACCTCGACGCCGCCGCCGGCGGGGTCGACGGCGCGCCGCGCGCGGACGCTTCGCTGAGCACGCGCGCCGGCGTGGTGGCCAGCGTGCTGGTGGCCGACTGCCTGCCGGTGTTGCTGGCCGCCCCGGACGGCCGGGGCGTGGCGGCGGCCCATGCCGGCTGGCGCGGGCTGTGCGCCGGCGTGCTCGAGTGCAGCGCGAGCGCGCTGGCCGCGCGCTGCGGCTGCGAAACCGGGCAACTGCAGGCCTGGCTGGGGCCGGCCATCGGGCCGGCGCGTTTCGAGGTCGGCGAGGAGGTGCGCGAGGCGTTCACCGTCCATGACGATGCGGCCGCGCAGGCTTTCGTGCGTGGCGAGCGCCCCGGCAAGTGGATGGCCGACCTGTTCGCGCTCGCGCGCATGCGTCTGCGGCAGGCGGGCCTGGCGCCGGACTCCATCCTCGGCGGCGGAGTCTGTACCGTGTCGCATCCTTCCCTTTACTACAGCTTTCGCCGCGACCGGGTCACGGGCAGACAGGCCGGCCTGGTGTGGCTGGCATGAGCGCCGCGCACGACAGACTCCATGTCCGGGCAGGGATTGCAGGGATCCCCGTCGCGTTGACACCACCGGGGCTTTGGTCAAGAATGGTCAAAACCCCGGCTCATTCGAGCGAATTGCCCGCCGTAGGGGTCGAATGTTCAGGTGACATTCGACATACGCGGGTCGCGAGCCCATAAGAATCGAACGTTTTCGGACGTACCCTTAACATCCAACGATCCATTCGGCTTGCCGGCGCCCGGGCCGAGGGTCCCAGGACCCGCAAGCGCCGGGGTCGGTCTTCGGCGAACTCCCCCATGGCCCCCGCACCTCATCCCTTCGTCGATCAGCCGCAGGCCACCGAGGCCTTCGCCGAGGGCCTGCATCAAGCCTTCGCCACCAGTCTGCGGGCCGCCGGGGCTCCGTTGTTCCGTCTCGACCCCGCGCGCGTGGCCGACATCCAGGCGCGTTTCGGCAAGGAATATGCCGAGCTTTGGGTAGGGTTGCTCGACAGCAGCGCGCGGCCTGCCGAGGTGCGCGACCGGCGCTTCGCCGGCGAGGGCTGGCGCAGCAATCGCTTTTCCGCCTACACGGCGGCCCTGTACCTGCTCAATGCGCGCGCCCTGCTGGAACTGGCCGAGGCGGTGCAGGCGGATCCCAAGATCCAGCAGCGCATCCGTTTCGCGGTGCAGCAATGGGTGGACGCCGCGGCGCCCAGCAACGTCTGGGCGCTGAACCCCGACGCCATGGCGGCGGCCATGCAAAGCGGTGGCGACAGCCTGCGCCGCGGCATGGACAACCTGCTGGGCGACCTGTTGCGCGGCAAGCTGACCCAGACCGACGAGAGCCAGTTCGAGATCGGGCGCAACGTGGCCACCACCGAGGGCGCGGTGGTGTTCGAGAACCCGTGGTTCCAGCTCATCGACTACCGGCCGCTGAAAAACCACGTGCACGAGCGCCCCCTGCTCATCGTTCCGCCCTGCATCAACAAGTACTACATCCTGGATCTGCAGCCGAGCAATTCCCTGGTGCGCTTCGCGCTGCAGCAGGGCCACCGGGTGTTGCTGATGTCCTGGCGCAACCCCGATGCGAGTTGCGGCGAATGGACCTGGGACGACTACATCGAGCACGGCGTGCTGGAGGCCGTGCGCGTGACCGGGGAAATCGCCGCGGCCGCGGGCCAGGCGCCGGCGGCCGGCACGCGCAAGCGGGGCGCCACGCCACCGCGGCCCGCCGAGGGCGGCATCAACGCGCTGGGCTTTTGCATCGGCGGCACGCTGCTGGGCACCGCGCTGGCGGTGCTGGCGCGGCGCGGCCAGCGTCCGGTGCACAGCGCGACCTTCCTGACCACGCTGCTGGACTTCTCGGACACCGGCGTGCTCGACGTGTTCGTCGACGAGGCCCAGGTGGCCATGCGCGAGGCCACGATCGGCCGCGGCGGCTTGCTCGCGGGCTCCGAACTGGCGGCGGCCTTTTCCAGCCTGCGCCCCAACGACCTGACGTGGAACTACGTGGTGGGCAACTATCTGAAGGGGGAAACGCCTCCGCCCTTCGATCTGTTGTACTGGAACGCCGACAGCACCAACCTTCCCGGGCCCTTCCTCGCCTGGTACCTGCGCAACACCTACCTCGAGAACAAGCTGCCGGTGGCCGATGCGCTGCGCGTGTGCGCAACCCCGGTGGACCTGGGGCGCATCGACCTGCCCGCCTACGTCTACGCCTCGCGCGAGGATCACATCGTGCCCTGGAGCACGGCCTACGCGTCGGCGCGGCGCCTGGGCGGACCCACGCGCTTCGTGCTGGGCGCCTCGGGGCATATCGCCGGGGTCATCAACCCGCCCGCCGGCGGCAAGCGCAGCCACTGGCTGCCCCCGGCGGCCAAGGGCGCGCGCAAGCCGCGGGCGCTGCCGGCCGACCCGCAGGCATGGCTGCAGCGAGCCGAGGAGCGCGGAGGAAGCTGGTGGCCCGACTGGGCGGCCTGGCTGGCAGAGCAGGCCGGTCCGTTGCGCGATGCGCCGCGCACGTACGGAGGCGGGGGGTACGTCAAGATCGAGGACGCGCCGGGGCGCTATGTTCGGGTGCGGGCCTGAGTTCGTGCCGGCGAGGCCGTGGGCCGCATCGAAGATTCCCAACTTAATCTGAGGCATGAAGCAATGAGCGAAGACATCGTGATCGTTTCCGCCGTCCGGACAGGCGTCGGCAAGTTCGGCGGCTCGCTGGCCAAGATTTCCGCGGCCGAACTGGGCGCGCTGGTGGTGCGCGAGGCGGTGGCGCGCGCCGGCATCGAGCCGGGCGCGGTCTCGGAGGTGATCCTGGGCCAGGTGCTGCAGGCCGGTTGCGGCCAGAACCCGGCGCGCCAAGCCTCGATCAAGGGCGGCCTGCCCGACAGCGTGCCGGCCATGACCATCAACAAGGTCTGCGGCTCGGGCCTGAAGGCCGTGATGCTGGCCGCGCAGGCGGTGCGCGACGGCGACGCCGAGATCGTCGTGGCCGGCGGCCAGGAGAGCATGAGCGCGGCCCCTCACGTGCTGCCCGGATCGCGCGACGGCATGCGCATGGGCAACTGGAGCATGGTCGACACCATGGTGCACGACGGGCTGTGGGACGCGTTCAACCACTATCACATGGGAGTCACGGCCGAGAACGTGGCGAAAAAGCACGGCATTACCCGCGAGATGCAGGATGCCTTCGCCGCCGCCAGCCAGAACAAGGCCGAGGCGGCGCAGAAATCCGGACGCTTCGCCGACGAGATCGTGCCGGTGATGCTGCCCCAGCGCAAGGGCGATCCGGTGGCCTTCGCCACCGATGAGTTCGTGCGCGCCGGGGTCACCGCCGAAGCCCTGGGTGCACTGCGCCCCGCCTTCGACAAGGGCGGCAGCGTCACCGCGGGCAACGCTTCGGGCCTGAACGACGGAGCCGCGGCCGTGGTGGTCATGCGCGCCAGCCGCGCGGCCGCGCTGGGTCTTCGACCGCTGGCCAGCATCCGCGCCTACGCCAACGCGGGGCTGGATCCGGCCTACATGGGCATGGGCCCGGTGCCCGCGTCCACCCGCTGCCTGTCGCGCGCCGGCTGGAAGCCGCAGGACCTGGACCTGATGGAAATCAACGAGGCCTTCGCCGCGCAGGCGCTCGCGGTGAACCAGCAGATGGGCTGGGACACCTCGAAGGTCAACGTCAACGGCGGCGCCATCGCCATCGGGCATCCCATCGGCGCCAGCGGCTGCCGCATCCTGGTCACGCTGCTGCACGAGATGCAAAAGCGCGACGCGCGCAAGGGCCTGGCCTCGCTGTGCATCGGCGGCGGCATGGGCGTGGCGCTCGCGGTCGAGCGTTGAGTCCTCGTTCCCCTGAACCCGGGGCCTCAGGGCCCGTGAATCGCCAACGCTTGGAGCAAAGCACATGGACAAGAAGATTGCATACGTCACCGGAGGCATGGGCGGTATCGGCACCGTGATCTGCCGCAGGCTGTGCGAGGCCGGCCACAAGGTGGTTGCCGGCTGCGGGCCCAATTCCCCGCGCAAGGACGGCTGGCTGCGCGACATGCGCGCGCAGGGCTTCGACGTCCATGCGTCGGAGGGCAACGTGGCCGACTGGGAGTCGACCTGCGCGGCGTTCCAGCAGGTGTTCGCCGAGCACGGACGCGTGGACATCCTGGTCAACAACGCCGGCATCACGCGCGACGCGGTGTTCCGCAAGATGGCCTACGACGACTGGGACCGCGTGATCAAGACCAATCTGTACTCGATGTTCAACGTCACCAAGCAGGTGATCGACGGCATGGTGGACCGGGGCTGGGGCCGCATTGTCAACATCTCGTCGGTGAACGGCGAGAAGGGGCAGTTCGGCCAGACCAACTACTCGGCCGCCAAGGCCGGCATGCACGGCTTCACGATGGCCCTGGCGCAGGAGGTGGCGTCCAAGGGCGTGACCGTGAACACCGTCGCCCCCGGCTACATCATGACCGACATGGTCAAGGCGATCCGGCAGGATGTGATGGACAAGATCGTCTCCTCCATCCCGGTCAAGCGCCTTGGGCGCCCGGAGGAGGTCGCCTCGCTGGTGACCTGGCTGGCGAGCGAGGACGGCGCCTTCACGACCGGGGCCGAACTGTCGATCAACGGCGGCCTGCACATGAGCTGATCCGGGGGGCTCGGGCGGGGCGTAGCCCGGGGCGTTCCCGGGTACGCCCTGCGCGCCATTTGTGGTTCAATCGGTCCC
>JAKBNS010000014.1 GCA_021830925.1 Pseudomonadota bacterium | reverse complement strand
GCCAGGCGCGCCGCGCCTCCGCGCCGGCGCTGCGCAACGCCACCGCCGCGCAGCGCTGACATGTCCGGCGAATCCTCCCGCGAGGCGCCGGGGCAGGACGGCGGCCAGCGACCCAGCCCGTCGCGCATTTTCATCCTGCGGCCCATCGCCACCTCGCTGTTGATGATCGCGGTGCTGGTGGCAGGCATGGTCGGCTTGCGCCTGCTGCCCCAGGCGCCCCTGCCCGAGGTCGACTACCCGACCATCCAGGTGAGCACGCTGTATCCGGGAGCCAGCCCCGACGTCATGTCCTCGTCGGTGACGGCGCCGCTGGAGCGTCAGTTCGGGCAGATGCCGGGCCTGGCGCAGATGTGGTCGGTCAGCTCGGGCGGTGCTTCGGTGGTCACCTTGCGCTTCGACCTGTCGCTGCCGCTGGACGTGGCCGAGCAGGAGGTGCAGGCGGCCATCAACGCGGCCGGCTCGCTGCTGCCCACGGACCTGCCGCAGCCACCCGTGTACGCCAAGGTCAATCCGGCCGACGCGCCGGTGATCACCCTCGGGCTGACCTCCGCCACGCTGCCGCTGACCACGCTGTACGACCTGGCCGATACCCGGCTGAGCCAGAAGCTCTCGCAGGTGCCCGGGGTCGGCCTGGTCACGCTGTCGGGCGGCCACAAGCCGGCCATCCGCATCCAGGTGGACGCGCGCGCGCTGGCCGCGCGCGGCATCGGTCTGGACGCGGTGCGCACGGCCATCACCAACGCCAACGTGAACAGCCCCAAGGGCAACATCGACGGCAGCCAGCAGGCCTTCACCATCGACGCCAACGACCAGATCGGCACGCCGCAGCAGTATCGCGACCTGATCATCGGCTACAGCGGGGGCGCCGCGGTGCACCTGGGCGACGTGGCGCAGGTGAGCACCGGGGCCGAGAACGCCTGGCAGGCCGCGCTGGTCAACGCGCGCCCGGGCATCGTCATCAACGTGCAGCGCCAGCCGGGCGCCAACGTGATCCAGGTGGTGGACCAGATCCGCAAGCTGCTGCCGCAACTGCGTGCGCAACTGCCGGAGTCGGCCACGCTGGACGTGCTGTCCGACCGCACCGTGACCATCCGCGCCGCGATCTCCGACGTCAGCTTCGAGCTCGTGCTGTCGGTGGTGCTGGTGGTGCTGGTGATCTTCGCCTTCCTGCGCAGCGCGCGCGCCACCTTCATTCCGGCCACCGCGGTGCCGCTGGCGCTGGTGGGCACCTTCGGCGCGATGTACCTGCTGGGTTTTTCCATCAACACCCTGACCCTGATGGCCCTGACCATCGCGACGGGTTTCGTGGTGGACGACGCGATCGTCATGATCGAGAACGTCGCGCGCCACATCGAGGACGGGGAGCCGCCCATGCAGGCCGCCCTCAAGGGCGCCGCGCAGATCGGCTTCACCATCATCTCGCTGACCTTTTCCCTCATCGCCGTGCTGATTCCGCTGCTGTTCATGGGCGACGTGGTCGGACGGCTGTTCCGCGAGTTCGCCATCACGCTGGCGGTGGCCATCGTGATCTCCGCCGGCGTGTCGTTGAGTTTCACGCCGATGCTGTGCGCTCGCCTGCTGCGCCACGTTCCCGAGCCCGAGCAGGGACGCTGGTTCCGCGCCTCCGGGCGCGCGCTGGACGGGCTGGCCGACGCTTACGCCCGCGCGCTGGGCTGGGTGCTGCGCCACCAGCGCGCCGTGCTGGCGGCCTCGGTCGGGCTGGTGCTGCTCACCGGGCTGCTGTACATGCTGATGCCCAAGGGTTTCTTCCCGGTGGAGGACACGGGGCTGATCGAAGGCACGGCGGTGGCCGCGCAGGACGTTTCCTTCGGCGCCATGGAGCAGCGCCAGGCGGCGCTGGTGCAGGCGCTGCTGCGCGACCCGGCGGTGGCCAGCGTGTCGGCCGTCGCCGGCATCGACGGCACCAACACCACCATGAACAGCTCGCGCCTGCTCATCAGCCTCAAGCCGCTTGCGCAGCGCGGCGAGCGGGTGGGCGCGGTGCAGCAGGCGCTGCAGCGACGCGCCGACGCGGTGCCGGGCATTCGTCTGTACATGCAGCCGGTGCAGGACCTGAGCATCGACGACCTGCTCAGCCGCTACACCTACCAGTTCAGCCTGTCCGCCACCAACGCGGCCGACCTGCGCCTGGCCGTGCAGCGCCTGATGCCGCGCCTGCGCGCGCTGCCGCAACTGGCCGGGGTCAGCGACGACCTGCAGGACGACGGCCTGCAGGCCTACGTCGACGTGGACCGCGCCAGCGCCGCGCGCCTGGGCCTGAGCATGAGCGCCATCGATGCCGCGCTGTACGACGCCTTCGGGCAGCGCCTGGTGTCCACCGTGTTCACGCAGTCGGCGCAGTACCGGGTGGTGCTGGGACTGCGCGTGGCGCCCGACGCCGGCCTGCGCGCCCTCGACAAGGTGTATCTGAGCACCTCCGGGGGGCAGCAGGTGCCGCTGCGCGCGGTGGCGCGCATCGAGCAGCGCCGCATTCCGCTGGCCCAGGATCACCTCGGTCAGTTCCCGGCCTCGCTGCTGTCCTTCGACCTGTCGCAGGGCACCTCGCTGGGCGCCGCGGTGCAGGCCATCCAGGACGCCGCGACCGCGGCCGGGCTACCGCCCACCGTGTCCCTGCGCTTCCAGGGCGCGGCCAGCGCCTTCCAGGCCGCGCTGTCCAATGAACTGTGGCTGCTGCTGGCCGCCGTGGCCACGATGTACATCGTGCTGGGCGTGCTGTACGAGAGCTACATCCACCCGGTGACCATCCTGTCGACCCTGCCGTCGGCCGGCATCGGCGCCTTGCTGGCGCTGCTGGCCACCGGGCACGACCTCAGCGTGATCGCCATCATCGGCATCGTGCTGCTCATCGGCATCGTGCAGAAAAACGCCATCCTGATGGTCGACTTCGCCCTCGACGCCCAGCGCCGCCAGGGCATGGCGGCCGAGCAGGCCATGCTGCAAGCGGCGCGCCTGCGCCTGCGACCCATCCTGATGACCACCTTCGCCGCGCTGTTCGGTGCGGTGCCGCTGGTGGTGGGCGGGGGCATGGGCGCCGAGTTGCGCCAGCCGCTGGGCATCTCCCTGATCGGGGGCCTGTTGCTGTCGCAGTTGCTGACCCTGTTCACGACTCCGGTGATCTACCTCGCATTCGACCGGCTGGCCGCGCGCCTGCGTGGCTGGCGCCGCCGCGGCGGCGACGCGGAGGTCGGCGCGTGAACCTGAGCGCGCCGTTCATCCGGCGCAGCGTGGGCACCACGCTGCTGGCGCTGGCCGTGGTGCTGGCGGGCATCATCGCCTTTCGTCAGTTGCCGGTGTCGCCGTTGCCGCAGGTGGACTTTCCCACCATCACGGTGCAGGCCAGCCTGGCCGGCGCCAGCCCCGCGGTGATGGCCGCCACCGTGGCCACGCCGCTGGAGCGAGCGCTGGGCACGATTTCCGGCATCACCCAGATGACCTCCAGCAGCGACCAGGGCTCCACCCGCATCGTGCTGCAGTTCGCTCTGTCCAAGAACATCGACGACGCGGCGCGCGAGGTGCAGGCGGCGCTCAACGCCGCGCGCCCGCTGCTGCCCAGCGGCCTGGCCGGCAATCCCACCTACCGCAAGGTGAATCCCGCCGATTCGCCGGTCATGATCATCGCGCTGACCTCCAGGACCCTGTCGCGCGGCCAGATGTACGACGCCGCCTCGACCATCCTGGCGCAGAAGATCTCCCAGCTTCCCGGCATCGGACAGGTCAACGTGGGGGGCTCGGCGCTGCCGGCCGTGCGCGTGGAACTCGACCTGCCGCGCCTGGACGCGATGGGCCTGGGCCTGGAGCAGGTGCGCCAGGCCATCGCCGCGGCCAACGTGGACGGGCCCAAGGGCGCCATCGACAGCGGCGGCCGGCGCTGGCAGATCGGCGCCAACGACCAGCTCGACCTGCCCGAACAGTACGGTCGCGTGGTGGTGGCCTGGCGCAACGGGGTCGCGGTCCCGCTGTCGCAGGTGGCCTCGGTGAGCGAAGGCCTGCAGAACACCCAGAACGTGGGCCTGGCCGACGGCCAGGCGGCGGTGCTGCTGATCGTGTTCCGCCAGCCCGGTGCCAACATCATCCAGGCCGTCGACGGCGTGAAGGCCGCGCTGCCCCGGCTGCGGGCCTCGATTCCCGCGGCCATCGACGTGCGCGTGCTGTCGGACCGCACGACCACCATCCGCGCCTCGCTGCGCGATGTCGAGAGCACGCTGGTGATCGCCGTTCTGCTGGTGGTGCTGGTGGTCTGGCTGTTCCTGCGCGACTGGCGCGCCACGCTGATTCCGGCGCTGGCCGTGCCGCTGTCCCTGGTGGGTACCTTCGCCGCCATGTGGCTGCTGGGCTACTCGCTGGACAACCTTTCCCTGATGGCCCTGATCGTCGCGACGGGCTTCGTGGTGGACGACGCGATCGTGGTCACCGAGAACATCGCCCGCCATGTCGAGGCGGGCGTGGCACCGCTGCAGGCGGCGCTGCGCGGAGCGCGGGAGGTGGGCTTCACCGTGTTGTCGATGAGCCTGTCGCTGGTCGCCGTGTTCCTGCCGGTGCTGTTCATGGGCGGCATCGTCGGGCGCCTGTTCCACGAATTCGCGGTGACCCTCTCGGTGGCCATCGGTATCTCCCTGCTGGTGTCGCTGACGGTCACGCCCATGCTCGCCTCGCGCTGGCTGAAGTCCCACGCGCCGGACGCTCAGACCGCGCGGAGCTCGCGCCTGGAGCGCATCTGGGACGGGGTGCACGACGCCTACGCCCGCAGTCTGCGCGTGGCGCTGCGCCACCCGTTGCTCATGCTGCTGGTGTTCTTCGGCAGCATCGCCCTCAGCGGCTACCTGTACGCGGTGGTGCCCAAGGGCTTCTTCCCCACCCAGGACACCGGTTTGCTGCTCGGCGGGGTGCAGGCCGACCAATCCAGCTCCTTCCGCGCCATGAGCCGCCGTCTGGCGACCATCGAGGCCATCGTGCGCCGCAACCCGGCCGTGCAGGACGTGATGGCCTTTTCCAGCAGCGGCAACGGGGCCTTCCTGTACATGCAGCTCAAGCCCATCTCCGAGCGCGTGGGCGTGCAGCAGGTGATGATGCAACTGCGCCGCGCGCTGTCGGGGCTGGGCGGGGTGCAGGTATTCCTGTTCCCCGGCCAGGACATCCACGTCGGCGGCAGGCCCTCGCAGGCCACCTACGAATACACGCTGCAGTCCAACGACCTGGAGACCCTGCTGCAATGGGAGCCGCGCGTGCTGGCGGCTTTCCAGCGCATTCCCGGCATGAACGACGTCAACAGCGACCAGCAGGCGGCGGGGCTCGAATTGCGCCTGGCCATCGACCGCACGGCCGCGGCGCGCCTGGGCATTCCCATCGCCACCATCGACGCCACGCTCAACGACGCCTTCGGCCAGCGCCTGATCTCCACCATCTACGCGCCGCTGAACCAGTATCGCGTGGTCATGGAGGCCGCCCCGCGCTGGCAGCGCGACCGCGAGGCGCTGCAGCGCCTGCACGTGGTGGCGCCGTCGGGCGCGGTGGTGCCGCTGGCGCAACTGGTGCATCTGCGCTTGAGCAACACGCCGCTGGCGGTGAACCACCAGGGCCTGTTCGCATCGTCGACCATCTTCTTCAACCTCGACCCCGGGGTCACGCTCAGCCAGGCGCAGTCGCGCATCCAGCAGGCGCTGGCGCAGATCCAGCTGCCCTCGGGCATCCATGGCGGATTCCAGGGTACCGCGCAGGTGTTCGCGCAGACCCTGCACGACCAGCCGCTGTTCATCCTGGCGGCGATCTTCGCCATCTACATCGTGCTGGGCATGCTGTACGAGAGCACCCTGCATCCGCTGACCATCCTGTCCACGCTGCCGCCGGCCGGCGTGGGCGCGGTGCTGGCGCTGATGCTGTTCCATACGGAGTTCTCGATCATCGCGCTGATCGGCGTGTTCCTGCTCATCGGCATCGTCAAGAAGAACGCGATCCTGATGGTCGACTTCGCGCTGCAGGCCGAGCGCGACCAGGGGCTGGAGCCGCGCGAGGCCATCTACATGGCCGCCACGCTGCGCCTGCGGCCGATCCTCATGACCACCATGGCGGCACTGTTCACGGCGCTTCCGCTGGCCCTGATCACCGGCGACGGGGCGGAGCTGCGCCAGCCGCTGGGCATCGCCATCGCCGGCGGGCTGCTGGTCAGCCAGGCGCTGACCCTGTACACCACTCCGGTGATCTACCTCGAACTCGACCGCCTGCGCCGCTGGACCCTGAGCCGCTTCGGGCGCAGCGGCCGGCCGCTGCCCCTGGACTCCCGATCATGAAGCCCGTCCGCAGTTCCCTCGTCCTGCGCGCCGCGCGCGGCGCCGGCGCCGGCCTGTGCGCCGCCTTGCTCGCCGCCTGCGCGGCACGGCCGCCGATGCCTGCCGTGCACGACCGCCTGCCCGCGGCCTACGCCGCCGATGCCGGCTGGCGCGAACTGGGCGAGACCTCGCCGATGCCCGCCGACGGTGCCTGGTGGAGGGTGTTCGGCGATCCGACCCTGGACCGCCTGGAACTCGAACTGGGGCGTCACAACCAGAGCCTGGCCGCGCAACTCGCGGTCTACGAGCAGGCGCAGGCGGCGTTGGCCCAGGCGCGCGCGGCCTACGCTCCGGTGCTGCAGGCCACGGCCGCGGCCGCGCGTTCGCGCAGCCTGCCCGCGCAGGGCGCCGCGCCATCGGCGCAGAACCAGTTCAGCGCCGGATTGCAGGCCAGCTGGGAACCCGACCTGTGGGGCAGCGTGCGCCTGCAGGTGGAGCAGGGCAGGGCGAATCTGCAGGCCAGCGCCGAGACCCTGCGCTATACCCGACTGAGCCTGCAGGCGAGCCTGGCCACCAGTTACCTGCAGCTGCGCACCGTGGACGCCCAGGCGCGGCTGGCCGACGCCACGGTGGCCGACTACACGCGTGCCCTGCAACTCACCCAGGGGCGCTACCACGCCGGCGTGGACACCGCGGCCGACGTGGCGCAGGCGCGCACCCAGCTGCTGCAGGCACGCACCGCGCGCACCGACCTGCGGGTCACGCGCGTGCAACTGCTCGACGCCATCGCCGTGCTCGCCGGCCGGCCGGCGCCCGGGTTCGCCATAGCCCCCAGCGAGGAGCTGCCCGCGGTGCCGCGCATCCCGGCCGGCGTGCCGGCCGAGCTGCTGCTGCGCCGGCCCGATCTGGCGGCGGCGTCGCAGCAGGTGCTGGCCGCCAACGCCCAGGTGGGCATCGAGCAGCGCGCCTGGCTGCCCGCCATCACGCTGGGGGCTTCGGGCGGCGCGCAGGCGGCCACGCTGGCGCAACTGTTCAGCGCGCCCACCCTGTACTGGTCGCTGGGCCCCAGCCTGGCCGCGACCCTGTTCGACGGTGGGCTGCGTGACGCGAAGCTCCAGACCGCGCGGGCCGCCTACCGCCAGACCGTGGCCGTGTACCGGCAGGATGTGCTGCAGGCCATGCAGCAGGTGCAGGACAACCTGTACGCGCAACGCATCCTGCGCCAGGAGGCGGCGCAGCAGGACCAGGTGGTGCAGGCGGCCGAGGTCTCGCTGCGCCTGGCCCTGAGCCAGTACAAGGCCGGCACCGCCGACTACCTCGGGGTCATCACGGCCCAGACCACGGCGAGCAATGCGCGCAACGCGGTGCTGAGCCTGCGCAACCGGCGCTACGCGGCCGCGGTGAACCTGATCGCCGCGCTCGGCGGTTCCTGGGGGGACGCGCAAACCCCAGCGCGACGATAGACTGGGGGTTTCGGAACAGACAGGTCCATGTCGTCCCCATCGACACCCGGCGCGGCAGCCGCGCCGAACCCGACTCCCGGGCCGGCGGGCGCGGTCGACGAGCCCCTGAGCCTGGCGCGCTTCGTCGAGTTGTTCACGGCGGTGATGCTGCCCATCCTGCTGGCCGCGATCGACCAGACCCTGCTGGCCACGGCCACGCCGGCGATCGCGCGCGATTTCGACAATCTGCACGACAGCACCTGGATCGCGGTCGGCTACCTGCTCGCCTCCACCATCATGGCGCCGCTGTACGGACGCCTGGGCGACCGCTACGGACGCCGCGACGCCCTGCTGGGCGCGCTGGGGCTGTTCGCGCTGGGTTCGCTGGCCTGCACGGCCAGTCCCGGCATGTGGTGGCTGATCGCGGCGCGCCTGCTGCAGGGCCTGGGCGGCGGCGGGCTGATGGTCATGAGCCAGGCCCTGATCGGCGAGGTGGTGTCGCCGCGCCAGCGGCCGCGCTTCCAGGCCTGGCTGAGCGGAGTGTTCGTGCTGTCCAGCGTGGTCGGCCCGGTGCTGGGGGGCATCGTGGTCAGCCGCTACAGCTGGCGCTGGCTGTTCGTCGCGAACCTGCCGTTGTGCGCCGTCGCGGCATGGCGCGTGGCCCGGCTGCCGAAAGGGGCAGGCCATGCCGAGCCGGGGCAGGGTCACGACGCGGCCGGCGTGCTGATGTTCGCCGGCTGTGCCGGCCTGTCCCTGCTGTGGCTCACCCTGGCCGGGCATCGCTTCGCCTGGCTTTCGCTGCCCAGCCTGGCCATGGCGGGCTGCGCGCTGCTGCTGGGCGGCTACCTGCTGCGCCACGAGCGCCGCCAGCGTCACCCCTTTCTTCCGCTGGAACTGCTGCGGGTTCCCGCCACGGCGTGGACCGCGCTCACCGTGGTGCTGTTCGCCTCGTGCATGTTCGCGCTGGTGTTCTTCCTGCCCGTGTACCTGCAGATCGCGCGCCACGGCAGCGCCGCGCGCGCCGGCTTGCTGCTGCTGCCGCTGACCGCCGGCCTCGTGGTGGGCTCGAATCTGACCGGGCGGATCATCGCGCGCAGCGGGCGCCCGGATCTGCCGCCGCGCTACGGCCTGGTGGTGTCCGCGCTGGCACTGCTGGCGCTGGCCCTGGCGCCCGCCGAGGGCCTGGTGGTGGGCACGCTCGGCCTGCTCGCCGGCCTGGGATTCGGCAGCGTGATGCCCAGTTCGCAACTGCTGGTGCAGGCGGTGGCCGGGCGCAGCCGGCTGGGTGCCGCGTCGGCGACGATTTCCCTCGCCCGGTCCACCGGCGCCTCGTTGGGCACCGCGGTGTTCGGCAGCCTGGTGTTCGGCATCGCCTCGACGGCCGATCTGCGTGCCGCGCTGAACCCCGCCGCCCCCGCCGGCACGGCAGCCATCCAGCGCATCACGGAGGCCTTCCACATCGGCTTCGGCGCGGTGGCCCTGGTGGCTCTGGCGGCTGTGTTCGTGGCGCGGCGGGTGCCGCGGGTCGACCTGTAGCAGGCGCGGTATTCGCCGCGCGCCTTGTCCTGGATCATGCGCCGCGGGCGCGGCACGGGCTAGAGTCTGGCATTTCCCGACCATGCCGCAGGCCGTGCAAGTTCCTCCCGTCCCTTCTCCCTGGTGGCGCCAGCCGTGGCCGTGGGCACTGATCGCCCTGCCTGGCTCGATGGTGGTGATCGGCTTCGTGTTGCTGGCCGTGGCCATGCACGGGCGCGACAGCATGGTCACCGCGCATCCCTACGAGCGCGGGCTGCGCGTGGGCAGCAGCCTCGAGCAGGCTGCGCGCGCACGCCAGCTCGGCCTGCGCGCGCAGATTTCCTGGCATGCCGGGCTGCTCAGCCTGCAATTGCATCCCGCCGTGGACGACCGCCTGCTGCACCTGCGCCTGCGTCACCCGCTGCGGCGCAGCGGCGACCTCGATCTGGTGCTGCAGCGCACGGCCCCGGGCGTGTACCAGGCTACCGCGGTGCTCGATCCGGTGGTCTATGCCGCGCAATTGCAGGGCACCGACTGGAGCCTGAGCGGACGCTGGCGCGAGGACACGCCCACCACGCTGTGGCCGGGCATCGGCGACGCCGGCGGCGACGCGCCGCAGGACGACTGAGCGGGCGCCAGCCGCGTCGCCGCGGCCGCGGCGCTCAGGCGCCGTGCGCCAGCCCGCCGCACACCGGACAGGCCGGGTTGCGCTGCAGGCGCAGGGTGCGGATGTCCATGTCCAGCGCGTCGATCAGCAGCAGGCGTCCGGCCAGGCTGCGCCCGGCGCCGGCCAGCAGCTTCAGTCCTTCCAAGGCCTGCAGGCTGCCGACCACGCCGACCAGCGGGGCGATGACGCCCATCACCGCGCAGCGCACTTCCTCGACCGGCGCGTCGGGGGCGAACAGGCAGGCATAGCAGGGGCCGCGTCCCTGCTCGCCGGGGCGCGTGTCGAACACGCCCACCTGGCCGTCGAAGCCGATGGCCGCGCCGCTCACCAGGGGCACGCCGCGGCGTACGCAGGCGGCGTTCAGCGCATGGCGGGTGGCGTAGTTGTCGCTGCAGTCCAGCGCCACGCTGGCGTCGGCCAGCAGTTCGTCCAGCAGCGCGGCATCGGCGCGGCGCGCCACCGTGCGGATGCGCGGATGGGGGTTGATCTGCTGCATGGCGATGCGCGCCGATTCCACCTTCGCCATGCCCAGGCGCTGCTCGGTGTGCGCGATCTGGCGCTGCAGGTTGGTGGCGTCGACATGGTCGTCGTCCACCAGCGTGATGCGCCCCACGCCGGCGCCCGCCAGGTACAGCGCCACCGGCGAGCCCAGCCCGCCGGCGCCCAGCACTACCGCGTGCGCATCCAGGATGCGCTGCTGCCCGTCGATGCCCACGGCGTCGAGCAGGATGTGGCGCGAGTAGCGCAGCAGTTCGGAATCGTCCATGCGGCGTGCCGCGGGGTCGGGCAGGGCCGCGGCCCTGCCCTTCGGCTCAGTGTGTCGCGGCCGGCTGCGCCGGTTTCGAGGCCGAGCTCACGCTCGCGGACGCGGCGGGTGCCGGCAGCGGCTTCTCGGTGACCACCGGCTTGTGCTGCAGCAGGTTCAGCGCCTGCTCGAGCTGCCAGTCCTGCTTGCTGCCGTACTCGGGCAGCTTGGGGAACTTCTTCGGATTCTTCTCGATGGCGGCTTCCAGTTCCTGGCGGGCCTCGTCCTGGCGCTGCAGTTCCTGTTGCACCTGGGGCGAACTGGCCGACTGCACGCCGGTGCCGATCTGGTTCTTGTAGTCCACCTCGCGCATGCGCAGCGCCGCGTAGGGGTCGCCGCCGGGCAAGGGCCCGACCAGGTAGTTGGGCGTGATGCCCCGCGCCTGGATCGATTCCCCGTTGGGGGTGAAGTAGCGCGCGGTGGTCAGTTTCAGCGCGGTATCCGGCCCCAGCGGCAGCACCGTCTGCACCGAACCCTTGCCGAAGGTCAGCTCGCCCATCACCTCGGCGCGCTTGTAGTCCTGCAGCGCGCCGGTGACGATTTCCGAAGCCGAGGCCGAGCCGCCGTTGACCAGCACCACCAGCGGGACCTTCTTCACCGCGTCCGGCAGCGAGGCCAGCGGGTTCTGCCCAGGCACACGCGAGTAGTCGCTCGGCGTGTTGCGGTAGCTCACGTTGGCCTCGGGGATCTGGCCGCGGGTGGACACGATCACCGATTCGGGCGGCAGGAAGGCGGAGGCCACGCCCACCGCGCTTTCCAGCAGGCCGCCGGGGTCGTTGCGCAGGTCGAGCACCAGGCCCTTGAGCTTGGGGTCCGCCTTGTACAGTTCGTCCACCTTGGCCACGAACTCGGGCAGGGTGTCGGACTGGAACTGGTTGATGCGCACCCAGCCGTAACCCGGCTCGACCATGCGCCCGCGCACGCTCTGCACGTGGATTTCCTCGCGGGTGATGACCAGCGTGATGGTGCGGTTCGCGCTCTTGCGCAACAGGGTCAGGCGTACCTGGGTGCCCGGCTTGCCCCGCATGAGCTTGACGGCCTTGTCCAGCGGCAGGCCCTTGACCGCCGTGTCGTCGATGCGCGTGATCAGGTCGCCCGCCTGGATGCCCGCGTGCGCCGCGGGCGAGCCCTCGATGGGCGAGACCACCTGGATCAGGCCGTCCTTGGGCGCGATCTCGATGCCCACGCCGACGAACTTGCCGCTGGTGCTCTCGCGAAACTCCTTGTAATCCTTGGGATCAAGGTATTCCGAATGCGGATCCAGCCCGCCCACCATGCCGTCGATGGCGTTTTCCACGAGCTTCTTGCCCTGCACCGGTTCGAAGTAGTCGGCCTTGATCAGACCGTACACCGCGGCCAGTTGCTGCAATTGCTCCAGCGGCAGCGGAGACACCGAGCCCCGGGCGAAGGCCTGGAGCTGCAGGGTCGCCAACGCGCCCGTGAGCATGCCGGCGCCGATCCACGCCGTGATCTTGAGTTTGCCTGCCATGCGGTGTCCTTCGAATCCGGGTGCCGGGCGCCCCGGGGAATTGCCTGCGAGTATAGGGCCGGGGCGTGCCCGCTGGCACTGCCCGCAGGCCCTGTCGGGGCTCAGGCCTTGGCCTGAGGATCCTCGAGGTAATAGCGGCGGATGGGCTTGAGTTCGGCGTCGAGTTCGTACACCAGCGGCACGCCGTTGGGGATGTTCAGCCCCACGATGTCGGCGTCCGAGATGCCGTCCAGGTGCTTGACGATCGCGCGCATGGAATTGCCGTGCGATACCGCCAGCACGCGGCGTCCGGCGCGGATGGCCGGGGCCAGCGACTCCTCCCACAACGGCATCACGCGGCGCACCGTGTCCTGCAGGCATTCGGCCAGCGGCAGCTCGTCGGCGTTGACGCGGGCGTAGCGGGGGTCGGCAGCCAGCTCGTGACGATGGGCTTCATTCATCAGCGGCGGACGCACGTCGTAGCTGCGGCGCCACTGCAGCACCTGTTCGTCGCCGTACTTGGCGGCGGTCTCCGCCTTGTTCAGGCCCTGCAGCGCGCCGTAGTGGCGCTCGTTGAGCCGCCAGCTGTGCACGGTGGGCAGCCACATGCGGTCCATTTCGTCGAGGCACAGCCACAGCGTGCGCACCGCGCGCTTGAGCACCGAGGTGTAGGCGACGTCGAAATCCAGCCCATGGGCCTTCAGCAACTGCCCGGCGCGGCGCGCTTCCGCGACGCCCTTGTCGGTGATGTCGACGTCCACCCAACCGGTGAACCGGTTCTCCTGGTTCCAGGTCGATTCGCCGTGGCGAATCATCACGAGTTTGTGCATGGTTCGGGGTAGCAAGGTGAAGGCGCTATCGTAGTGGACGAGCCCGCTGGGGCGTCGGCGCCGCGAAGTTTTTAGAATGTAGGCTTCCTGGTCCGGCCTGCGGAGTGTATTTTGAAGTTCATCATCGATAACCTCGCGTTGATCGCCATCGCCCTGGTCTCGGGCGGCATGCTGCTGTGGAGCTCCTTTTCCCGCGGCGGCGGCGGCTCGGGCGGGGTCTCCACCGCCGAGGCCGTGCGCCTGATGAACCGTGACAAGGGCGTGATGATCGACGTGTGCGAAGCCACCGAACACGCGGCGGGTCACTGCGTGGGCGCGCGCAACATTCCTCTGGGCGAGCTCGAGCAACGCGCCGCGGAATTGCCCAAGAACAAGCAGCTTCCGGTGCTCCTGATGTGCCAGAGCGGCGCGCGCGCGGCGCGTGCCGCGGGCAAGCTGCGCAAGCTGGGCTACGCGAACGCGGTGCCCGTCGCCGGCGGACTGCGCGCGTGGCGCGAGGCCGGCCTGCCGGTCGAGAAGGGCTGAGCGGTCATGACGACGCCTCGTGTGCGCATGTACACCACCGCGGTGTGCCCCTACTGCCTGCGCGCGAAGGATCTGCTGCGCCGGCGCGGTGTCGAGCAACTGGAGGAATTGCGCGTGGACCTGGATCCCGCGCTGCGCCAGGCCATGATGCAGTCCACGGGGCGGCGCACCGTGCCGCAGATCTACATCGGCGAGCACCACGTCGGCGGCTGCGACGATCTGTACGCGCTGGACGCCGCGGGAGGGCTGCTCCCCCTGCTGAACGAGGCCGGCCCGGCCTGAGCGCGGCGGAGTCAATGCTCGCGGCGCGGCGTATGCGCGCGCTGTCATCGGGGACGCGAAAGCGCCACCTACAATGCCGGGGCGCCGCGCGTGCGAGCCCGATGCGGCTCGCGCCGCGCACTTCAACCTAGCCTGGAGTCTTTCTGCATGAGCACCCCCCAACCCGCAGACGCCGCGCAACAGCGGCAACCGGTATTCGCGTTGCAGCGTTGCTATCTGAAGGACCTGTCGCTGGAACAGCCCAATTCCCCGCAGATCCTGCTGGAACAGGCGCAGCCCACGGTGGACGTGCAGATGAACGTGGAATCGCAGAGCCTGGCCGAAGGCGTGGTCGAGGTTTGCGTGACGGCCACCATCACCGCGCGCATCGACCAGCGCACGCTGTTCCTGGTCGAGGGCAAGCAGGCCGGGATTTTCGAACTTCGCAACGTGCCCCAGGAGCACGCCGACCTGCTGCTGGGCATCGCCTGCCCGCAGACCGTGTACCCGTACCTGCGCGCGAACCTGGCCGACATGATCACCCGCGCCGGCTTTCCGCCGGTGCACCTGGCCGAGATCAACTTCCAGGCCATGTACGAATCGCAGCAGGCGCAGCAGGCCGAGCAGGCGCAGCAGGCCGGCGGTCCGTCCGGCGGCCCGACCCTGAATTGATGCGCGCAAGCGCGGGCGAAGGCGCGTGATGAAGCGGGGCCTGCCCGTCAGCGTGCTCGGTGCCGGTGCCTGGGGTACCGCGCTGGCCGTGCACGCAGCCGCGCGCGGCGACGCGCTGCTGTGGGCGCGCGACTCCGAACTGCTGGCCCAGATGCGCCAGCGCGGCGAGAACACGCGCTACCTGCCCGGGATCGAGTTGCCGGAGGCGCTGCGCCTCGAGGAGTCGCTGAGCGCCGCGCTGCGCCATGCGGCGGAGGAAGGCCTGCTGGTGCTCGCGGTGCCGGTGGCCGGCCTGCGAGAGTTGGCGGTTGCCCTGCGCCATGGCTGGGAGCGCGGCGACGCGCGCCCCCCGGCGGCGCTGCTGATCCTGGCCAAGGGTTTCGAGCAGGGCAGCGCGGCCCTGCCGCACGAGGTGGTCGCGCAGGAACTGCGGGGCCTGGCGCGGGCGCCCGAGATCGGCATGCTGTCGGGGCCGAGCTTCGCGCTGGAGGTGGCTCGCGGGCTTCCGGTGGCGCTGGTGGCGGCCGGGGCGCCGTTGCTGAGCCAATGCGCGGTGCGGGCCTTGCACGGTGGGGCGATGCGGGTGTACGCCAGCGACGACCTGGTCGGCGTGGCGGTGGGCGGGGCCGTGAAGAACGTGCTGGCCATCGCCTGCGGGGTCAGCGACGGGCTGCAGCAGGGGGCCAACGCGCGTGCCGCGCTGATCACCCGGGGCCTGGCCGAAATGGCTCGCCTCGGGCATGCGCTGGGTGCGCGCCAGGACACCTTCATGGGGCTCAGCGGCATGGGCGATCTGGTGCTCACCTGCACGGGAGATCTCTCGCGCAATCGCCGCGTTGGCCTGCAACTGGCGGCAGGCAAGGATCTGCAGGTCGTGGTGCGCGACCTTGGCCATGTCGCCGAAGGGGTCTATACCGCGCGAACCGTGCTCGAACTCGGACGGCGCCAGGGCCTGCAGGTGCCCATCACCGAACAGGTGTGCGCGCTGCTCGAGCAGCGCACGGATGCCCGGGGCGCGCTGGAGGCGCTGCTGGCGCGTGAACCCCGCACCGAGTCCGAGACGGGGGATGCGCCTTGATCCGCCTGATCGTGGGCCTGGGCAACCCGGGTCCCGAGCATGAGCTGCAGCGCCACAACGCCGGTTTCTGGTGGGTGGACCAGATCGCGCAGCGCGAGGGTCTGGATCTGCGTCCGGAAAAGGGCTTCTTCGGCCACGTCGCGCGCCTGCGCGGCCCGCAGGGCGAGGTCTGGTTGCTGGAGCCGGGTACCTACATGAACCGCTCCGGGCAATCCGTGGGTGCGATGGCCCGCTTCTACAAGATCGCTCCCGAGGAAATCCTGGTGGCGCACGACGAACTCGACCTGCCGCCCGGGCAGGTCAAGCTCAAGTGCGGCGGCGGCCACGCCGGGCACAACGGGCTGCGCGACATCGCCGCGCAGCTGGGCACTCCGATGTTCTGGCGCCTGCGCCTGGGTATTGGCCATCCCGGCAATCGCGAGGCGGTGATCGGCTTCGTGCTGGGGCGGCCGCAGCGTGCCGAACTGGAGCTGATCGAGCAGGCGATGGACCGCGCGCTGGACGCGCTGCCGCGCATGCTGCGCGGCGAGTTGGACGCGGCGGTCATGGAACTGCACCGCGGCAACACGCCGCGCTGAGCGGCGTACCGTCCGCAAGGCGCGGGCTTCAGGCGGCCGCGGCCTTCGGCTCGGCCACGGCGTCCGGGCGTACGTCACCCTGCGCCTCGGCCTGCGCCTTGTCAGCCTGCGGCTTGTCCTGCGCCTCGCGCTGCAGGCGCAGGTAGCGCTCCCACAGCTGTTCGCGGCTTTCCACGTGCCCGGGGTGCACGGGGATGCAATCCACCGGGCACAGCTGCACGCATTGCGGCTGGTCGAAATGGCCCACGCATTCGGTGCAGCGATCGGGGTCGATGCGGTAGATTTCCGGGCCCATCGAAATCGCCTGGTTCGGGCATTCGGGCTCGCAGACGTCGCAGTTGATGCATTCGTCGGTGATCCAGAGGGCCATGGCGTGGGGGCTCGAAGCTGAAAAAGGGCGGGAGGGGGCGCAGGGCTCGGGGCTCAGGCCCCGGCGGACGGGTCCGCCTGGCGGCGCGCGGCCAGTTTCTCGGCCAGGCGCTCGGTGACCAGCGGAACCACGAATTTTCCGACATCTCCGCCGAGCATGGCGATTTCCCGCACGAAGGTTCCGGACACGAACTGGTACTGGTCCGCCGGGGTCATGAACAGCGTCTCCACCTCGGGTATCAACTGGCGGTTCATGCCCGCCATCTGGAACTCGTACTCGAAGTCGCTCACCGCGCGCAGGCCGCGCACGATCACCTGCGCGCCCTGGCGCTCGACGAAATCCTTCAGCAGGCCGGTGAATCCCTCGACCCGGACGTTCGGGAAGGGGGCGAGGATCGCGCGCGCCAGGTCCAGGCGCTCTTCGATGCCGAACAGCGCGTTCTTGTGGTGCCCGGCCGCCACGCCGACGATCAGGCGCGGGAACAGGCTGCTCGCGCGACGTACGAGGTCCTCGTGGCCGCGCGTGAAGGGGTCGAAGGTTCCTGGGTAGACGGCGGTCAGCATGGCGTTTCTCAGGGCTTGTCGCTCAGGGCTTGTCGCTCAGGGCCCGATGGTCGGTCGCCGGGGCGCGGGTTCGAGTCCAGCCCCGAGTCTAGCGGCGGAGCGGCGCCGGCGTCGCGGCGCAGCAGGGCGTAGTGCACCTGTCCGGCGCGCGCGCTGCGCAGCACCTCCCAGCCGGCCGCGGCCCAGCGCTGCAGGCTGGCGGCGTCTGGCGCCTCCAGGTAGACCCGCCCATGCGGGGCGAGCACGCGCGCGGTCTGCGCCAGTGCCCGCTCGTGCGCGCCGGCCTGCGCGAACGGGGGATCGACGAACACCACGTCGTAGCTGCCCGCCGCTTGTACGGCGGCGAAGGCCAGCGCGTCGCCCGTGTGAACCCGCACCGCGTCGGCGCCCAGGCGCTGCGCGGTCTCGGCCAGCGCGCGGGCCAGCGCCGCGTGGCGTTCCACCATGTCGACGCGCTCGGCGGCGCGGGAGGCCGCTTCCAGGCCCAGCGCGCCGCTGCCGGCGTACAGATCCAGGCAGCGCAGGCCCCGCAGGTCCTGGCCCAGCCAGTTGAACAGGGTCTCGCGCACGCGGTCGGGGGTGGGGCGCAGCCCCGGCACGTCCGGCACGCGCAGCTTGCTTCCGCGCAGCTGGCCCCCGATGATGCGCACGCTGCCGGGCCCGGCGCGGGAGTTGCGAGGGTGGTGGGAGGCGGCTTTCATGCGCGGCGGACTCGGGTGGCCCGCCAGCATAGCGCCTCGTGCCCCCCGGCGGGCGCCACAGGCGACAATAGGGGATTCGCGGCAGCGCGTGCCGCGCATGCACTTCCTCGCAAGCCCTCGCCCTCGACATGTTCCGATTCTTCAAGCGCAAGCCGGCGCCCACCGAGCCAGTCCCGTCCGCACCGCTTGCCGGCGAATCCGCGGCAGAGGTGGCGGCTCCAGTCACGGCTCCAGTCACGGCTCCCGTCACGCAGCAGGGCGCGGCCGGCGGACAGCAGCGCGCGGCAGCGGTCGAGCACGGGCGGGCGGCGGAGCTCGCCGCGCCGCAGACGTCGGCCGAGGTCGCGGAGCCGGAGCCGCGTGTGGAGCAGCCTCCCGCGGGCTGGTTCGGGCGCCTGCGCCAGGGACTGCGCAAGACCGGGGCCGGACTGTCCGGGCTGTTCGGCGGCGCGCGTATCGACGAGGCCCTGTTCGAGGAACTGGAGACCGCGCTGATCCTCGCCGACGCCGGGGTCCCCGCCACCACCCACCTGCTCGAGGAGCTGCGCCGGCGCGTGCGCTCGACGCGCGCCGAGACCCCGCAGCAGGTGCGCGAACTCCTGCGCGACGTGCTGGCCGAGTTGCTGGCTCCGCTGCAAAAGCCGCTGGACATCGGACGCGCCCGACCCACGGTGATCATGATGGTCGGGGTCAATGGTGCCGGCAAGACCACCAGCATCGGCAAGCTCACGCGCCATCTGCAGGCGGCCGGTTGCAAGGTGCTGCTGGCCGCGGGCGACACCTTCCGTGCCGCCGCGCGCGAGCAGCTCGCCGCCTGGGGCCAGCGCAACGAGGTGCAGGTGATCGCGCAGCAGGGCGGCGATCCGGCCGCCGTGGCCTTCGACTCGGTGCAGGCCGGGCGCGCGCGCGACATGGACGTGGTGATCGTCGACACCGCCGGACGCCTGCCCACGCAGGCGCACCTGATGGAGGAGCTGCGCAAGGTCAAGCGCGTGATCGGCAAGGCCATGGACGGTGCTCCCCACGAGGCCATCCTGGTGATCGATGCGACCAACGGCCAGAACGCGCTGGCCCAGCTGCGTGCCTTCGACGACACCCTGGGCCTGAGCGGCATCATCCTGACCAAGCTCGACGGCAGCGCCAAGGGCGGGGTGATCGCGGCCATCGCGCGCGAGCGCCCGGTGCCCATCTATTTCATCGGCGTCGGCGAGTCCCTGGAGGACCTGCAGAGCTTCGACGCCCGCGCCTTCGCCGAAGCCCTGGTGGAGTGAGGGGGTTCAGTCTTCGTCGCGGGCCGAGGCCTTGCCGCTCACGGTGGCGCCGTCCTGCGCGCGCAGGCGCAGGAACACCGGCAGGGTCAGCAGCGGCAGCAGCGCCAGCAGCATGAAGCCTGTGTGGAACTGAGCGAGGCCGGGGCCCAGGCCTTGCGGCGACAGCAGGCGCAGCAGGGCCGCTCCCAGCGCCACTCCGAAACTCACGGTAAGTTGCTGCAGCAGTCCGCCGAGACTGGTGGCGCGACTCAGGCGCTCCGCGGCCACGTCGGCGTAGGCCAGGGTGTTGGAGCTCATGAACTGGGTCGAACGCACCGCGCCGTAGGCGACGATCATGGCCGCGATCACCGCGTGGGAGCTGTGTGCGCCCAGGCGCGAGAAGCCGAACAGGATGCACGAACAGGCCACCGCGCTGACCGTCAGCAGCCCGCGGAAGCCCCACCGGCGCAGCCCCGGGCCGATGATCATGCGGATCACCGGGGCGCTGATGGCGGACAGGAAGGTCAGCGAGCCCGATTGCACCGCCGACATGCCCATCCCCAGTTGCAGCATCAGCGGCAGCAGGTACACCGGCGCGTTCATCGCCACGCGGCACAGACCGCCAGCCAGCGTGGCGATGCCGAAGGCGCGCTCGCGCAACAGGCCTAGATCCACCGCCGGACGCTCGCGCGTCCGGTTGTGCCGCACCACGCCGAGCAGCAGCAGCGCGCAGGCCAGCGCGGCCGCCAGCAGCCACTGCGGGCGAGCCCTGCCGAAGGCCTCCATGACGAATTGCAGCAAGCCCACGGCGCAAGCGAACAGCGCGAACCCGACGAAATCGAAGCGGGCGTCGGGTTCCTCGGCACGCGGGCTGACCAGGTACCAGGCCAGCAGCATTCCCAGCAGGCCGAAGGGCACGTTGACGTAGAAGATCCAGCGCCAGGACAGGTACGTGGTCAGGTAGCCACCGACTGGAGGGCCCAGCACCGGCCCGATGATGGCCGGCACGATCATGTAGGTCATCGCGCGCACCAGTTGGCTGCGCGGAAAGCTGCGCAGCAGGATCAGGCGCCCTACCGGGGTCATCATCGCGCCGCCCAGGCCCTGGAGCACGCGCGTGGCCACCAGCATGCGGAAGTCCTGCGCCGCGCCGCACAACACCGAGCCCAGCGTGAACAAGGCCAGCGCGGACATGAACACGCGACGCGCGCCGAAGCGGTCCGCGAACCAGCCGCTCAGGGGAATGAACGCCGCCAGGGTCAGCACGTAGCTGCTGATCGCCAGGTTCATGTCCACCGCGCTGGTGTGCAATGCGCGGGACATGTCGGGCAGCGCGGTGGTGACGATGGTGGCGTCGAGCTGTTCCATCAGGAACGCGATGGCCACCACCAGCGCGACGAATACCGGGAAGCGCACGCCGGGCAC
>JAKBNS010000165.1 GCA_021830925.1 Pseudomonadota bacterium | reverse complement strand
CAGCCCTCGCCGTGGCCGCCGCCCAGGTAGCGCAGCGTGGCCACCGCGCCGGCCGCATCGCCCAGCGCCGCGGGTCCCGGCACGGCGGGCCCGAGTTCACGCCAGAATCGGCGCGCTCCGATGCCCAGCGCCAGCAGCGCCCAGCCGAAGGCCGCCGTGAAGGTCCACGCCAGCAGCCCATGCGCGAACACGGCGTAGAAATCCGCCGCGGCTGGCGGGCCCGCCAGGCTGCCGTGCAGCGCCAGCGCCAGCAGCAGGAAAGCGGCGATGCCCGCGGCCAGCGCCAGCGCCACGAGCAGGCCGTTGCGGGCGTACAGCGCGCCCAGCGGCCGCGGCCAGGCCTGCCGCGCGTAGGTCCGCAGGCGCACCCGCGCCATGGTGCGCGGCACGTTCACCGCGAACTCGTGCGGCGGCGCGTACTGGCAGGCATGCAGGCAGGCGCCGCAGTTGTGGCACAGGTTGGCCAGGTAGTGCACGTCGGGGGCGTCGAACTGCAGGCGCCGGGTCATCGCCGGAAACACGGCGCAAAAGCCCTCGCAATAGCGGCAGGCGTTGCAGATCTGCAGGATGCGCGAGGCCTCCTGCTCGGGGTCGTCGCGCTCTGGCGTGGACGCCCGCGCGTCGGCGTCGGCGTACGGGGCGGCCGCGGCACGGGCCTCGCGCATCAGGCTCTCAAGCTGCTGCATGCCTCGCCTCCCCTTGCGTGGACCACGCCGCGCGCTGGCCCGCGATGCGCCCGAAGGCGGTGCCGATGCTCATGCCCACCCCGGCCGTGTAGCCCCGCCCGAGCACGTTGCCGGCCATCATCTCGCCCGCCACGAACAGGTTCGGGCTGGGGTGACCGCCGAAGCGCACGGCGGCGGTCTCGTCGGTGCGCAGTCCGAGGTAGGTGAAGGTCACGCCCGGACGCAGCGCATAGGCGGTGAACGGAGGCTTGTCGATGGGCAGGGCCCAGTGGCTTTTCACGGGAGACAATCCCTCGGTACGGCAGTCGTCCAGGCGCGTGTGGTCGAAGCTGCCCGGACGGCAGGCGGAGTTGTAGTCCTGCAGCGTGCTCAGCAGGCGCTGCTCGGGCAGCCCCAGCGCGCGGGCCAGCTCCGGCAGGCTGTGCGCGCGCGTGCCCGGAAACACCGGCGGCATGAAACGGCCCACCGCCTTGGCGTCGATGATGGACCATGCGGTCTGTCCGGGCTGCTGCGCCACCAGGCGGCCCCAGATGGCGTAGCGCTTGGGCCAGAAGTCCTCGCCCTCGTCGTAGAAGCGCTCGCCGTCGCGGTTGACCACCACGCCCAGGGACACGCAGTCGATGCGGGTGCAGATGCCGCCGTCGTACAGCGGCGCGCGCGCGTCGATGGCCACCATGTGGGCCTGGGTCGGATCGCCGACCGCGTCGGCACCTACGTCCAGCATGAAGCGCAGCAACACCCCTGTGTTGAACCGCGTGCCGCGGATCAGGAACTGGTCCGACGGATACTCGCCGCGTTCGTTGCGCCCCCAGGCCTGGCGCAGCCAGTCGCGGTTGGATTCGAAACCGCCGGCGGCCAGCACGCAACTGCGTGCGGCGATGCGCTCCTCGCCCACCCAGGCCGCGACGAAGCGGTCGCCGTCGAGCTCGATGCGCGAGACCGGCGCTTCGTAGCGCACCTGCACCCCCAGCGTTTCGGCGCTGCGGTAGTAGGCGTTCACCAGGGCCTTGCCCCCGCCCATGAAAAAGGCGTTGGTGCGCGCGGTGTGCAGCGCCCCCGACAACGAGGGCTGGAAATGCACGCCGTGGCGCCGCATCCAGGGACGCACCGTGGAGGAGGCACGGATCACCAGGCGCGCCAGCGCCTCGTCGGTCTGCCCGCCGGTGACCTTCAACAGATCCTGCCAGAACTCCTCCTCGGGATAGGCGTCAGCCAGCACGTCCTGCGGCGCATCGTGCATGCAGCGCAGGTTGCGCGTGTGCTGGGTATTGCCCCCGCGCCAGGCACGCGGCGAGGCTTCCAGCATGAGCACCGTGGCGCCCGCCTCGCGTGCGGTCAGCGCGGCGCACAAGGCCGCGTTACCCCCTCCGATCACGAGCACGTCGACCATGCGCCCCGCCTCCCATGCACGCTTTTTGATGTATTGAGCATAAACCGGCAGTGTGCTTGGGCGCCGCTCCACCGTCAATTGCAATGATGGCAACGATTGATCGAAAATGCGCATCAGACTTCCGGGCCCCGCCGATGAGCATTCCCTTCGACCTCGACGACCTCGTCGCCTTTCGCGCCCTCGCCGACCTGGGCAGCTTCCGCAAGGCGGCCGGGACCGTGCACCTTTCGCAGCCGGCCTTCAGCCGGCGCATCGACAAGCTCGAGCGCGCCCTCGGCGTGGCGCTGGTGGAACGCACCACGCGGCGCGTCGCCCTCACCGCCGCCGGGCGCGAGTTCGAGCGCAAGATGCGCGTGCTGCTCGACGACCTGGACAACGCGCTGTTGGCGATCCGTGGAGATCCCGCCACGCGCGGCGAGCGCGTCACCCTGGCCTGCGTGCCCAGCGTCGTGCCCGGGCTGGTCACCGAGGCGCTGCAGCGTTATCGCCGCAGCCATCCCCGGGTGCAGGTGATCGTGCTCGACGCCAAGTCCCATGACGTGCGCCAGGCAGTGTCGCAGGGCGACGCCGATTTCGGGCTGGGCTTTCTCGACGAGCAGGACGGAGAGGTCGAGTTCAGCCCGCTGTACGACGAAGCCTTCGTGCTCGCCTGCCGCGCCGACCACCCGCTGGCGGCGCGCGAGCGCGTGAGCTGGTCCGAGCTCGACGCGCATGCCTTCATCGCGCTGGCGCGCACCTCGGGCAACCGCCTGGTGCTCGACCGCGCGCTGGCCGGCACCGGGCTGCGCCCGCGCGTGGCCTACGAGGTGCAGACCGGAAGCACCGCGCTGGCCCTGGTCCAGGCCGGGCTCGGCGTGGCCGCGATGCCGGCCACGGCCCTAGACGCGGCCCGGCGCGAGAGCGCTCGCGCGGCGCCGGGACTGGTCGGTGTGCTCCTGACCCAGCCCGAGGTGCGACGCACCATGGGGCTGCTGCGCAGGCGCGCCAGAGCGCTGTCGAGCAGCGCGGCGCAGCTCTACGCGCTGTTCCAGCACGGCCGCCGCGAGCATGCGCCGCGCATGCACGAGGCCGGGAAGGCGTGACCGCCTTCACCATGCCCGCGCCCCGGGCGCCGGCGGTACCCCGCGCCATGCGGGCTCCGGGCGGCACGCAGCCTCAGGCCGCCCTCGGCGCGGGCTCGGCCGCGCGCACCACCCTGGCCGCCCACGCCCCGGCCAGCAGCAGCAGCCCGACGGCGATCAGCGCGCAAGCGTGCAGCCCGGCCGGGATCGCGGCATCGCCGCCCGCGCATAGCGCGCCGAACAAGGCCACGCCCATTGCGCCGCCGGCCTGCCGGGCCGCGTTGAGCACGCCGCCCACCACGCCGGAGTTGCTGCGCTCCACGCTGGCCAGCACGGCGGTGGTCATGGCAGGAACTCCCAGGCCCATGCCCGCGGGCAGCAGCGCGAACATGGGCAGCAGCAGCCACACGGAGGTGTGCGCGCCGAGCACGCCCATGCAGGCGAATCCCGCCGCGTCGATCAGCGCGCCGCTGACCATCGGCGCGCGCGAACCGGCGCGCGCCACCCACCAGCCGCTGAGCAGGTTGACGACGAAGAAGGTGGCCGTCAGCGGCAGGAACGCCAGCCCCGCCTGCACCGGCGCGAGCCCCAGCACGCGCTGCAGGTACAGGCTGAGCACGAACATCATGCCGTAATAGGTGAAGTTGACCACGATGCCATAGGCCAGGCAGGCGCGGAACACCGGGTTGCGCAACAGCCCCGGCGGCAGCATGGGCTGCGCGCTGCGCGATTCGACGCGGGCGAAGCCCAGCCCACAGGCCAGGCCCAGCGCCAGCGCACCCCACACGCGGGGATCGGCCCATCCCAGCGGGCGCCACTCGATCACCGCCACGGCCAGGGCCGCCAGCGCCAGCGCCGACAGGAGCTGCCCGGCGAGGTCGAAGCCGCGCGACGGCGGGTGCCGCGGCGCCTCCGGCAGGCGCAGCGCCAGCGCCGCCCCCAGCGCGCACACCGGCAGGTTGACCAGGAAGATGCTGCGCCAGCCGAAGGCCCCCAGCAGCAAACCGCCGACAATGGGCCCGGCAGCGATGGTGATGCTGCCGGCGGCGGTCCACCAGCCCACCGCCTTGGCGCGCAGCCGCGGGTCGTGCCCGGTGGCGTGGTTCAGCAAGGCCAGGGAGCACGGCAGCATGGCCGCCGCGGCCAACCCCTGGATGGCGCGCGCGCTCACCAGCACGCCCAGGTCGGGCGCGACCCCGCAGGCGGCGGATGCCGCGGCGAACAGCGCGAAGCCCCCGACGTAGATGCGCCTGGCGCCGAAGCGGTCGCCGAGAAAACCGGCGCTGAGCAGCAGCGCCGCGAAGGCCAGGGTGTAGGCGTCGACGATCCACTGCAGCGCGCTGACCGACGCGCCCAGGGCCTTGCCCATGGCGGGCAGCGCGACGTTCACCACGGTGACGTCGAGCTGCACCAGCGCGAAGCCGAAACTGGCCGCGGCGACGGTGCCGACCGTGCCGACGCCTGCGGAGGCGCCGACGGCGCGGGGTGAGTGGTTTCGCATGCTCGCGCGGCTCCCTGGGTTGCTTGGCGGCCATCCTAGGCGACGGCCGGCGGGCTTCGCTTCGTCATCGGCCGAAGCGCGCGCCGCGGGACGGCAGGGTCGCGCCACCGCCCGATATGTGAGATTTTGGGCGGAATTGGACATTTCCCCAGGCTCGCGGGGTCGACAGGCCCTGTGCCACGCTGCGACACTGGGTGCCGGCGAAGCAGGTGCGCGAGTCACGGCGCGACCTCGATCCGCCAGCACTAGTGTCCTGTCCCGCTAATAACTGTCATTTCGTTCGTGTGCCTGCGGGAGCGATCGGCGGCTGCCCGCACAGGGTCAAGACTGGGCGTCTTGCCCCTGTGCGGGCGGCCGGCGAGGGCCCCGCAGGCGCCGAACCCTTCGGGCTGGGCCGTATCGGGGCGCATGCGGCGTTGCGGCCAC
>JAKBNS010000075.1 GCA_021830925.1 Pseudomonadota bacterium | reverse complement strand
CCCCCTCGGGGGACGGAGCGGGGGTCGCCCCCCGCGACGAAGGGGGCCCCTACACCCCCTCCAGGACGGCGAGGCTGGCGTCGGCCTGGTTCAGGGTGTAGAGGTGCAGGCCCGGTGCGCCACCCTCCAGCAGCTTGCGGCACAGCTGCGTCACCACGTCGCGCCCGAATTCCAGGATGGACGCGCGGTCGTCGCCGAAGGATTGCAGGCGCAGGCGGATCCAGCGTGGGACCTCGGCGCCGCACACGTCGGAAAAGCGCAGCAGCTGGCTGGCGTTGGTCACCGGCATGATGCCCGGTACCACGACAGCGTCGATGCCGGCCTTGCGCACCTCGTCGACAAAACGGAAATACGCGTCCGGGTTGAAGAAATACTGGGTGATCGCGGAATCGGCACCGGCGCGCATCTTGGCCACGAAGTGCTTCAGGTCGTCGGCCGGGCTGCGCGCCTGCGGGTGCATCTCCGGATAGGCGGCGACCTCGATGTGGAACCAGTCGCCCGTCTGCTCGCGGATGAAGGCCACGAGGTCGGCGGCGTGCGCGAACTCGCCGCCCAGGCCGTAGCCCGAGGGCAGGTCGCCGCGCAGCGCCACGATGCGCCGGATGCCCTGGTCACGGTAGCGCTGCAGCAGCGCGCGCACGCTGTCGCGGCTGCCGCCGATGCACGACAGGTGCGGCGCCGCGCGCATGCCCTCCCCGGCGATCTCCAGCACCGTGTCCAGCGTGCCCTCCTGGGTGGAGCCGCCGGCGCCGAAAGTCACCGAGCAGAACTCCGGCGCGCAGGCATACAGGCGCCGGCGCGCCGCGCGCAGCTTGTCGGCGCCCTCCGGCGTCTTCGGCGGGAAGAACTCGAAGCTGAGATGGTCGAGGTTCATGCGGTTCCGTACGGTCAGTAACGGTAATGCGCCGACTTGTACGGGCCTTCCTTGGGCACGCCGATGTAGGCCGCCTGCTGGTCGCTCAGCTCGGTCAGGTGCGCGTTGAGCTTGCGCAGCTGCAGGCGCGCGACCTTCTCGTCCAGGTGCTTGGGCAGGGTGTACACGCCCACCGGGTATTGCTCGGTGCGGGTGAACAGCTCGATCTGCGCGATGGTCTGGTTGGCGAAGCTCGAGCTCATGACGTAGCTCGGGTGCCCGGTAGCGCAGCCCAGGTTCACCAGGCGCCCCTTGGCCAACAGGATGATGCGCCGCCCGTCGGGGAAGATGATGTGGTCGACCTGCGGCTTGATCTCCTCCCAGCGGTACTGCTCCAGCGAGGCGACGTCGATCTCGTTGTCGAAGTGCCCGATGTTGCACACGATGGCCTGGTCCTTCATGCGCAGCATGTGCTCGTGGGTGATCACGTGGTAGTTGCCGGTGGCGCTGACGAAGATGTCGGCCTGCGAGCAGGCCTCGTCCATCGTGACCACGCGATAGCCCTCCATCGCCGCCTGCAGCGCGCAGATGGGGTCGATCTCGGTCACCCATACCTGCGCCGACAGCGCGCGCAGCGCCTGCGCCGACCCCTTGCCCACGTCGCCGTAGCCGCAGACCACGGCGACCTTGCCCGCCACCATCACGTCGGTGGCGCGCTTGATGCCGTCCACCAGGCTCTCGCGGCAGCCGTACAGGTTGTCGAACTTGCTCTTGGTGACGCTGTCGTTGACGTTGATGGCGGGGAAGCGCAGTTCGCCGCGCTGGTGCATCTGATACAGGCGGTGCACGCCGGTGGTGGTCTCCTCGGTCACGCCGCGCACATGCGCCAGGCGCGTGGAATACCACTTCGGGTCCAGCTTGAGCTGGGCGCGGATGGCCGCGAACAGCACCCGTTCCTCCTCGCTGGTGGGATGGCTCAGCACCGCGAGATCGGCCTCGGCGCGCGCGCCCAGATGAAGCAGCAGCGTCGCGTCGCCGCCGTCGTCCAGGATCATGTTCGAGAAGCCGCCGTCCGGCCAGTCGAAGATGCGATGGGTGTACGCCCAGTACTGCTCCAGGCTCTCCCCCTTGACCGCGAACACCGGGGTACCGCTGGCGGCGATGGCCGCCGCCGCGTGGTCCTGCGTGGAGAAGATGTTGCACGAGGCCCAGCGCACCTGCGCGCCCAGCGCCTGCAGGGTCTCGATGAGCACCGCGGTCTGGATGGTCATGTGCAGGCTGCCGGTGATGCGCGCGCCGCGCAGCGGCTGCTGGGCCGCGAACTCGTCGCGGATGGCCATCAGGCCCGGCATCTCGGTCTCGGCGATGCGGATCTCGCGTCGGCCCCATTCGGACAGGCCGAGGTCGGCGACTACGTAATCGGTGGGGGAAGCGTTCGAAGCCACAGCGTTCATGTCGGAATCTCCGCGAAACGTGGGCCCGCCAGGGGATGCGCACCGCATCGCCGTGACGGGCACGGATGAGGTGAGCGCGGTTGCATGGACGGCGCGCACCGAAGTGCGCTCCATCGACGTCAACGGACCCCGAGCCTGGCGACCCTCGGCTCCGGCGCGCGCATCATGCGCACACGGGCCAAAGGCGTTGCAACGCTCCTCGGGGCCGAGAAATTGTACTCAGGCGACGGCCACCGGCACCTCGGGGCTGAGGCCGGCGTCGGCGCGCAACGCCGCCGCCTTGTCCACCGCCTCCCAGCTGAAGTCCGGCTCGTCGCGCCCGAAATGCCCGTAGGCCGCGCTCTTGGCGTAGATCGGGCGCTGCAGGTCGAGCATGCGGATGATGCCGCGCGGGCGCAGGTCGAAGTGCCGGCGTACCAGATCCTCCAGGCGCGCGTCGTCCACCACGCCGGTGCCCTGGGTGGTCACCATGATGCTGGTCGGCTCGGCCACGCCGATGGCGTAGGACACCTGCACCAGGCAGCGCTTGGCCAGGCCCGCGGCGACGATGTTCTTGGCCACGTAGCGCGCCGCGTAGGCGGCCGAACGGTCGACCTTGCTCGGGTCCTTGCCGGAGAAGGCGCCGCCGCCGTGCGGCGCCGCGCCGCCATAGGTGTCGACGATGATCTTGCGCCCGGTCAGGCCGCAGTCGCCCTGCGGTCCGCCGATGACAAAGCGCCCGGTCGGGTTGATCAGGTACTTCACCGGGTTGCGCATCCAGTGCGCGGGCAGCACCGGCTTGATGATCTCCTCGATCACCGCCTCGCGCAGCTGCCCCATTTCGATGTCGGGCGCGTGCTGGGTGGACAGCACCACGGTGTCGATGCCCACCGGCAGCCCGCCTTCATAGCGGAAGGTGATCTGGCTCTTGGCATCGGGACGCAGCCACGGCAGGCGGCCGTCGCGGCGCACCTGGCTCTGGCGCTCTACCAGACGATGGGCGTAGTAGATCGGCGCCGGCATCAGCTCCGGCGTCTCGTCGCAGGCGTAGCCGAACATCAGGCCCTGGTCGCCGGCGCCCTGGTCGAGGCCATCGTCCTGCGCGCGGTCCACGCCGCGGGCGATGTCGGGGCTTTGCTTGTCGTAGGCCACCAGCACCGCGCAACTCTTGTGGTCGATGCCGAAGTCGGCGTCGTCGTAGCCGATGCGCTGCAGGGTGTTGCGGGCGACCTGGATGTAGTCCACCACCGCGCGGGTGGTGATTTCGCCGGCCAGCACGATCAGGCCGGTGTTGGCCAGGGTCTCGGCCGCCACGCGCGACTGCGGGTCCTGCTCGAGCAGGGCGTCCAGGATCGCGTCGGAGATCTGGTCCGCCACCTTGTCGGGGTGGCCTTCCGAAACCGACTCGGAGGTGAACAGGTGCGAGGAAGAATGCTGATCGGCCATGCGCGAGCTCCAGAAGTTCATGCGGTGGGGGGAACCGCCTCGGGCTTGCTGCATGCCGACGCTTTAGCGGTTCCCACGGCAGGCAGCGTCGGAGGCTGCCGGCTTGTCGCCCCGCAAGTTGTCATTAACTCGGCGACACGGCGAATTATAGAGCGGCGGCGCCCGCAGCGTGGGACGGCGCCGAAGCGGCGTCGCTAACATGCTCGACTTGCCCGCCCTCGCCGCCTCGATTCCGCCGATCACCATGCTGCGCCTGTTCCGCATCCTGTCGCTGCTGCCGCTGGGTCTGCTGCAGGCCGGTGGCGCCGCGCTCGGCCTGCTGATCTATGCCGCCGCGCCGCGCTACCGCCGGGTGCTGCGTGACAACCTCGCGCAAGCCGGCCTGGGCTCGCGTTCGCTGGCGCTGGCGGCGGCCATGGAAGCCGGGCGCATGGCCGGCGAACTGCCCTTCGTCTGGCTGCGCACAGGCGCCGGTGCCGCCGTGCGCCGCGTGCGGGTGCAGGGTCGCGAGGCGGTCGAACAGGCCTGGCGCGAGGGACGCGGCGTGCTGTACCTGACCCCCCACCTGGGCTGCTTCGAGGTGGCCGCCCAGGTGGCCGCGCAGTGGGGTCCCATCACCGTGCTGTATCGCCCTCCGCACAAGGCGTGGCTGAACGAGCTGGCCGACGCCCGTCTGCGCGAGAACCTGCGCACCGCGCCGGCAAGCGTGGCGGGCGTGCGCCCGCTGCTGCGGGCGCTGCGCAACGGCGAGGCCGTGGGCATGCTGCCCGACCAGGCGCCGTCGGCCGGCGAGGGGGTGTGGGTGCCGTTTTTCGGCCGGTCCGCCTACACCATGACCCTGCCGGCGCGCCTGGCCCAGCTCACCGGCGCGCGCATCGTGTTCGCGGTGGCCGAGCGACTGCCGCGCGGCGCCGGTTACCGCCTGGGCCTGCACGCGCTGTCGGCGCCGCTGCCGGACGATGCGCAGCAGGCAGCGACGCTGATCAACGGCGAGATCGAGCGACTCGTGCGCGCCTGCCCGCGGCAGTACCTGTGGGGCTACAACCGCTACAAGCACCCGGCCGGCGCACCGCTTCCGCCCGGCGGGCACGGCGTCGCGGTGGGCGAGGCCTCGTCGTGACCACGCGTGCGCTGCTGGTGCTGTTGTGGCTGCTGCACTGGCTGCCCTACCCCGTGCAGGCCGCGCTGGGCTGGACCCTGGGGCGCGCGCTGTGGCTGCTGGCGCGCCGGCGCCGGCGCATCGCGCTGCGCAACCTGGAGTTGTGTTTTCCGGACTGGAGCGAGCGCGAGCGCGAACGCGTGGCGCGGGAACACTTCGTCTGCGTGGCGCGCGCGCTGCTCGATCGCGGCCTGCTGTGGTGGGGTGGCCCGCGACGCCTGCGACGCCTGCTGAAGCTGCGCGGTCCGGTGGACGAGGCGCTGCACGGCGAGGGCGCGGTGCTGCTGGTGGGCCTGCACTTCGAGGGCATGGACGCCGCGTGGACCGCGCTCACCCTGGCCGCGCGGCGCCCGCTGTCGGGCATGTACACGCCGCAGAAATCGCGGGCGCTGGACCGCTGGGTGCTCAGCGGGCGCAGCCGCTTCGCCACCGAGCGCATCGTGTCGCGCCACGAAGGCGCCACCGGCATGCTGCGCGCGCTGCGCCGCCACACGCCCTTCTACACCCTGCCGGACATGGATTTCGGCCCCAAGCATTCGCGCTTCGTGCCCTTTTTCGGCGTGCCCGCGGCCACGCTGGACGTGGTGCCGCGCCTGGCCGCCTCGTCCCACGCCCGGGTCTACCCGGTGGTGGCGCGCATGCTGCCCGGCGCGCGCGGCTACGAGGTGACCATCCACCCCGCCTGGGACGACTACGCGGGCCTGCGCGACGGCCGCATCGCGGACATCGACGTCGAGTTGCTGCGCCTGAACCGGTTCATCGAACAACGTGTGCTGGAGATGCCCAGCCAATATCATTGGGTGCACAAGCGATTCAAGACCCGCCCGCCGGGCGAGCCGCCGCTGTACTGACCGGGCAACGCCCTCACCGCCTCCTCCATGGTCCTGCATTTCGCCAAGATGCACGGCGCCGGCAATGACTTCGTGGTCATCGACGCCACCCGCGAACCCTTCGCGCTGCAGCCGGGGCAGCTGCGCCTGCTCGCCGATCGTCATTTCGGCGTCGGTGCCGACCAGATCCTGGTGGTCGAGGCGCCCCCCGGTCCCGACGTGGATTTCCGCTACCGCATCTTCAATGCCGATGGCGGCGAGGTCGAGCAGTGCGGCAACGGCGCGCGTTGCTTCGTCGCCTTCGTGCGCCGCCGCGGCCTGACCGACAAGCGCACGGTGCGCGTGCTGACCCGCGCGGGCATCATCGAGCCCAGCGTGGGCGACGACGGCGAGGTCCGCGTGGACATGGGGCCGCCGCGTTTCGAGCCGGCCGACATTCCCTTCGACGCCGCGGGACTGCGCTCGAGCCTCGAGGGCGATCTGCCGCGCTGGGAGCTCGCGCTGGACGACCAGTTGCTGCGCCTGAGCGTGGTGTCCATGGGCAACCCGCATGCGGTGCAGCTCGTCGACGACGTCGACCACGCGCCGGTGGGCCTCGTGGGCCCGCGACTGGAACATCACCCGCGCTTCGCGCATCGCGTCAACGCCGGCTTCCTGCAGGTGCTCGACCCGCACCATGCGCGCCTGCGCGTGTGGGAGCGCGGCGCCGGCGAGACCCTGGCCTGCGGCACCGGCGCCTGCGCCGCGGCGGTCGCGGGGATTCGCCACGGCTGGCTGCGCAGCCCCGTGCGCATGCAGGCGCGCGGAGGCGAACTGGGCATTGCCTGGGAGGGGCCGGGGCATCCGGTGCTCATGAGCGGCCCGGCGGTGCACGTGTTCGACGCCAGCATCGACCTGGACGCGCTTGCCGCGCCGCGCGCGACGCCTTGAATCTTCTGGAAGGAACCCGATGGAACTCAGCGAACAGGACCTCGCCGCCTACCTGGCCGAGCACCCCGATTTTTTCGAACGCCATGCCGAATTGCTGGCGACGGTGCAGCTGGCCAGCCCGCACGGCAACCGCGCGGTGTCGCTGCAGGAACGCCAGATCGAGATGCTGCGCGACAAGATGCGCGCGCTGGAACACCGCCTCGCCGACATGATGCGCAACGCCGCCGACAACGAGGCCCTGTCGGGCCGCCTGCTCGGCTGGGCGCGCGCGCTGCTGGAGCAGACGGACGCCTCGGCGCTGCCGCGCCGCGTGGTGGAGGAGTTGCGCGAGCGTTTCGACCTGCCGCTGGCAGCGCTGCGCCTGTGGGGCATGGCTCCCGAGTTCGCGGGGCTCGACGAGGCGGCCCCGGTGGGCGAGGACATCCCGGTGCTGGCCAACAGCCTGAGCCAGCCCTTCTGCGGCGCCAACGCCGGCTTCGAGGCCGCGCGCTGGCTGTCCGCGCCGCCGCAGTCGCTGGCCATGGTGGCGCTGCGCCCGGACGCGCAGTCCGCCGCGTTCGGCTTGCTGGTGCTGGGTTCGCCGCAGTCGGATCGATTCACCGCCGACATGGGCACCGAGGTCCTCGCCCGTGTCGGCGAGGTCGCGTCGTCGGCGCTGCTGCGCCTGCTGCCCCGGGCCTGAACCATGCCGGCGCCGCGGCCCGCCGTTCCCGACGCCGCGGCCGCGCCGCCGCGGCTGGGTCAGGCCTGCGAACAACATCTGCTGCGCCTGCAGCAGGTACGGCGCCTGGCGCCGCGTACCCTGGTCAACTACCGGCGCGACCTGCGCGATCTGTGCCTGCGCGCCGCGCGGGCCGGCGTGGACGCCGATGGGCTGCAGCCGCGCCACCTGCGCGCCTGGGTCGCCGCGCTGCACGCGCAGGGCATGAGCCCGCGCGCCATCGCCGCGCGGCTGTCGGCCTGGCGCGGCCTGCTGCGCTGGATGGGCACCGAGGGCCTGCTGCGCACCGACCCGGCGCGCGAACTGCGCGCGCCCCGCGCGCAGCGCCCGCTGCCGAAGGCGCTGAGCGTGGAGCACGCGGTGGCGCTGGCCTCGGCAGGCGACGCGAAGGCCGATGCCCGCGCCGAGGCGCGCGCCCATGCGCTGACCGAATTGTTGTATTCCAGCGGGCTGCGCGTGTCCGAGCTGGTGGGGCTGGACCTGCGCCCGGTGCGCGGCGCCGAACATGTCTCGCAAGGCTGGGTCGACTGGGACGGCGCCGAGGCCCACGTGCTGGGCAAGGGCGGCAAGAGGCGCAGCGTGCCGGTGGGCGCCCAGGCCATGCAGGCGCTGCGCGAATGGCTGCGGTTGCGCGGCGAGCCGCCGGCGCAGGCCGCGGCGGGCGACCGCGCGGCGCTGTTCCTGGGCCCCCGCGGCGCGCGCATAAGCGCGCAGCGCGTGCGCGAGGAGTTGCGCCGGCGCGCGCTGCGGGCCGGCCTGCCAATCGCCGTGCACCCCCACATGCTGCGCCACTCCTTCGCCTCCCACCTGCTGCAGTCCAGCGGCGATCTGCGCGGTGTGCAGGAACTGCTCGGGCATGCCAGCATCGCCAGCACCCAGGTCTACACCCGGCTGGACTTCCAGCATCTGGCCAAGGTCTACGACCAGGCCCACCCTCGCGCGCGCAAGCCGCGCTGAATTCGCGACCCCACATCACCGTGAAAACCATTCGCCTGCATCCCGGCAAGGAGCGCGCCGTGCTGCGCCGCCACCCATGGATCTTCGCCGGCGCCATCGCGCGCGGCAGCGCCGACAGCGGGGAGACCGTGCGCGTGGAGTCCCACGACGGCCAGTTGCTCGGCTGGGCCGCCTACAGCCCAGCCTCGCAGATCCGCCTGCGCATGTGGAGCTTCGATCCGGCACAGCGCATCGACCGCGATTTCCTGCTGGAGCGGGTGCGCGCGTCGATCGAGCGGCGTCGCGAACTGGGCATCGACCTGCGCGCCGCGCGCCTGGTGTGGGGCGAGGCCGACGGCCTGCCCGGATTCGTCGTCGACCGCTTCGCCGACGTCGCCGTCGTGCAGTTGCTCAGCGCCGGCGCCGAGCGCTGGCGCGAAGCCCTGCTGGAGGCGCTGCGCGAGTGCCTGCCCGGCCTGCGCATCCACGAGCGCTCCGACGTCGGCGTGCGCGAGCGCGAGGGCCTTGCCGGACGCAGCGGATGGCTGCACGGCGACGGCGACAGCCGCGTGGACATCGAGGAGCATGGCATGCGCCTGCACGTCGATGTCGCCACCGGGCACAAGACCGGCTTCTACCTCGACCAGCGCGACAACAGGCTGCGCTTGCGGGAACTGGTGCGCGAGCAGGGGCTGCGGCGGGTACTGAACTGCTACGGCTACACGGGCGGGTTCACGCTGGCGGCGCTGGCCGGTGGCGCCTCCGAGGTGATCACCGTCGATTCCTCCGCGCCGGCTCTGGCGCTCGCGGCCGAGCACCTGCGCGACAACGGGTTCGACGCCTCGCGCAACCCCCTGCGCCAGGCCGACGTCGGGCGCGTGTTGCGCGAACTGCGCGAGGCCGCGGAGCGATTCGACGCCATCGTGCTCGATCCGCCGAAACTGGCACCCACCGTGGCGCAGGCTCCGCGTGCCACGCGCGCCTACAAGGACATCAACCGCCTCGCGCTGGGACTGCTGCGTCCGGGCGGCTGGCTGTTCACCTTCTCCTGCTCGGGGGGCATCGACGCACCGCTGTTCCAGAGCGTGGTGGCAGGAGCCGCCGTGGACGCAGGGCGCGACGCCGACATCGTGCAGCGCGTGGGCGCCGCCCCCGACCATCCGCTGCTGCTGAGCTTCCCCGAGGGCGAGTACCTCAAGGGTCTGCTGCTGCGCGCACGCTGAATCGCGCGGCGGCTTACACTTTCGGGTCGGAGGCGCGCCCCGCGCGCCTTCGTGCCGTGGCGCGGCCACGCCCGCCCGAAACCCCTCCCGTCAGACCCGTCAGCCCGATCCGCCATGTCGTCCGCCCTCATTCCCGCCACCATCCTCACCGGCTTCCTCGGCAGCGGCAAGACCACGCTGCTCAAGCGCGTGCTCGGCGAGGCGCACGGCTCGCGCATCGCCGTGATCGAGAACGAGTTCGGCGAGGAGAACATCGACAACGAGATCCTCGTGCAGGAGCGCCAGGAGCAGATCGTGCAGATGTCCAACGGCTGCATCTGCTGCACCATCCGCGACGACCTGCGCGCCACCCTCAGCGACCTGGCCCAGCGCCGGCGCAGCGGCGAGCTGATGTTCGACCGCGTGATCATCGAGACCACAGGGGTGGCCGACCCCGGCCCGGTGGCGCAGACCTTCTTCATGGACGACGACGTGGCCAGCCAGTACCTGCTGGACTCCATCGTCACCCTGGTCGACGCGGTGCACGCGCCCCAGCAGCTGGACCAGCGCCTGGAGGCGCAGCGCCAGGTGGGGTTCGCCGACCGCATCTTCATCTCCAAGTCCGACCTCGTCGACGCCGCCGCGCTGGCCGAGCTGCAGCAGCGCCTGCGCCGCATGAATCCGCGCGCACCGCAGACCCTGGTGCACTTCGGCGAGGTGCCGCTGAAGGAGGTGCTGGACCTGCGCGGCTTCAACCTGAACGCGCGCCTGGAAATCGACCCGGAATTCCTGCGCGAGGAGGAGCACGCGCACGATCACCACGACCACGACCACGACCACGATCATGCCTGCACCGAGGACCACGAGCACGGCCCCGGATGCGCGCACCATCATCACCACGACGACGACGTCAAGTCCTTCGTGTTCCGTGCCAGCCAGCCCTTCGAGCCGGCCAAGCTGGAGGAATTCCTCGGCACCATCGTGCAGATCTACGGCCCGCGCATGCTGCGCTACAAAGGCGTGCTGAACATGCGGGGAATCGACCGCAAGGTCGTGTTCCAGGGCGTGCACCAGCTCATGGGGAGCGATCTGGCGTCCGCCTGGGGACCGCAGGAGACGCGCGAGAGCCGCATCGTGTTCATCGGCATCGACCTGCCGCGCGACATCATCGAACAGGGCCTGCGTCAGTCGCTGGCGGCCTGAATTCGGGCGGTGCCCGCCCGCCGCAAGGGCATGGCCCGGCCTGCGCACCCGGTGCGCTTATAATCCGCCGGTTTTTGGTCTTCGCGCCGAGCGAGCCGGGATCGGCACGCGGCCGCGCAAGGGCCCGGGCGCGAACGGCGCCGGCATCGGCGAGGGCCAGGCCCGGTCCGGCGCTGACGCTGGAATCACGCCCCCGGTTGCATTCGAGCAACAGCTGCCTGCGGCATGCAAGGTCGCAGGTGCTACAAAGACCACAGGGGGATGAATCGTGGCCAAGAGCACACGCGCAGCACCTGCGGCACCCGACACGCGCGGCAAAACCGCCTCGCGCCGACCGTCCGGATCCGGCGGCGCGCGTGCGTCATCCGCTACCGCTACACTGCCGGCCGCGCCGCTTCCCGAGCCCGCCGCGGGCAGCACCTCCGCATCGTCCAACGCAGCCACCGCCATGAGCACCGTCGCCCCCTCCACCGCACCGCCCCACGCCGACCCCAAGCTGGCCAACGCCTGGAAGTCGAAGTCGCCCCAGGAACTGACCGACGCCGAGGTGCTCGCGATGCCCGAGAGCGAGTACATGAATTCGGCCCAGCTCGAGTTCTTCCGTCACCGCCTGTCCACGCTGCGCGACGAACTGCTGCGCAGCGCCGGCGAGACCACCGAGCATCTGCGGGAGGACACGCTGCTGGTGCCCGACCCGGCCGACCGCGCGACCATCGAGGAAGAGCACGCGCTGGAGCTGCGCGCGCGCGACCGCGAGCGCAAGCTGCTGAAGAAGGTCGAACAGGCGCTGGCGCTGATCGACAACGGCGAATACGGCTGGTGCGAGGAGACCGGCGAGCCGATCGGCATCGGGCGCCTGCTGGCGCGGCCCACGGCGACGCTGTCGCTGGAGGCCCAGCAACGGCGCGAGATGAAGCAGAAGATGTTCGGGGACTGAGCGCGGCCCAGCCCGCCCGGCGCAGCCGCCCCATCCACCGCCCATGGCCGACGACGAATCTCCCAAGCCACGCAGTTTCTGGGGTCGGGTCTCGGAATTCGTCAAGAATCCGACCCAGGACTGGGCGCTCACGCGCCACGAGAACGCGCTGCGCGAACAGCAGGAACAGGAACACCTGCGCGCGCGCGAGGAACAGCGCAAGCTCGACTCCTTCATTCGCAAACGCGAACTCGCGGCACTGAGGCGCCTGCGCAAGCAACAGGCCAGCGGCGAAACCCCCGACCTGGTGTTCTCCGATCTCCCGGACACCGGCGCCGGCGTCGTTGCGCCCAAGGCGCCGCAGCGCGAGGCCACGCTGCGCAAGATCAACGAGATCGAGCGCGCGATGGTGCAGGACTCGACCGCGGAGTCGCGCGCCCACCCGCCCTCGCTGGCGCCCACCGCGCCGATGACCCGGCCGCAGCCGGCGCCGCCGCTGAGCACGCAGCCGCTGAGCTTCGCCTCCACCAACACCTCCAGTCGCCTGCCACCTCGCGCCGCGCCCGACCAGGCCACCATGCCCGCGCCGACCCAGCTGGCGCCCACGCAGATGGCCGCGGGCCACATGGAGCCCACGCGCATGGCGCCGGGCCCGCTCGACGCCGGGGGCCTCGAGCTCGCGCCGCTGGAGCACACACGCATCGAGGCCACGCAACTGGCTCCCACGCGACTGGGCCCGGTGGCCACCACGGAGCCGCCGCTGTCGGGCGAATCCGCCTGGTTGCGCAGCTCCCAGCCCAGCGACCCGACGCGCTCGATGGCCGTGGACGTGCAGGAAGGCGTGTCCTCCAGCCCCCTGTTCGACCAGGCCTGCATGGATTTCGCCAACGGCAACGACCAGGGAGCAGAGCGCGCGCTGCTGGAGGCGATTTCCGGCTCGCCCGAGCGCAAGCTGGAGAACGAGTTCTGGCTCGCCCTGTTCGATCTGTACCGCGCCAGCGGCGACATGCAGCGATTCGAGGCCCTGGTGGTCGACTATCTGGACCGCTTCCAGTCCTCTGCGCCGTCCTGGGGAAGCGCCGCGCCGACCGCGGCGCGACCCGAGTCCGCCCGCGCTGCCGCGGGTGGCGGCGCGCAGGCCTCCTTCGCGGCGCTCGGCGAGTTCGACGCCGCGCAGGCGCGGGCGCTGCTGCAACTGGCGCGCGCCGGCGCGGCCAGCGTCAACCTGGACTTCAACGCCCTCACCGCCGCGGCATCCGGAGCCGAACAACCCCTCGCCGAATCGCTGAAGGTGCTCAACGCGGCCAGCGGCTGCGAAGTGGAAATCTCCGGCCTCGACCATCTGCTCGAGGCCTGCACGGCGAACTCGCCGGCGATGCAGCGCGAAAGCGATGCCGCGTGGTGGAACGCGCGCCTGGAGGCCCTGCGCCTGGCCGGCGCCCAGGAAGCCTACGAGGCGACCGCGCTGGACTACTGCGTGACCTACGAGATCTCGCCCCCCTCGTGGGAGCCCAGCCGCGCCCGCGTGCGCCTGATCGCCGGTGACGCGTCCGCCGCCAGCGGCCCGCGCGGCGGCGAGCCGACCGGCCGCGTGGCCACGCGTTTCGCCAACAGCGAGATGGACGGCGTCGCGCTGACCCACCTGGACGGCGAGATCCGGGGCGGGAGCGAGGACTTCCTGCAGCCGCTGGACGAGGCCGTCGCGGGGCGCTCGGCGGTGCTGGTCGACCTCGCCGCGCTGCGCCGGCTGGACTTCGCAAGCGCCGGCATCATGCTGAACTGGGTGATGGCGCAGAGCAGCGCCGGGCGCAGCGTGCGCTTCGAGGGTACCCACCGGCTGATCGCCGGCCTGTTCGCCATCCTCGGCATCAGCTCGGTCGCGCAGGTGGAGTTGCGCAAGACCTGAATCCGCGCGCGGCCGGTGCGCGCGGCGGCCTGCCGAGTCGGAGCCGAGGGCTTATGCTTGATCCATGGAACAATATCACGGCACCACCATTCTGAGCGTGCGCCGCGGCGCGCAGGTCGCCCTGGGCGGCGATGGCCAGGTCACGCTGGGCAACGTGGTGATCAAGGCCAGCGCACGCAAGGTGCGCAAGCTGCATGACGGGCGCGTGCTGGCCGGCTTCGCCGGCGGCACCGCCGACGCCTTCACGCTGTTCGAGCGTTTCGAGGCCAAGCTGCAGGAACACCACGGCCAGCTGGTGCGCGCCGCGGTGGAACTCGCCAAGGATTGGCGCAGCGACCGCGCGCTGCGCCGCCTGGAGGCCATGCTCGCGGTGGCCGACGCCAGCGCCTCGCTGGTGATCACCGGCAATGGCGACGTGCTCGAGCCCGAGCAGGGCATCCTGGCCATCGGCTCCGGCGGCGCCTACGCGCAGGCCGCGGCGCGCGCGCTGCTCGAGAACACCGAGCTGGCGGCACGCGAGGTGGTGGAGCGCTCGCTGCACATCGCCGCCGACCTGTGCATCTACACCAACCACGAACTGCGCATCGAGACCCTCGACTGATGCGCGGCAGCACCGCGAGAGCGCGATGGAAATGACCCCGCGAGAAATCGTCTCCGAGCTCGACCGCTACGTGGTCGGGCAGGCACAGGCCAAGCGCGCCGTCGCGGTGGCGCTGCGCAACCGCTGGCGCCGCCAGCAGGTGGCCGAACCGCTGCGCCACGAGATCACGCCCAAGAACATCCTGATGATCGGCCCCACCGGGGTCGGCAAGACGGAGATCGCGCGCCGCCTGGCGCGTCTGGCGCGCGCCCCCTTCGTGAAGATCGAGGCGACCAAGTTCACCGAGGTCGGCTACGTCGGACGCGATGTCGACACCATCGTGCGCGACCTCGTCGAGGTGGCCGTGAAACTGGTGCGCGAGCAGGCCATGCAGGCGCATCGCGCGCAGGCCGAGGACGCCGCGGAGGAGCGCGTGCTCGACGCGCTGCTGCCCGGCGTGGCCGCGGACTCCAGCACGCGTCAGGTGCTGCGCAAGCGCCTGCGCGAAGGCCAGCTCGACGACCGCGACATCGAGATCGAGCTGGCGCGCGCCCAGCCCAGCGTGGACATCATGACCCCGCCGGGCATGGAGGAAATGGCCGAGCAGCTCAAGGGCCTGTTCGCCGGCATGGCCCAGGGCCAGGGGCGCGGCGCGCGACGCACCCTGAAGGTGCGCGAGGCGCTGCGCGCGCTGCAGCAGGAGGAAGCCGCGCGCCTGCTCGACGAGGAGCAGGTCAAGACCCGCGCCGTGCAGCTGGCCGAGCAGCACGGCATCGTGTTCCTCGACGAGGTGGACAAGATCGCCGCCGCCTCCAACTCGCACGGCGCCGACGTGTCGCGCCAGGGCGTGCAGCGCGACCTGCTGCCGCTGGTGGAGGGCACCACGGTGAGCACCAAGTACGGCATGGTGCGCACCGACCACGTGCTGTTCATCGCCAGTGGCGCCTTCCACGTGTCCAAGCCCTCGGACCTGATTCCCGAGCTGCAGGGGCGCTTCCCGATCCGCGTCGAGCTCGACAGCCTGTCGGTGCAGGACTTCGTGGCCATCCTGGGCGCGACGGACGCCAGCCTGATCAAGCAGTACGAGGCGCTGCTGGCCACCGACGGAGTGCACCTGGAGTTCGCGCCCGACGGGGTCGAGCGCATGGCCGAGATCGCGCACGCGGTGAACGCGCGCACCGAGAACATCGGCGCGCGGCGCCTGCACACGGTGCTCGAGCGCCTGCTGGAGGACATTTCCTTCCAGGCCGACGGCAGCCGGCCCCAGACCCTGCGCATCGACGCCGGCTTCGTCGAGGCGCAGCTCGGCGAGATCGCGCGCGACCAGGACCTGTCGCGCTACGTGCTCTAGGCACGCCAGGCACGCCAGACGCGCTAGGCGCGCGCGCGCGGCTGCGCGATCAGGCCCAGCTCGGCCGCGATGCCCTGCAGGCCGTCGAACACCAGGTGCTCGACGCTCTCGTGGGACAGGCCGAGCGCCAGTTCCAGCTTGGGCGCGGCGCCGCCGGTCAGCAGCACCAGCGGCGTGCGCTGCTCCACGCGCCCCAGGCGCTCGTGCATCTGGCGCGCGGCCCCCGCGATGGCCAGCGCGCCGCCGGTCATCAGCGCGTCGCTGGTGTTGTTGGGGAATTCGCGCAACTCGCCCTCGGGCACCTTCAGACCCGCGGTGCCCATTTCCAGCGCCCGCAGCATCAGCCCGAACCCGGGCAGGATCACCCCGCCGAGAAAACGCCCGTCGGCGGTCAGGCAGTCGATGGTCACCGCGGTGCCCACGCTGATGATCAGCACCGCCTGGCCGGGATGCCGCAGACGCGCGCCGACCAGCGCGGCCCAGCGATCGGCGCCGAGCATGCTGGGCGTGGTGTAGCCATTGCGCACGCCGCCCTGCTGGGGCAGCGAGTGGATCCAGTGGCAGCGCAGGCCCAGACGCGTGAGTTGTGCCTCCACGCGCATGGTGGCCACGGCGCCGGCCACCGCGCAGCCCACGACCGCGCGCAGCCCGGCACTGCCGTGGGGGCGCACGCTGTCGGCCAGGGTCTCGATGGACTCCAGGGGCATGGCCCCATGCGCGCGCACGGGCCCCGGCGACGCGTCGGGCGGGCACTCGCACACCCCCCATTTCAGGCGGGTATTGCCGAGATCGAGCAGCAGCAGAGCCATGGCGTGGGCGGTGGGAGGTTGGCGCTACCTTAGCTCAGAACGGACGCAGATCCCACAGCGCGATCACCAGCAGCACCGCCAGCACGCCCAGGCCGAAACCCACCAGTCCCTGCAGCAGCATGTTGGTGCGCCGCTGCTCGGCCAGCAGCTGGCGCTGCAGCTCGCGGTCGCGCGCGCTTGCCGTGTGCTCCAGCGCCTGGTGCACCAGGCGCGGCAGCGAGGGCAGGTACTGCGCGTAGCGCGGCGCCTCGCGGCGCAGGTGCTCGCGCAGCGCCGGCCAGCCCACCTGCGAGCGCATCCAGCGGCGCAGGAAGGGTTGCGCGGTGCTCCACAGGTCGAGGTCGGGGTCGAGCTGGCGTCCCAGGCCCTCGACGTTGAGCAGGGTCTTCTGCAGCAGCACCAGCTGCGGCTGGATCTCCACCTTGAACCGGCGCGAGACCTGGAACAGGCGCATCAGGATCTGCCCCAGCGAGATGTCCTTCAGCGGGCGCTCGAACTGGGGCTCGCACACCGTGCGCACCGCCGCCTCGAGCTCCTCCACCCGCACGTCGGCGGGCACCCAGCCCGACTCCAGGTGCAGCTCGGCCACGCGCCGGTAGTCGCGCTGGAAGAAGGCGATGAAGTTCTGCGCCAGGTAGTCCTTGTCGAAGGCCGACAGGGTGCCGATGATGCCGAAATCCAGCGCGATGTACCAGCCGAAGGTCTGCGGATCCACGCTGACCATGATGTTGCCCGGGTGCATGTCGGCGTGGAAAAATCCGTCGCGGAACACCTGGGTGAAAAAGATCTCCACACCGCTTTGCGCCAGCTTTCGGATGTCCACGCCGGCCTCGCGCAACCGGTCCACCTGGCTGATAGGCACCCCGCGCATGCGTTCCATGACGATCACGCTGGGCCGGCACAGGTCCCACACCATGCGCGGGATCAGCACCAGACCCAGCCCGTCCATGTTGCGCCGCAGTTGCGCCGCGTTGGCGGCTTCGCGCACCAGATCCAGTTCGTCGTGCAGGTATTTGTCGAATTCGCCCACCACCTCGCGCGGCTTCAGGCGCTTGCCGTCGGCCCAGGCCCGCTCCACCCAGCCGGCGAGCAGGCGCATCAAGGCCAGGTCCTGGTCGATGATCGACAGCATGCCCGGGCGAAGCACCTTCACCGCCACGTCGCGCGGGGCGTCCTGCGCCCGCGCGGGCGCCGCCGGCGGCAGCGTGGCGAAATGCACCTGCGCGATCGACGCGCTGGCCACGGGGGTGCGCTCGAAGGTCTCGAACAGTTCGTCCAGCGGACGTCCCAGCGCCTTCTCGATCATCGCCACCGCGAGCTCGGAATCGAAGGGAGGCACACGGTCCTGCAGCAGCGCCAGTTCGTCTGCGATATCCAGCGGCAGCAGGTCGCGCCGCGTGGAAAGCATCTGCCCGAATTTCACGAAAATCGGCCCGAGGCTCTGCAGCGCCAGGCGCAGGCGCACGCCGCGCGGGGTGCTCAGATCGCGCCCCACCGCCAGCACGCGCGCCAGCAAGCGCAGCCAGCGATGCTTGAACCCGCCCAGCACGAGCTGATCCAGCCCGTAGCGGTGCGCGACCAGGAGAATGCGCAACAGGCGCAGCAGTCGGCGCATGAAGGATCAGGCCCCGTGCAGCCGCCGACGCACCGCGTCGACACGTTTTTCCAGCCGGGCCGCGGCATCGCGCAGGCGCGCCACGTCACCGGCCGCCGCCTGCAGCTCCCAGCGCCCCACCACGCCGCGCGGCCCCTCGCGCAGCCATTCCCGCGCATCGCTCTCGGCACGCCTGGCGAAGGAACGCGCGCGCGCCGCGGCGGCTCCCGCGGCGCGCGCGGCGCGGTGCGCGACCACGTCGCCCACCACGCGCGACAGGTCCGCCTCGGCATCCCAGCGCAGGTGCCCCAGCAGCCAGGACACGGCCTGCGCGAACTCGGCGTCGCCGGCGATGCGCACACCTCCCAGCGCGGCCTCGGCTCCCCCGCGCAGCTGGGCGGACAGCCAGCGCGCGACATCGACGTCCAGGCGCAGCGCGGGGGCTGCGTCCTCGCGTTCCCCGGGCTCGCCGGGTTCCAGCGGAAGCAGCCGCGCGTCCTCGCTCACGCGAACGCGCAGGCCCAGCGAGCCGGCGCGCAGCTCCAGGGTCTTGCCGGCATGCGGCAGCAGGCGCCGGCGCCCCTCGGGCTGCTGGCGCAACAGGTGGTCGAGCAGCGCGGCCAGTGCGCGCAGCGCCTGGCGCTGCGCGTCGGCGAAGGCCTTGCCCGTCGCGGAACCTGCCGTGGCGGTGGTGTCGGACATCGCCGGCTCAGCCCCGCATGCCCACGTGCAGCGCCACCACTCCCGCGCTCAGGTTGTACCACTGCACCCCGACGAATCCGGCCTGTTCCATCATCGACTTCAACGTGGCCTGGTCCGGGTGCTTGCGAATCGATTCGGCCAGGTAGCGGTAGCTGCCCGAATCGCCCGCGACCAGCCGGCCCAGGCGCGGCAGCACCTGGAAGGAATACCAGTCGTACAGCGGGCGCAGCGGCTCCCAGGGGCGCGAGAACTCCAGCACCAGCAACTTGCCGCCCGGGCGCAGCACGCGCCGGAATTCGGCCAGCGCGGCCTCCTTGTGGGTCATGTTGCGCAGGCCGAAGGCCACGCTGACGCGGTCGAAGCTGGCGTCGGCGAAGGGCAGGTGCTCGGCGTCGCACTGCGCGGCCGGCACGCACACGCCGGCATCGAGCAGGCGCCGGCGCCCCTCGGCCAGCATGGCGCCGTTGATGTCGGTGGCCACGACCATGCCGCCGGGTTGCACGCGCTGCGCGAAGGCACGCGCCAGGTCGCCCGTGCCGCTGGCCACGTCCAGCACCCGCTGGCCCGGGCGCAGCCCGGCCAACTGCACGGTGAAGGCCTTCCAGGCGCGGTGCAGTCCGGCGCTCATCAGGTCGTTCATCAGGTCGTAGCGCGGGGCCACCGAGTCGAAGACCTCGGCGACCCGCCGCGCCTTCTCGCTCTCGGCGACGGTTTCGAAGCCGAAATGCGTGGTCGGTTCAGTGGGCATGCCTTCCCCCTTGGTGTGACGAACAGGCGGAGCCGGAACCGGTGCCTGCCGCCTGCATCGGCGCGTCGCGATCCGCGCCGGCCAGCTGCAGCCGCTCCAGATACTCCTGCCACAGCCGTTCGCGCTCCTGACCGAGGAAATACAGGTACTCCCACGTGTAGATGCCGGTATCGTGCCCGTCCGAGAAACTCGGCTGCACCGCGTAGTTGCCCACGGGTTCGAGGGCATCGACCAGCACCTCGCGCTTGCCGGTCTGCAGCACCTCCTGGCCCGGGCCGTGGCCGCGCACCTCGGCCGACGGCGAATACACCCGCATCAACTCGAAGGGGATGCGAAAGCGCGCGCCGTCGTCGAAGGCGACTTCCAGCACGCGCGAGCCGCGGTGCACGGTGAGTTCGGTGGGTTGTGGAGCGGACTGGGTCATGGCGCAAAGGAACGGCAGAAAGTGCATTATGCGACTGGCCCGGCCCCCTGGCTGCGGCGCACAATGCGCAGTATGGACAAGCACTACCTCAAGCCGCTGTTCGCCCCCGAGTCGGTCGTGGTCTTCGGCGCCGCCGACGGGCAGGCCGGCGACAGTCCAGCGCTGGCCGTACAGCAGGCCTTGCGCCAGGGCGCCTACCAGGGGCGCATGCACTTCGTGGACCTGCGCACCAGCGGCACGCTGGAGGAGCTTTCCCACGCCCATGCCGACCTGGCCGTGCTGGCGCTGCCCCAGGAGCAGGCGGCCGAGGCGCTGGAGCTGGCCGCGCGCATGGGCTGCGCGAGCGCCTTGCTGGTGTCGCACGGCGTCGACGCGCAGCGCGCGCGTCAGTTGCGCGACATCGCCGAACGCGAAGGCCTGCAGTTGCTCGGACCCAACAGCCTGGGGTTCCAGCGCCCCTCGGCCGGGCTCAACGCCAGCGCCTGCGGACCGCTGGCCCAGCCGGGGCCGCTCGGCCTGGTGTCGCAGTCAGGCGCGCTGACGGCCTCGATGCTGGACTGGGCGCTGGAAAACCGCGTCGGCTTCTCCTCGCTGATCTCGGTGGGCCCCCATACCGGCGTGGGCATCGACGGCGCGCTGGACTTCCTGGCCAACGACGCGCAGACCCATAGCATCATCGTGTACCTGGAGGGCATCACCAACGCGCGGCGTTTCATGAGCGCGCTGCGCATGGCCGCCAGTGCCAAGCCGGTGATCGTGCTCAAGGCGGGGCGCCGCCCGGCCGGCGGCGAGGCGGCGCAGACCCACAGCGCGGCCAGCGTGGGCAGCGACGACGTGTTCGATTCGGCGCCGAGGCG
>JAKBNS010000150.1 GCA_021830925.1 Pseudomonadota bacterium | reverse complement strand
TCCGCCTGGATCCTGTCCCCGGGCTTGACCAGCAGCTCGATCACCTCCACGTCCTTGAAGTCCCCGATGTCGGGAACCTTCACCTGCATCTGCGCCATTGCGTGTCTCCGTGTTCCTGGCTGTTCGTTCCTCGCCGCGGCTCAGGCCAGCAGCGGGTTGATGCGCTCGACGTCGATGCCGTAGCGCTGGATCGCCTCGGCGGCCTTCGACGCATCGAGCTTGCCTTCGTCGGCCAGGCTGCGCAGCGCGGCCAGCACGACGAAATGACGGTCGACCTCGAAATGGCGGCGCAGCTTGGTGCGGGTGTCCGAACGTCCGAAACCGTCGGTACCCAGCACGCGATAGTTGCGATCGGCGGGCAGGAAGGGGCGGATCTGCTCGGCGAACATGCGCACGTAGTCGGTCGAGGCGATGACCGGACCGGCGTGGGATTCCAGCTGCTGGGCGACGAAGCTCTTGCGCTGCTTGTCCTTCGGGTGCAGCAGGTTCCAGCGCTCGCAGTCGCGTCCCTCGCGGGCCAGCTCGTTGAAGCTCGGGCAGCTCCACACGTCGGCCGCCACGCCCCAGTCCTGTTCCAGCAGCTCTGCCGCCGCCAGCACCTCGCGCAGGATGGAGCCGGAGCCGAGCAGTTGCACGCGCAGCTTGCCGGACTTGGACGAGCCCTCGCGGCACAGGTACATGCCCTTGAGGATCTGCTCCTCGGTGCCGGCCTTCAGCCCCGGCTGGGCGTAGTTCTCGTTGAGCAGGGTGATGTAGAAGAACACGTTCTCCTGGTCCACCACCATGCGCTGCAGCCCGCGGTGCAGGATCACCGCCACCTCGTGCGCGAAGCTGGGGTCGTAGCTGATGCAGTTGGGCACGTTGGCCGCCATCAGCTGGCTGTGCCCGTCCTCGTGCTGCAGGCCCTCGCCGTTGAGGGTCGTGCGCCCCGAGGTGCCTCCCAGCAGGAAGCCGCGCGCCAGCATGTCCCCGGCGGCCCAGATCAGGTCGCCGATGCGCTGGAAGCCGAACATCGAGTAGTAGATGAAGAACGGGATGGTGATGCGGTTGCTGTGCGAGTAGGAGGTCGCCGCGGCGATCCACGAGCACATGCCTCCCGCCTCGGTGATGCCCTCCTGGAGAATCTGGCCCGACTTGTCCTCGCGGTAGTACATCACCTCGCTGCGATCGACCGGGGTGTACTTCTGGCCCTCGGGGGCGTAGATGCCGATCTGCCGGTACAGGCCTTCCATGCCGAAGGTGCGGGTCTCGTCGACCAGAATGGGCACCACGCGCGGACCCAGCGCCTTGTCGCGCAGCAACTGGTTCAGGCAGCGCACGTAGGACTGGGTGGTGGAGATCTCGCGCCCTTCGGCGGTGGCCTCCAGCATGGGCTTGAAGATCTCGGCCAGCGGCGGCAGCGTGAACTGCTCGTCGGCCTTGGTGCGGCGCTGCGGCAGGTAGCCTCCGAGCGCCTTGCGCCGCGCGTGCAGGTACTGCATCTCCGGCGTGTCGTCGGCCGGCTTGAAGAAGGGCAGCTTGGGCAGTTCGTGGTCCGGCACCGGGATGTTGAAGCGGTCGCGGAACTCGCGGATGTCCTCGTCGGTGAGTTTCTTGACCTGGTGGGCGACGTTGCGCGCCTCGGCAGCCTGCCCCAGGCCGTAGCCCTTGATGGTCTTCACCAGCAGCACGGTGGGCTGGCCCTGGTGGGTGGCGGCGGCGTGGAATGCGGCGTAGACCTTGTTCGGGTCATGGCCGCCGCGGTTGAGGCGCCAGATGTCCTCGTCGCTCATGTTCTTCACCATCTCCAGCAACTCGGGATGGCGGCCGAAGAAGTGCTTGCGCACGAACGCGCCGTCGTTGGCCTTCATGGCCTGGTAATCGCCGTCGAGCACGTCCATCATCACCTGGCGCAGGATGCCGGCCTTGTCGCGCGCCAGCAGCGGATCCCAGTACGCCCCCCAGATCAGCTTGATCACGTTCCAGCCGGAGCCGCGGAACTCGGCCTCCAGCTCCTGGATGATCTTGCCGTTGCCGCGTACCGGGCCGTCCAGGCGCTGCAGGTTGCAGTTGACCACGAACACCAGGTTGTCCAGTTTCTCGCGCGCAGCCAGGCCGATCGCGCCGAGCGACTCGGGCTCGTCCATCTCGCCGTCGCCGCAGAACACCCAGACCTTGCGCTTGGAGGTGTCGGCGATTCCGCGCGCGTGCAGGTACTTCAGGTAGCGCGCCTGATAGATCGCCATGATCGGGCCCAGGCCCATGGACACCGTCGAGAACTGCCAGAAATCCGGCATGAGCTTCGGGTGCGGATAGCTCGACAGGCCCTTGCCGTCGACTTCCTGGCGGAAGTTGTCCAGCTGCTCGTCGCTCAGCCGGCCCTCCATATAGGCGCGGGCGTAGATGCCGGGCGCGCTGTGTCCCTGGAAGTACACCAGGTCACCGCCGTGATCCTCGCTCGGCGCGTGCCAGAAATGGTTGAACCCGGCGCCCAGCATGGTCGCCAGCGAGGCGAAGGAGGCGATGTGGCCGCCCAGGTCGCCGCCGTCGGCCGGATGCAGGCGGTTCGCGCGCACCACCATGGCCATCGCGTTCCAGCGCATGTAGGCGCGCAGCCGTTCCTCGATCTCCACATTGCCGGGATTGCGCTCTTCCAGGTCCGGCGGGATGGTGTTCACATAGGCGGTGTTGGCCGAGAAGGGCATGTCCACGCCGTCCTGGCGCGCCTGGTCGAGCAACTGCTCGAGCAGGTAGTGGGCACGCTCGCGGCCCTCGCTGGTGATCAACGCCTGCAGGGCGTCGAGCCACTCGCGGGTTTCCTGGGGATCGGCGTCGTTCGCGGCCGGCGCGGGCGACTGGTCGGGTACTGCTGCCATCGTGGTCTCCTCTGGGTGTCGGTTCTGCGGCGGCAGGCGCGATGTGCGCGCTGCGCGTGCGCTGAGCACGGAAGGGTCCGGGGCAGCCCGATGCCTTCCCGGAAGCGAGTATTGCAAAGAATTTTTTGAATGGCAACATCCGTTTTTATAATGCGGAATTCATCCCGGTTCGTGCTCTGGGCCCAAGCATGCTCCGATCCCTCGCCTTTGCCTAGACTTGCGCCGTGAGCATGTTCCCGATCCTCGTCCGACGCCTGCGCCAGCGCGTGCGCCCCTTGCTGCACAGCCGACGCGCGGACCTGCTGCTGCTGTTCGTCCCCCTGCTTTCGCTCGTGTTGTTCCTCGGCGCGGCCGCCGCGCTGGTTCGCTACACCCAGCAGACCGAACTGCAGCGGGAGAACGACACCCTCCAGCGTGACAGCGAATGGGCGCGCCAGCGCATGAGCCTGGAAATGGCCCTGATGCAGGAACAGCTGCAATCCATGGCCAACTCCCTGGAGACGCGCCGGGGCAACGAGCGATTCCCCGCGATGGCCGGCGCCTTCCTGCACCAGCACGCGCCGGCGGTGGTGGTCTACGCCACCGACCCCGACGGCAAGCTCGAGCATCTGCTGATGGGTTCGGCCGTACCGCGCGACCTGAGCTGGATCGACACCCAGCACCGCCCCTCGCAACCCATGTCGCTGCAGTTGCAGTTGCAGGCGCGCCAGCGCAAGCGGCCTGTGTACAGCCTGCCCTACCACCTGCCGCGCCTGGGCTGGGTGGTGGAATCGGCCACACCGGTGATGCTGGGCTCGCAGTTCGCCGGCACCGTGGGCGCGGTGTTCTCCATCGACGGCCTGATGCGCGGCACCACGGTGCAGGAGCTGAGCAGCCGCTACGCCGTGGCGCTGGTCGATCGCGTCACCGGCGACGTGATCGCCAACACCGCCACCGGCGACCTGGCGCGCAAGCCCCTGCAGTACGTCGTGGCGCTGCCCCCCTTCGACGCAGGCTTGTCCATGCGCGTCAGCAGCTACCACTCGGCGCCCGGCTGGACGGTGCGCGGCCTGTACTGGGCGGTGTTCGTGCTGTCGGCACTGATGTTGTGGATGCAATGGGGCAGCTGGCGTCAGATGCGCGAGCGCCTGCAGGCGCAGGAAAGCCTCACCCGCGAGACGGCGTTCCGGCGCGCGATGGAGAACTCGCTGTCCACCGGAATGCAGGCCATCGACCTGAAGGGGCGCATCAGCTACGTCAACATGGCCTTTTGCAAGATGACGGGCTTTTCCGAGCATGACCTGGTCGGGCGCGCCCCGCCGCACCCCTACTGGCCGGCGCGACGCTCGGCCGAGATGGCCCTGGCGCTGCAGCAGACCCTGGACGGGCTGGCGCCCCCGTCGGGGTTCGCGCTCAAGCTGGCGCGCAAGGACGGCAGCGAATTCGACGCCCGGGTGTACGTGTCGGCGCTGATCGACAACCGGGACCGCCAGACCGGCTGGGTCACCTCGATCACCGACATCACCGAGCCCACGCGCATCCGCCAGGAACTGGCCGCGTCGCACGAGCGTTTCGTGGCGGTGCTCGAGGGGCTCGACGCCGCGGTGTCGGTGCTGGCCATCGACCGCGACGAACAGTTGTACGCCAACAAGCTGTATCGCCAGTGGTTCGGCGCCTCCGCCCACGGCCACCACCTGCTCAGCGGGCAGGACGCGCCTCCCGGCGTCGGCGTGGACGGCGACGACGCGGTCGACAGCTTCGTCGGGCTGCCCGCCGACGAGTTCCTGCACACCCAGGCCCAGGTGCACGAGATCCACGTGGCCTCGCTGGACCGCTGGTTCGACGTGCGCCAGCGCTACATCCAGTGGGTGGACGCCCGCGTGGTGCAGATGCTCATCGCGACCGACGTCACCGCGCGCCACCAGGCCGAGGACGTGGCGCGCAACCAGGAGGAGAAGGCGCAGATCACCAGCCGCCTGATCGCGATGGGGGAGATGGCCTCGTCGCTGGCCCACGAACTCAACCAGCCGCTGACCGCGATCAACAACTACTGCTCGGGCATGATCGCGCGCCTGCGCAATCGCTCCATGCCGACCGAGGAACTGCAGCCGGCGCTGGAGAAGACGGCGCGCCAGGCGCAGCGCGCCGCCGCGGTGATCCGCCGCGTGCGCGACTTCGTCAAGAAGAGCGAGCCCCATCGCGTGGCCTGCCGCGTGCAGGACATCGTGCAGAACACCCTGGAACTGGCCGAGATCGACCTGCGCCGGCGCAACGTGCGCCTGTTCACCCACATCGCCGCCGGGCTGCCGACCCTGCACGCCGACCCCATCCTGATCGAGCAGGTGCTGCTGAACCTGCTGCGCAACGCGGCCGAGGCGGTGGACAAGGCCGGGCGCTCCGGAGTGCTGCGCAGCATCGAACTCGACATCGCGCAGGACGAGACCCAGGTGCACTTCATCGTGCGCGACAACGGCACGGGCGTGGCGGACGAGGTGATGAGCCACCTGTTCGAAGCTTTCTACACGACGAAGAGCGAAGGCCTGGGTATCGGACTGAATATCTGCCGCTCCATCGTCGAATTCCACGAAGGTCGTCTGTGGGCCGAGAATCAATACAATGGGGAGGTTCTCAGCGGAAGCGTGTTCCGCTTCACGCTGCCCCTGGAGCCCACGCCCCGTAGCGGCACCGCGCCCACCGGCGCGGCACCGCGAGGTACGGATCTTCCCGCCGCGCCCGAGGGGGCGCCCGCCGCACCCGACCTGCACACGAGCCCATGAAACCAGCGACCAAAGGCACCGTATACGTCATCGACGACGACGAAGCGGTACGCGACTCCCTGCAATGGCTGCTCGAGGGCAACGACTACCGGGTGCGCTGCTTCGATTCGGCCGAGGCCTTCCTGGCGCGCTTCGATCCGCGCGAGGTCGCCTGCCTGATCGTCGACGTGCGCATGCCCGGCATGAGCGGCCTGGAACTGCAGGAGCGCCTGCTGCAGCGCGGGCAGAACATCCCGCTGGCCTTCATCACCGGTCACGGCGACGTGCCGATGGCCGTGGCGACCATGAAAAAGGGCGCCATCGACTTCATCGAGAAACCCTTCAACGAAAACCTGCTGCGCGACCTGGTCGACCGCATGCTGCAGAAGGCCCGTGTCGACCTGGAGGAGCACGCGCAAAGCGCCAGCCGCGAAGCCCTGCTGTCCAAGCTGACGAGCCGCGAGTCGCAGGTGCTCGAGCGCATCGTGGCCGGGCGCCTGAACAAGCAGATCGCCGATGACCTGAACATCAGCATCAAGACGGTCGAGGCGCATCGCGCCAACATCATGGAAAAGCTCGGCGCGAACACCGTGGCCGACCTGCTGAAAATCGCGCTCGGCGCGTCGGCCAAGACATGACGGCGACCCTCATCGACGGCAAGGCGCTGGCCGCGCAACTGCGCGCGGGGGTGGCCGAGCGCGCCGGCGCGCTGCGCGCCGCCGGCCGCCTGCCCACGCTGGCCGTGATCCTGGTGGGGGCCGACCCGGCCAGCCAGGTGTACGTGCGCAACAAGATCGCGGCCTGCGAACAGGCCGGCATCCGCTCCCTGCACGAGACCTACGGCGCCGAGCTGCGCGAGGCCGAGCTGCTGGGGCGCATCCACGCGCTGAACCACGACGACAGCGTGCATGGCATCCTGGTGCAGCTTCCCCTGCCCCCCCACATCGACAGCCAGCGCGTGATCGAGGCGATCTCGCCGCGCAAGGACGTCGACGGATTCCACGTCGCCAACGCCGGCGCGCTGATGGTCGGCCGCCCGGGACTGCGCCCCTGCACCCCGCTGGGCTGCGTGCGCATGCTCGAGCACATCGGCCTGGGCGACCTGCGCGGGCGCCACGCGGTGGTCGTCGGACGCTCGAACATCGTGGGCAAACCCATGGCCATGCTGCTGCTGGGCATGAACGCCACCGTGACCATCGCGCACAGCGGCACCCCCGACCTGGCCGAGACCTGCCGTCGCGCCGACGTGCTGGTGGCCGCGATCGGACGCCCGCGCATGATCGGCGCCGACATGATCAAGCCCGGCGCCGCGGTGCTCGACGTGGGCATCAACCGCCTGGATGACGGCAAGCTGTGCGGCGACGTGGATTTCGAGGCCGCGCGCGAGGTGGCCGGCTGGATCACCCCGGTGCCCGGCGGGGTCGGGCCGATGACCATCGCGCTGTTGTTGTCCAATACCCTGCAGGCCTGCGAACAACTGGCCTGACGCGACCCGGCGAGCCATCCGCCGGGCCGCGAGCCCTCCCGGAGCCCGCCGATGTCCCCGAACCCCACCGCGGCCGTGCAGGCCGCCAACCCCCTGCTCGGCGATGCCGTGCTCGCCGCGCTGGCGCTGCCCGACTTCAGCGCACTGCGCCCCGAGCACATCGAACCCGCGGTGCGCGAACTCATGGCGCGGGTGCGCGCCGCGCACGAACGGGTCTGCGCTGGCGACCCCGCGCGCCCGGCGAGCTGGGAAGACCTGGTGCAGGCGCTGGAGCCCGACTCCGAAGCCCTGGGCCGCGCCTGGGGCATGGTGTCGCACCTGCACGCGGTGGCCGACACGCCCGAGCTGCGCGGCGCCTTCAACGCCATGCTGCCCGAGGTCACGCAACTGTGGACCGAGCTCGGTTCCGACCCCCGGCTGTTCGCGCGCTACCGCGCGCTGCGCGAGGGCAGCGGCTTCGCCGCGCTGCCGGCGCTGCGCCGGCGCATTGTCGAGCATGCGCTGCGCGACCTGCGCCTGTCCGGCGCCGAGCTGCGCGGCGAGGCCCATGCGCGCTTCGAGGCCATCGAGCAGCGCGGCGCCGAACTGGAACAGGCCTTTTCCGAGCATCTGCTCGACGCCACCGACGGCTTCTCGCTGCGCGCCGAGGCGTCGCAGCTCGAGGGTCTGCCGGACGATCTGCTGCAGACCGCGCACGAGGCCGCGGGCGAGCAAGGCGGCTGGCGCTTCACGCTGCACCAGCCCAGCTACGTGCCGCTGATGCAGCACGCGCGCGACCGCTCGCTGCGCCAGGCGATGTACCGCGCCTACGTCACCCGCGCCAGCGAACTCGGCGACCCGCGCCTGGACAATTCGGGCATCATGGCCGAGCTGCTGGCGCTGCGCGCCGAGCTCGCGCGCCTGCTGGGATTCGCCGACTACGCCGAACTCTCGCTGCAGACCAAGATGGCCGACAGCGCCGCGCAGGTGGAGGACTTCCTGCTCGACCTGGCGCGCCGCGCCCGCCCCTACGCCGAGCGGGACCTGCAGGAACTGCGCGCCTTCGCGGCGACCGAGCTGGGCCTGGCCGATCTGCAGTCCTGGGACCTGGCCTTCGCCTCCGAGCGCCTGCGCGAGCAGCGCTACGCCTATTCCGAGGAGCAGTTGCGCCAGTATTTCACCGAACCTCAGGTGCTGGCCGGCCTGTTCGATCTGGTGCACCGCCTGTTCGGCGTGCGCATCGTGGAGCAGACGGCCTCCGGCGCGTGGCATGCGGAAGTACGCCTGTGGCGCGTCGAGCGCGACGACGGGGAACTGCTCGGGCATGTCTACACCGACCTGCACGCCCGCCCCGGCAAACGCGGCGGTGCCTGGATGGACGGGCTGCGCTCGCGCTGGCTGCGCGCCGACGGCGCCCTGCAGACCCCGGTCGCCGTGCTGACCTGCAACTTCGCCTCCGGCGTCGGCAGCCGCCCGCCGCTGCTCAGCCACGACGACGTGCAGACCCTGTTCCACGAGTTCGGGCATGGGCTGCACCACCTGCTCACGCGGGTGGACGAACTCGGCGCCTCGGGGCTGTCCGGGGTCGAATGGGACGCGGTGGAACTGCCCAGCCAGTTCCTGGAGAACTACTGCTGGGAATGGGAGGTGCTGCGCGGCATCGGGCGCCACGTGGACACCGGCGAGGCGCTGCCGCGCGAACTCTTCGATCGCATGCTGGCGGCGCGCAACTTCCAGGCCGGCATGCAGACCCTGCGCCAGGTGGAATTCTCGCTGTTCGACCTGCGCGTGCACCGCGACCTGCGCGAGTTCACGCCCCAGGCAGTCGCCGAGATCGCCGAGCAGGTGCGCCGCCAGGTCGCCGTGGTGTTTCCCCCCGAGTTCGCCCGATTCCAGCACAGCTTCTCGCACATCTTCGCCGGCGGCTACGCCGCGGGCTACTACAGCTACAAATGGGCCGAGGTGCTGTCGGCCGACGCCTACGCGCAGTTCGAGGAACACGGCGTGCTCGATCCGGACACCGGGGCCCGGTTCCGCGACGAGATCCTCGCGCAGGGCAGCAGCCGCGACGCCATCGATTCCTTCCGCGCGTTTCGCGGACGCGAGCCCAGCATCGACGCGCTGCTGCGCCACCAGGGCATGGCGGGCTGAGCCGCCCCGGGCGCGGCACGCGGCGCGAGGCGCGATACCATCGGGTCGTCCGGCGCCCTCGCGACGAGCGCCGACACCCATTGGAGGCAGTAGCGATGCGATACGTCTTGCGCCTGGCACCCGGGCTCGCCCTCGGCTTCGCGCTGGCCCTGGGCTGCGCCCCGGCGGCCTGGGCCGTCTACAAGGTCGTCGGCCCCGACGGAAGCGTGACCTTCACCGACGTGCCGCCGTCGTCCGGAGGAGGCACCGTGCTGCAACCCGCCGCACCGCGCATGCCCCAGCCGGCGCAGAGCGGCGACGACCAACTGCCCCCGCGCCTGCGCCAGTTGCAGCAGCAGGCCCCGGTGGTGGTGTACACGGCGCCCAACTGCAAGGCCTGCGACGACGGCGTCCATCTGCTGCGCGAGCGCGGCGTCCCCTACGCGGAAAAGACCATCGTCACGCCGCAGGACGCACAGGCCTTCAAGGCCTTCGACCCCGATCTGCAGGTGCCGCTGCTGAGCGTGGCCGGCGTGAAGCTCTCGCCGGGCTTCAACGCCGGCGCGTGGAACCAGGCGCTGGACTCCGCCGGCTACCCGCAGCACTCGGAACTGCCCAAGGGCTATCGCTTCGCCATCCCGCGCCCGCTGGCGGGCGCGCCCGCTGCGCTGCCCGGCTCGGCCCACGAGCCCTCGGACGCGGCCTCGCCGCCGCGACCCTCGGTGGCGCCGCCCCCGAACCCCAACGCTCCGCCCGGCTTCAAATTCTGAACCTACCAGGGGCTGGCCTCACCGTATTTCGGCCGACCGAAGCGGTCTGAACCGCCCGCGCGCGCTCCCGGATTCATTGACGCAATACCCTGCCTGGACACCTACGTTCACAGGTGGAGATCCGTGCGCCTCGCAGCCCGCGGTCGGTCGACCATCGCCCGCAAGCTGGAAACGAGCCGGTCGGAGGCACGAGCTCACGCACCCGGCTCGTCGGATCGCAGAGTTCGTCTCACTGCACATTTCCGTATTAGGCCCACTTCAAATATGGAGATTCGGGAACTTTTCCGCGCGAGAGAACTCTCAGGGTCTGAGCCGTCGCTTTCGACATGTCCAAATCCAGACAGCACCTGATCGATGGAGACGACGATGCGCGCAGAAATTTATCATTTGAATCCTGAACTTATTGATCTACTCGAACGAGCATCCCACGCACCGGCGCTGAGAAACGATTTCCATACAAAATGAATTCGTGGACCACTCGAGCCCTCAGAGGTCGAGGTCTTCGCAGCCAACTACTTCGCTCGCACGCGCCGTACCTCCGCCATGGTTGCATACACACTTCTCGCCCTGGACGATGTCGAAGCCAAGACTGAGATCTCGAAGAACCTCTTTTCCTAATTCGGCAACGGAAATTCGCAGAAGGCGCATATCAATCTCTTGATCGATTATTTGCTGGATCTTCTTGGACGGCTTCACGGGCGAAAATACTCAGTTGAAGAATTTAATCCGCTTCCGATCCTGCCTACGACGACTGAATTCACGAAACGCCAGCATTCGCTCCATCAACCAGGGCCCCATTCGATGGACCGATGTCGCGTACTTGGGGCGCATCTGGCACAGGAATGGATCGCTTACCCGATGCTTGTTCAGCTTTACGAGGGAGCGCGAAACTATCAATACTTATATCAGGATCGGGATGAATTCCATGAAGAATGCGAGTACTTTTACACGCATATCGGCGAAAGCGAGAAAAGTCATCGAGAACAAGCATTGTTCGCGGCAGGTCGCGCGTGCCAGAGCTCTTCGGACCATGACGCCATGCTGGACTCGGCACGAGCCTTCCTGGAGATCACGGCAAATTTCTGGGATGGGTTAGCGCTTGCGATGCAAAGCAGGCGCGCCGGCCCTTGACATGGCTTCGAGTCGCTTTGGCCTACGTCCAGACAAGGCGCCGGGAGTCGCTGCGGCGGCCGCACTGGCCGTCGCGTGCTGGGCCTACGCGCCCACAGGCATCCGGATCGCACTGCAAGGCTACTCGCCGACCCAGGTCGCCTTGCTTCGGTTCGCGATCGCCTCGCTTGTCCTGCTGGGCATGGCCTTGGGGCGGAACATCGCCCGCATCCGCCCCGCGGACCTTCCGTGGATCGCGACCCTGGCCTTGTTCGGTGTCGCCGGGCACCATGTCGCGCTCAATTTCGGGCAGAGAGGAGTCAGCGCGGCGGCGGCGAGTTGCCTCGCCCAGACCGTCCCCATCTTCACGGCGCTGCTGGCCAGGCCGGTGCTGGGCGAAATCGTCGCGCTCCGGCATTGGGCTTGCGTGGTTGTCGGTGCCTGCGGCGCGATCCTGATCGTGAAGGGCGATCAGGACGTCTCCGGATCCTGGGCGGGAGGCGCGCTGGTCCTGCTCGCGGCTCTGAGCTGGGGAATCTATTTCACACTGCAACGCCGGACATCCCGCAGGATGGATGGACTCAGCGTCTCGTGCTACACGGTATGGCTGGGCACCGCCATGCTGCTGCCCATCGGGCTTCCCGGGCTCCGCACGGGTCTTGCACAGGCCACGACCGGGGCGAATCTCGCGCTTGTGCTGCTGGGCATTTTCCCCAGTGCCCTCGCCTATATGGCCTGGAACCATGTGCTCCGCCACCGGGAGGCAAGTCGAGCAAGCCTGTGGTTGTTCCTCATCCCACCCGTGGCCATGCTCATCGCCGTTCCCGCGTTGCACGAGACGCCGAGCCCCATGCTGCTCGCAGGCGCGGGATTGATCGCATGCAGCGTCCTGTTGCTGCCCGGCAACCCGGGCGCGCAGGCGCAGCAGGCCTGCGTTCGACCGGCGCCTATAGGTAGTCTCGCTGCGAGACTCCGTCGGACCCGCCCACCAGCGCCACGTCGGCGCCGCGACGGGCGAACAGGCCCACCGTGACCACGCCGGGGATCTGGTTCAGGCGGCTTTCCAGTTCGGTCGGATGCTCGATGCGCAGCCCGTGCACGTCGAGGATCTGGTTGCCGTTGTCGGTGAGGTAGCCCTCGCGCAGCCGCGGCTCGCCGCCCAGATCGCGCAGGCGCGCGCGCACCAGTTCGCGCGCCATCGGCACGACCTCCACCGGCAGCGGGAAGGTGCCCAGCACCGGCACCAGCTTGCTGGCGTCGACGATGCAGACGAATCGCTCGGCCGCCTCGGCGATGATCTTCTCGCGCGTGAGCGCGCCGCCGCCGCCCTTGATCATCGCACCTCCGGGGTCGATTTCGTCGGCGCCGTCGACATACACCGGCAGCGCATGCACGTCGTTGAGGTCGAGCACCTGGATGCCGTGCGCGCGCAGCCGCTCGGTACTGCGCTCCGAGCTCGACACCGCCGCGCGCACCCGATCGCGAATGCCCGCCAGCGCGTCGATGAAATGGTTGACCGTGGAGCCGGTTCCCACGCCGATCACCGCGCCGGGCACCACGAAACGCAGCGCCTCGCGCGCCACCGCCTGTTTGAGTTCGTCCTGGGTCATGCGAGCCTGCCGCGTCGGATGGGGAAAAGGGAGAAAGCGCGCCGAGTCGCAGCGCGGGGTCGGGGATGACAAAGCCCTTATTATCGCCGCTGCTCCGAACGGCTCCTGCAGCCCACCTCCTCGATGCCCCTGCCCTACGCGCTGATCCGCCCCCTGTTGTTCCGGCTGGATCCCGAAGCCGCCCACCACCTCGGCCTTCGCGCGCTGCGCGCCACGCACCAGTGCGGCTTGAGCCTGCTGCTGGCGCAGCCGCGGGTGATCGACCCCGCGCGACTGCTCGGCCTGGAATTCCCGAACCGCGTGGGTCTGGCCGCCGGTCTGGACAAGAACGGCGAAGCCATCGACGCCCTCGCGGCGCTCGGCTTCGGCTTCGTCGAGGTCGGAACCGTCACCCCACTGGCGCAGGGCGGCAACCCGCGCCCCCGCATGTTCCGTCTGCCGCAGGCGCGCGCGCTGATCAATCGCATGGGGTTCAACAACCAGGGGCTGGACGCCTTCCTGCGCAACGTGCGGCGCAGCCGCCGCGAGGTTCCGCTGGGCCTGAACATCGGCAAGAACGCCGCCACTCCCATCGAGGCGGCGCTGCAGGACTACACGAGCGGCCTGCGCGCCGTGCACGAGCATGCGGACTACGTGACCGTCAACGTCTCCTCGCCGAACACCGCCGGACTGCGCCAGCTGCAGAGCGACGATGCGCTGGAAGCTTTGCTGAGCGGACTGGCCGAGGTGCGCGAGCGTCTGGCCCAGGAGCAGGGACGACGCGCGCCGATGCTGCTCAAGGTGGCGCCCGACCTGGAAGCGCCGCAGGTGCACGCGCTGGCCGACGCGCTGGTGCGCCACGGCATGGATGGCGTGATCGCCACCAATACGACCATCTCGCGCCGCGGCGTGGAGGGCCTGGCGCATGCCGAGCAGGCCGGCGGCCTGAGCGGCGCACCGCTGCGCGAGGCGTCCAACCGGGTGATCTCGCTGCTGCGCGAACACCTGGGGCCGGGCTTTCCCATCATCGGCGCGGGAGGCGTGATGGATGCCGCCGACGCGCTGGAAAAGCGGCGTTGCGGAGCCGACCTCGTGCAGTTGTACAGCGGCCTGATCTATCGCGGCCCCGGCCTGGTGCACGAATGCGCGCAGGCCATGGCCCGCACGCGCTGAAGCGGCCTGGGCGAGACGCGGCCCCGGCGGGCCCCGCCCGGCGCCTTACTTCTGCTTCAGGCGCGTCTTGTTCGCGGTGATGTGTTCGTAGATTTCGCGCGAGCGCTGCGACAGGGGACGGCCGAACCCTTCACGCCACGGCGAGGACACCTTCACCTGCGGGCGCTTGCGGAAAGTCGACGCGACCTCCGCGGCGTTCTCCATCATCAGATCCCAGGGATTGGGGGCCTGCTTGGACGCCTGGGGCTTGGTGCTCACCGTCTCGCTGGTGTCCACGTCCCCGGATTTGCGCGTAGTAGTCGTCGTTTTCGCCACGGCTCGCCCTTTTCAAAAGCCATACACCATCCTCGGCCCGACCCCGCGCGACACGAGACGCGGACCTGCCAGCACCGCGCGGAAAGCTCGCGGATTCGATGTGCCGGGCAAACAGCCCCGCCCGGTTGCGGGGTATGGACAACCCGATGCATCCAGGTACACTGGCCCGCCACGGCTGGGTTTTCACCCTGCGGGTTTGTGCCTACACCGAACCCGTCGCTCGGCGCCTGCATCGCTGCGGGCCGCCTCCCCTCGGGCGCACTCAGTAATTGTAACCCGAAACGTCGCATCAGCGCCACAGGGCGGCTCGCACGCGCCGACACTGGGCGCGACCGGCGGGTCACTCCGCTCCGATCCCGGCGCGAATGCGCTGCAGCACCGTCTCGCGCGTGAACAGTGCCAGCACGGCGTCGACCGACGGTGTCTGCGCGCGCCCGGTGACCAGATGCCGCAAGGGCATCGCCAACTGCGGCATTTTCAGCTTGTGCTCGCCCAGCACCTGCTTGAGCGCGCCCCCCACCGAGGCCGCGTCCCACACGGACAGGGTTTCGAGCAGCGCCAGCAGGGCGCGCAGCGCCTCGCGCACCGGCGGGCTCAGCAGCGGCTCCAGCACCTGCGCATCGGGGCGGGGCTCGGCGTAGAACATCGCGCACAGCTCGGCGATTTCCAGCAGGGTCGATGCGCGCTCGCGCAACAGCAGCGCCGCCGCCTCCAGGCTCACGCCCTGCTCGCGCAGGCCCAGGCGCTCCAGGAAGGGACGCAGCAACTCGGCCAGGCGCGGCGGCTCCATCGCGCGCAGGTACTGCGCGTTGACCCATTTGAGCTTCTCGCCGTCGAACTGCGCGGCCGAGCGCCCGAGGTGATCCAGGTCGAACCACTGCACGAACTGCTCGCGGCTGAACAGCTCGTCGTCCCCGTGCGACCAGCCCAGGCGCGCGAGGTAATTGACCATGGCATCGGCCAGGTAGCCCTCGTCCCGGTATTGCAGCACGCTCTTCGCGCCGCTGCGCTTGGACAGCTTGTCGCCCTGCTCGTTGAGCACCGTCGGCAGGTGGGCATACACCGGCGGTTCGCTGCCCAGCGCGCGGAAGATGTGGATCTGGCGCGGGGTGTTGTTGACGTGATCGTCGCCGCGGATCACGTGGGTGATGCGCATGTCGATGTCGTCGACCACCACGCAGAAGTTGTAGGTGGGCGTTCCGTCCGGACGCGCGATCACCAGGTCGTCGAGCTCGGCGTTGTCGAAACTCACCTGCCCCTTGACCCGGTCGAGCCAGCTCACGCTGCCGTGCGCGGGGGTGCGAAAGCGCAGCACCGGCTGCACCCCGGCCGGCACGGCGGGCAGCGTCTTGGCCGGCTCGGGGCGCCAGGTTCCGTCGTAGCGCGGCTTGAGACCGGCGGCCATCTGGCGCTCGCGCAGGGCGTCGAGTTCGGCGCTGCTCATGTAGCAGGGATAGGCATGGCCGGCCTCGACCAGTTGCCGCAGCACCTCGCGGTAACGCTGCATGCGCTGCATCTGGTAGATCGGGCCCTCGTCGTAGGCCAGGCCCATCCACTGCATGGACTCGAGGATCACATCCACCGCCGCCTGGGTGGAGCGCTCGGTGTCGGTGTCCTCGATGCGCAGCACGAATTGGCCGCCGTGATGCCTGGCAAAGGCCCAGGGATACAGGGCCGAGCGAATGTTGCCGAGGTGGATGAAGCCGGTCGGGCTGGGTGCGAAGCGGGTACGTACCGGAGTCGTGGTCATGGGGTGCGCGAACGGCTCGCGAGCAAGGGTTCTGGATGGAGCCTTCAGGCCCCGGCGGTGCGCAGGCCGGGAGCCAGGTCGGCCTGCAGGTCCGTCGGGTGCTCCAGGCCCACGCCGATGCGGATCAGGCCCTGGCCGATGCCGGCGGCCTGGCGTTGCGCCTCGCTGAGTCGCCCGTGGGAGGTGCTGGCCGGATGGGTGATGGTGGTGCGGGTGTCGCCGAAATTGGCGGTGATGGAGCACAGGCGCGTGGCATCGATCAGCGCGAAGGCGCGCTCGCGCGCCTGCTCCGGACCGTCGGCGGCCAGATCGAAGGACAGCACGGCGCCGCCCTGCCCCGATTGCTGCGCCATGGCCAGCGCGTGCTGGGGATGCGAGACCAGCCCGGGGTAGTACACGCGCGACACCGCGGGCTGCCGCTCCAGCCACAGAGCCAGTTCCAGCGCGCGCGCGCTTTGCGCCTGCACGCGCAGGCCCAGGGTCTCCATGCCCTTGTGGACCACCCAGGCATTGAAGGGCGACAGGCTGATGCCGGCGCTGCGCTGCACCGGCAGCAGCTTGCCTTCGATGATCTCGCGCGTGCCGCACAGCGCGCCGGCCAGCGTGCGGCCCTGGCCGTCGAGGAACTTGGTGCCCGAGTGCATGACGATGTCCGCGCCGAATTCCAGCGGACGTTGCAGCGCCGGCGAGCAAAAGCAGTTGTCCACCACCAGCAGCGCCCCGCCGTCGTGCGCCAGCGCGGCCAGCGCGGCGATGTCGCACACCTCGGCGAGGGGATTGCTCGGGGTCTCGGCGAACAGCAGGCGCGTGCGCCCCGGGCGCATCGCGGTCTTCCATTCCCGCACGTCGGTCTGCGAGACGAAGCTGGTCTCGACCCCGAACTTGCCGAAAATGTCCCCGAGCAGCTTGATGGTGGAGCCGAACACCGAGCGCGAGCACACGACGTGGTCGCCGGACTTGAGCAGGCCCAGCATCAGCAGCGTGATGGCTCCCATGCCGCTGGACGTGGCCAGCGCCGCCTGCGCGCCTTCCAGCGCGGCCAGGCGGGTTTCCATGGCCGCGACGCTGGGGTTGGAAAAGCGCGAATAGATGAAGCCCTCCTCGTCGCCGGCGAAGCGCGCCGCGGCGCTGCGCGCGTCCTGCTGCACGAAACTGCTGCTCAGGAACACCGCCTCGCTGTGCTCGCCGTACGGGGTGCGAGGCACCGAGGCGCGCACGGCCACCGTGTCGGGGTGCCAGCAGGCGTCCGGCGGGAGCGTCGCGTCGTCACTCGGCCGCGCGCCGGCGGCCCGCCTCGCGGCGTCGTCGCTGCGGGAATTCATGGCTGCGCTTCCTCCTGCGCCTGGCCCTGCAACGCGAGCATGCCGCCGCCCGGCGCGTCGCCGTCGCCGCCGCGCGCTCCGCGCAGCGCCGCGTCGACGTCGCCGGTGACGTAGCAGCCGTCGAAGCACGAGGCCTCGAAGGTCTCGATGTCCTCGCGCACTCGGCGCACCGCGCGCTTCATCGCTTCGAGGTCCTGGTAGATCAGTGCGTCGGCGCCGATCAGCCGGCGGATTTCCTCGACGTCGCGCCCGTGCGCGACCAGTTCGGCCGCGGTGGGCATGTCGATGCCATAGACGTTGGGATAGCGCACCGGGGGCGCGGCCGAGGCCAGGTAGACCTTGCGCGCGCCGGCTTCGCGCGCCATCTGCACGATTTCGCGCGACGTCGTGCCGCGCACGATCGAGTCGTCGACCAGCAACACGTTGCGACCGTCGAACTCCTGCGCGATGGCGTTGAGCTTCTGACGCACCGAGCGCTTGCGCACCGCCTGCCCGGGCATGATGAAGGTGCGCCCCACGTAGCGGTTCTTCACGAAACCCTCACGGTATGGACGCCCCAGCTTCCAGGCCAGTTGCATCGCCGACGGACGGCTGGACTCGGGCACCGGGATGACCACGTCGATCTCGCTCGGAGGCATCACCGAGATCACGCGCTGCGCCAGGGTCTCGCCCATGTTCAGGCGCGCCTGGTACACGGAAATGCCGTCCAGCACCGAATCGGGTCGCGCGAGGTAGACGAACTCGAAGATGCAGGGATTCAGGCGCGCGCCTTGCGCGCACTGCTCGAAACGCATGCCGCCCTGCAGGTCCACGTACAGCGCCTCGCCGGGCGCGACGTCGCGCAGCAGGCGAAATCCGTTGCCCTCCAGCGCCACGGATTCGCTGGCCACCATGACCCCGTCGGTCTCGCTGCTGCCCACGCACAGGGGCCGGATGCCGAAGGGGTCGCGGAAGGCCAGCAGCCCGTGCCCGGCGATCAGCACCACCACCGCGTAGGAGCCGCGCACGCGCCGGTGCACGCCGCGCACCGCGCGGAACAGGTCCTCGGGTTGGAGGGGCAGGCCGTCGGAGACGAGGTCGAGCTCGCGCGCCAGCACGTTGAGCAGCACCTCCGAGTCGGAGCCGGTGTTGATGTGACGGTGATCCACGCCGGTGAGCTCGCTGCGCAGCGCGTCCGCGTTGGTCAGGTTGCCGTTGTGCGCCAGCGCCAGCCCGAAGGGTGCGTTGACGTAGAAGGGCTGCGCCTCCTCCTCGCTGTCGGCGCTGCCGGCGGTCGGATAGCGCACCTGGCCCAGGCCGTAGTCGCCGGGCAGCGCGCGCATGGTGCGCGTGCGGAACACGTCGCGCACCATGCCGCGCGACTTCTGCATGTACAGCTTGCCGCCCTGACCGGTGACGATGCCGGCCGCGTCCTGGCCACGGTGCTGCAGCAGCAGCAGCGCGTCGTAGATCATCTGGTTCACGGGCTGCTTCGAGACCACACCGACGATTCCACACATGATTCGGGTACTCCAGGGTCAGGCGGACGAATGGACGCGCGGGGATCAGCGCGCCCGGACCGCGGGCAGGCTGGCGCCCGCCGCGGGAACAGGAACCTCGGTGGCGAGCCGGCCCGCACCCGCCGCCCAAGGGGCCTGGGTCCATGCGGGACGATCCTGCGCGCCGGCGAGGGGTAGCAGCGGAGCGACGCGCGCGGCCCCCGCCGACGCCAGCGGCGCCAGCAGCGAGCCCTTCCACACATCGCTGGAAGGAAGCTGGGTATAGCCGGCCGCCAGCGCCAGCAGCACGATGACCAGCGCGCCGCGCAATACGCCGAACAGCGCGCCCAGGCTGCGGTCGAGCATGCCCAGGCCGGTCGAGCGCAACAGCAGGCGCGCCAGTGTGGCCAGCACGCCGGCGGCCAGCAGCACGAGCACGAAACAGGCCACGTAGGCCAGCGCGGTGCGCAGATCGGGCTGACGCACCAGATCGCCCAACAGATACGCGCCCAGCCACGCCGCGTACAGGTGGGCCAGCACAAAGGCGGCGAACCAGCCGCCCAGCGCGATCAACTCGTAGGCGGCGCCGCGCAGCAGCCCGACCAGGGCCGACAGCAGCAGCCCCGCGAGCAACAGCCAGTCGAGGATGTTCACAGACTCAGCACGGCGGCGGAAATGCCCAGCGACCGGATGCGCTGCAACGCGTGTTCGGCCTGACTGCGCGACGCGAAGGGCCCCACCCGCACGCGCACGCGCTTGCCGGCCGGGGTGTCGACCACCTGGGTATAACTGTGCAGCCCGGCGGCGTCGATGCGCCGGCGCACCTGGCGCGCGGTGGCAGCGTCGGCGTAGGCCCCGGCCTGCACGACGAAACGGTCATTCGCGGAGGCGGCTGGCGCCGGCCTGCCCGGCGCGGGCTGCGCGGCGCGCTCGGCTTGTGCCGCGGAGATCTGCGACGGCACCTTGTCCTCCAGCGCGGCCAGCGCCTGGCGCGCCTGACTGACCTGGGCGGAAGGCCTGGCGGCAGGCTCCGCCGTCGGGCGCGGCTGGACCTGCGGCTTGTGCTGGGGCGCCGCTTCCAGCGTCCGTGCCGGTGTCTGGGCGGGAGCCTGAACGGGCGCCTGCACGGGCGCTCGGGCGGGGGTCTGCGCAGGCGACGGCAGGGGTGCCCGCAGCGCCTGCGGCGCCGGCGAGGCCGCCGCGACCGGCGCCGCCTGGGTCGGCGACGCCGCGCGCGAAGCGGCCGGCGCGGGAGGCACCACCGAACTGGCCTGGTTCTGCGGTGGCACGATCAGCGCGATGTTGGACGCCACCGGGCGAGGCTGGGTCTCGAAAATCAGCGGGAACACCACCACGCCGGTGAGCACCAGCGCTACGGCGCCGATCAGGCGCCGGCGCGCGCGCAAGCGCAACACTTCCTCGCTTTGCGCCTGTCGCGCGACCGATTCGCCGCCGCGGGAGCTTTCCTTGGCGCGCTTTCCGGGCAATTTCATGGATAGGATGGACTCGGCAGGCAGGCGGCTTCGGCCCGCCCCCACCCGTCGATCGGGCGGCTTCAGGCGGCTTCAGGCGGCACGAGGGCGCTGCGCGCGTTGCGCGAGCACGTCGCCGACCGTGAAGAAGGAGCCGAAAACCACGATTCTATCGGTGGGCTGAACCTGCGACAGCGCGTCGGCCAATGCGGCGTGCGGCGACTCGTGGCAACTCGCGCGCGCTCCGGCCGGCAGGAGTCCGCGCAGGTGCAGCGCAGTGGCGGCGCGCGGCGTGGGCAGGTCGCACAGATGCCACGCCTGCACCAGCGGCGCCAGCGCCGCCACGATGCCCGGCAGGTCCTTGTCGGCCATAGCCCCAAAGACTGCATGGGTATTCGGGAAATACCCCATCGCGTCCAGGCTCTCGGCGAGCACCGCCGCGGCCTCCGGGTTGTGGGCCACGTCGAGCACCACGGCCGGCTGGCCCGGCAGCACCTGGAAGCGCCCGGGAAGCTCCGCCTGGGCCAGGCCCAGGCGCACGTCCTGCGCGCTCACCGGCAGGCGATCCCGCACCGCCTCCAGCGCCGCCAGCGCGGCGCTGGCGTTGCGCAGCTGGCGCACGCCGCGCATGGTCGGGTAGGCCAGCCCGGGAATCCTGCGGTTCGCACCGAGGTAATCCCATTGCTGCCGGTCGGCGCTGCTCCAGCCGAAATCGCGCCCCACCAGCC
>JAKBNS010000212.1:296-5199 GCA_021830925.1 Pseudomonadota bacterium | reverse complement strand
CCGCCCAGGAGTTCTCCCGGCTGGGAACGATGCGCACCCCGTACTTGCGGTCGAAGCCCAGGATCGAAGCCATCACCACCGGCGCGCAGTCGGTCAGGGCCATGAAGCCGACCCGCACCTCGTCGCACTCGAGCGGCCCGAACGGCGACTCCCCGGCCGTGGCGGCCGGCTCGCCCTGCAGCATCGGCAGGGCCTCGTCCGGAAACGAAGGACTCATGGTCTCACCGCTCCCTTCGCCGCGGGAGGCGCGCACCACGACGAGGCACGCATGCACCGGATTCGTGCCTGGTTCATAACAGGTCCGCCGCGTCGAGGATGCGCTGGGCGATCTCGCCGAGTTTCAGGCCCTTTTCCATGGCCTGGCGGCGCATGCGCGAATAGGCCTCCTCCTCGCCCACGTGCAGCCGCTTCATCACCAGGCCCTTGGCGCGCTCGATGGTCTTGCGCTCGCTCAGTTGCTGCCTGGCCTGATCGAGCTGGGCGCGCAGTTCGCGTTCGCGCGCGAAGCGCGCCAGCGCGACCTCGATCACCGGCTTGACCCGGCTGGGCTTGAGCCCGTCGACGATGTAGGCGGCCACGCCCGCGTCGACCGCGAGACGCGCCGTGTCCGGGTCGTCGTCGTCGGTGAACAGCACGATCGGGCGCGGCGTGTCGCGGGTCGCCAGCGCGACGTGCTCGACCAGGTCGCGCACCCCCGACTCGGCATCGACGATCAGCAGGTCCGGCTGCAGATCCACGATGCGCGCGTCCAGGTCCGCGTCGGCCGGCAGCAGCGCGACCACCTCGTAACCGGCGTCCTGCAGGCCCTGCACCAGCAAGGCGCCGCGCGCCACCGGGCCGGCTGCCGCCGGAGCATGTCCGGGTTCACGCGCGGGGTCGTGCATCACGACCGCCACGGTGGGCTTGCGGATATCGGAGGCGCTGCGGGACATGCACCCGGAGGTGCAAGTTTCATGCCTCGGGCCGATCCATCAGCCCGGCAGCACCACACCCTTTTTGAGGAGGATGCAGCCGTAGGGCCTGGGTTCGCCGGTGGCGACCACCGCGTAGGCCTCGCGCGCCCGGGCGTAGAAAGCATGCCGCTCGAGGCCCGCCAGCGTGACCCTCCCGAGCCCCTCGTGGCGGTCGATCAGGGCCTGGCATTCCTGCTGCACCACGGGGATTTCCGTGGGCGACCCCACCACTTCCATGCGCAGCGCCGGCTGGTCGACGAATCCGTCCAGCGGCAGCAGTTGCAGGCAGGCGTCGAGCACCTCGGGCAACCCGGCGGCATCCATGCGGATCAGGCGCCGCGCCATGGAGGCCGAGGGGAAATTGGCGTCGACGAGGGCGATCTCGTCGCCGTGGCCCATCGAGGCCAGCGCGTGGAGCAGATCAGGGGAATGCAGGCGGGACAGGTGCTTGAGCATCGGTTCGATTCCTGGGTGAGTTCTGCGTCGGGGAGCGGGCTCGGAGCGCCGGGCCCGCTGGTCGGATTAGAGCGCCTGGTCGCGCCGCTTGAGATAGTCGAGCATGACCGCGAGCAGGATCACGAAGCCCTGCACCAGCTGGGTGTAGTACGGCGGCACATTGAGCAGCACCAGCGCGTCCAGGATGGTCGCGATCAGCAGGGCGCCGATCACCGCGCCCGAGACCTTGCCGCGCCCGCCGAACAGGCTGACCCCGCCGATGACCACGGCGGCGATGGCGCTCAGCTCGTCGCCGCGCCCCGCGTTCGGGTCGGCGCTGCTCAGCTGGGCGGCAAACACGATGCCCGCGATGCCGCTGCACAAGCCGCTGAAGGCATAGGCCCCGGTGCGCAGCGCGCGCACCCGGATGCCCGAGCGATAGGCCGCGATGCGGTTGCCGCCGATGGCATAGATGTGCTGCCCCGAGGCCGTCCTGGCGAGCCATGTCCAGGCGCCGCCGACCACGCACAGCGCCAGCCAGACCTGCGCCGGCACGTCCAGCAGGCGCGCCTGGCCGATGGCGTTGAAGGCATCGGCGGCGATGCCGATGGGATTGCCCTGGGTGATGATCAGGGTCAGGCTGCTGACGATGGACAAGCCGGCCAGCGTGGCGATGAAGTCGGTGACCCGCAGGTAGTTGACCACGAAGCCTTGCAGCGCGCCGACGGCGGTGGTCGCGATCAGCGCGACCAGCAGCGCCAGCGGCCAGGGCAGGCCCAGCTGCGCCATCAGCGCCGCCGCGACGGCGCCCGACAGTCCGGCCATCGCGCCCACCGACAGGTCGATGCCCGCGACCAGCACGACCACGAGTTCGCCGACCGCCATGATCACGAACGGCGCGCTCTGCACCAGGATGCTCAGCAGGTTGCCCGTGGTCAGGAAATACGGCGTCGCCAGCGACAGGGCCACGACCAGCACGATGAAACCGATCAGCACCCCGTTGTCGAGCGCGAGCTGCCTGGGGTGGCGCAGCCAGGAAGGCCGGTGCGCGGGCACCGGCGTCGTTTGCAGGGTCGTCACGCTTTTTGTCTCCCGAACAACATCGAACGCACCACAGCATCCTCGCCCAGTTCCTCGGGCGCGCCCTCCAGCGCCTTCGCGCCGCGCGTGAGCACGGCGATGCGGTCGGCCACGCGCCATACGTCGGCCATGGTGTGGGTGATCAGGATCACCGCCACGCCGCGCTCGGCCAGCCGCGTGATCAACTGCAGGATGGCCTCGTGCTCGCCCACGCCCACGGCGGCCGTCGGCTCGTCCATGATCACGAGCTTGGCCTGCCAGTACACCGCGCGGGCCACCGCGACGGCCTGGCGTTGCCCGCCGGAGAGCTCGCCCACGGGCCGCTTCAGGTCCGGGATGTGGACGTCGAGCTGCTCCAGCACCTTCGCGGCCTCCTCGCGCATGCGGGCGCGATCCAGCATGGGCATGCCCAGGCGGCGCCGGCGCAGCTCGCGGCCGAGGAACATGTTGGAGCCCACGTCCAGGTTTTCCGCCAGCGCGAGATCCTGGTAGATGGTCTCGATGCCGATGTCGCGCGCGTGCCGCGGATCGAACTTGCGTAGCGTCTGGGCGTCGAAGCTCATGCTTCCGCCGCTCGGCGCGTGCGCGCCGGCGATGACCTTGATCAGCGTGGACTTGCCCGCGCCGTTGTCGCCCAGCAGGGCGACGACCTCGCCGGCGCCCACGTCGAGATCGACGCCCTTCAGCGCCTCGACGGCGCCGAAGCGTTTGGTGATGCCCCGCAGGCTCAGCAGGGCGGAGCTCGGTGTCTTCAGCTCCGCCCCGGCCTGGGCGCCCGGATGCGCCGACATCGTTCAGTGACCGGCCGTGTGCAGCTGCAGGGGCACGGCCACGAAGGGAACGCCGCTATGCAGGTACTCGTAGCCCGCCATCACGCCGAGCTTGCTCATCAGCGCCGGCTGCTGGCCCACGTCGAGCGCGATCTCGCCCTTGTTCACCGCGGCGATGCCGTCGGCCGTGCCGTCGATGCTGGCCACCGCGATGCCGCTGGCACGGTTGGCCGCGTGCAGCGCCTGCGCCGCGCCCAGCGCCATCTCGTCGTTCTCGGCGAACACCGCCTGCAGGCCGGCCGGATGGGCGATCAGGATGTTGCGCATCACGTCCAGGCCCTGCTGGCGATTGAAGTTGGCGGTCTGCTTGGCCACCACCTTGATGCCGGGATAGGCCTTGAGCGCGGCCTCGCAGCCCTGGGTACGTTCATTCGTCGCCGACGCGCCGGGCACGCCCAGCAGGATCGCCATGTCGCCCTTGCCGCCGAGCTTCCTGGCCAGGAAGTCGCAGGCGGTGGTGCCCGCGTCCACGTTGTCCGAGGCGAAGAAGTCCAGCGCCTTGCCCTTGTCGGTGCGGCGATCCAGGAAGATCACCGGCACGCCTGCACGATTGGCCGCCTCCACCGCCGGGCTCATCGCCGTGGCGTCGGTCGGGTTGATCAGCAGCACGTCGACCTTGCGCGCCAGCGCGGTGTGGACCTGGTTGGTCTGGGTGGTCGAGCTGTTGTTGCCGTCGAGCACCAGCAGCTTGACCCCCAGCCGGTCGGCCTCGGCCTGCGCGCTGTTTTTCATCGCCACGAAGTACGGATTGTTCAACGTGGAAAGCAGTAGCGCGAAGGTGTAGTGCTGCGCCGCGGACGCGGACATCGGCAGGGCCGCGAGAACCCCTGCCGCGGCGATGGTCAGACCGCGCAGGAACCTGTTCTTGAACGTCTTCATGGGTACGCCTCCTTGTGTGGGCCTTGGGCCCTGCTTGTAGACCGCGTCGTCTCAGAGTGCAGCGAAACGTCGCAGTTCCTGAAAGGTTGGCAGCGAGGGCTGGGCCCCCTCGCGGGTGGCCGTCAATGCGCCGTTGGCATTGGCCAGCTCGATCGCGCGCGCCAGCGCCTGGCCGGCGCCCAGCGCCCACACCAGCGCGCCGACGTAGGCATCGCCGCAGGCCGTCGTGTCGACCACCTCGACGGGCAGCGCGGCGACCCGGCCCTGCCCCGCGGGCCCCGACCACACCGAGCCCTGGGCACCGAGGGTGACGACCACCGTCGAGCGCGCCGTGCGCAGACGCGCGGCGAGTTGCAGCGCCTGTTCGGCATGCGCCGGCGCGTCCACCCCGAGCAGCACGCCGGCTTCAGTTTCGTTGACCACCAGATAGTCGACGGCCTCGGCGAGTTCGGCGGGCAGCGGCGCCGCGGGCGCCGCATTGAGCACCACGTGGCCGCCGCCGGCCCGCACCCGCGCGGCTGCCGCCGTCACCGTGGGCAGCGGAACCTCGAGCTGGAGCAACAGCCAGTCGGTTCGCTCGAGATCCGGGGGCAGGCGCTCGGCGCTCAGTTGCGCGTTCGCGCCGGGGGCCACGACGATGCGGTTCTGCCCGCCGCGCTCGACGGTGATGAAAGCCGCGCCCGAGGGCGTGTCGACCCGCTGCACATGATCCAGCGCCATCGCTTC
>JAKBNS010000212.1:0-286 GCA_021830925.1 Pseudomonadota bacterium | reverse complement strand
CAGCCGACCATGTCGACCGGCGCCCCCAGGCGCGCCGCCGCCACCGCCTGGTTCGCGCCCTTGCCGCCCGGATGCAGGCGGTAATCCGAGCCCAGCACGGTCTCGCCGGCGCCCGGCGCGCGCTCGACCTCGACCACGACGTCCATGTTGATGCTGCCGATGACCCTCATGCCCGACCTTCCTCCAGCGCCAGGGGCTGCGTCGAGCCCCGCTCCACGTACTCGACGGGCAACACCAGGTGCGTGGGCTCGCCCTCTCGCGCCCCCAGCCGGCGGTGCAGCAATTC
>JAKBNS010000239.1 GCA_021830925.1 Pseudomonadota bacterium | reverse complement strand
GGACTTGCGCCAATTGGTGCATTATTCGGGTTTGCCCTGTTTTGTGCAGGGACATTCGAGTTTTCATCCAGGCCATTTCCATCCAAGCGGGGATCCGATGTCCAGTCTTCCCACCCAACCCGAGCCGATCCTGCGCATCCAGCCGATGCCCTCCGACGTGAACATGCACGGGGACATCTTCGGCGGCTGGATCATGGCCCAGGTCGACATCGCCGGAGGCGTGGCCGCCGCCCGGCGCGCCAAGGGCCGCGTGGCCACGGTGGCGGTCAACGAGTTCGTGTTCAAGCATCCGGTGCTGGTGGGCGACCTGCTGTCGCTGTACGCCAAGGTGGTACGCGTGGGGCGCACCTCGATCACCGTGGCCGTGGAGGTCTACGCCGAGCGCGGCATTCCCGACACCCAGGTGTTCCGGGTCACCGAGGCCACGCTGACGTATGTGTGCGTGGGCGAGGACCGGCGCCCGCACCCGGTGCCGGCGGAGTAGTCCGGGGCGGGACCGCGAATCAGCGCGAATCGGCGCGATGCGCACCGCCACGCGTCAACGAAAACGCCGCCCGAGGGCGGCGTTTTCGTTGCGGGCGAAGCCCCGCGCTCAGGGCGCGGCGGGAGCGGCACCCTCGGCAGGCGCGGCTTCCTCGGAGGATTCGCCGCCCTTGCTCAGCACGGAGGCCACGGCCGGGTTCTCGGCGCCATGGGTCACCACGGACACGCCGTCGGGCAGCTTCAGGTCGCTGGCGTGCAGCGAATGGCCCTTGCTCAGGCCGCTGAGGTCCACCTCGATGAACTCGGGCAGGTCGCCCGGCAGGCAGGACACCTCGATCTCGTTGAGCACGTGGGTGATCATCGCGCCTTCGAGCTTGACCGCGGGGGATTCCTCGGCGCCCTTGAAGTGCAGCGGCACCTTCATCGAGATCTTGCGATCCGCGGCCACGCGCATGAAGTCCACGTGCAGCACCAGCGGACGGAAGGGGTGCACCTGGAAGGCCTTGAGCAGCACCTTGGTCTGCTGCTCGCCCACCGTCAGGTCGAGAATCGACGAGTGGAACTGTTCCTTCTTGAGCGCGTGATACAGCGCGTTGTGATCGAGCTCGATCAGCTGCGGCTTTTGTTCACCGCCATAGACGATGCCGGGAACCTTGCCGGCGTTGCGCATGCGGCGGCTCGCACCGGTACCTTGCGCCTGACGTTCAAATGCGACGACTTTCATGTCGACTCCGAGAAACGGGGTCCGTCGGACCCCTGGATGATGGCGCCCCGCTCGCGACCAGCGCGGCGCCGGGATGCCGCGACCTCCAGGCCGCGGCGCAGAAAACTTCAGAACAGGGTTTCCTGCTCGTTGAACAGTTGAAGCACCGAGCCGCCCTGGGCGATGCGCATCATGGTCTGCGCGATCAGCTGGGCGGCCGAGAGCTGGCGGATCTTGGCGCTGTTGAGCGCCGGCTCGCGCAGCGGAATGGTGTTGGTCACCACCACCTCGTCGAGGTCGCTGGCGTTGATGCGCTCGATCGCCGGACCGGAGAACACCGGATGGGTGCAATAGGCCACGACGCGCTTGGCGCCGCGCTCCTTGAGCACCTCGGCCGCCTTGGTCAAGGTGCCCGCGGTGTCCACCATGTCGTCCATGATGATGCAGTTGCGCCCGTCGATCTCGCCGATCACGTTCATCACCTCGGACACGTTCGGCTTGGGGCGACGCTTGTCGATGATGGCCAGGTCGCAGTCCATCAGCTTGGCCAGCGCGCGCGCGCGCACCACGCCGCCGATGTCCGGCGACACCACGATCAGGTCCTTGTAGCTCTTCGCGCGCAGGTCGCCCAGCAGGATCGGCGAGGCGTAGATGTTGTCCACCGGGATGTCGAAGAAGCCCTGGATCTGGTCGGCGTGCAGGTCCATCGTGACCACGCGCGCGATGCCCACGGCCTGCAGCATGTTGGCCACCACCTTGGCGGTGATGGGCACGCGCGACGAACGGGGGCGGCGATCCTGGCGGGCGTAGCCGAAATAGGGAATGACCGCGGTGATGCGCTCGGCCGACGCGCGCTTGAGGGCGTCGGCCATCACCAGCAGTTCCATCAGGCTGTCGTTGGTCGGCGCGCAGGTGGACTGCAGGATGAACACCTCGCGCGCGCGCACGTTCTGCTGGATCTCGACCGTCACCTCGCCGTCGGAGAAGCGCCCGACGTAGGCTTGTCCGAGCCCGATGCCCAGCTGCTCCACCACTTGTTGCGCCAGCGCCGGGTTGGCGTTTCCGGTGAATACGACGAAATCGGCCGCGTGGGTGGTCATGATGGCACTGCGCTAGCGCTGCGGGAGTGTCGAGGCCGCCGGCGACTGCCACGCAGCGAACAGCGGCAGCGCATGCCTCTGCAAGGCGGGCAGGCCCTCAAGGGGGGCTGGGGAGGAAGGATTCGAACCCTCGAATGCCGGAATCAAAATCCGGTGCCTTAACCAACTTGGCGACTCCCCAACATCTCGACTCGGCCCGAGACGAGTCCCGGGCCACCGAGGCGTGTCGCGATGCCCTGCGGGCTCGTAACCCGCCACACCAGCGACAACCTCGAACATTCTACGCATTCCCGCGACGATGACGACACTCGCGCGGCAGCAGCGTGGCTGTCCTGCAAAGCTTCTCAATCCGGTGCCCAGTGCCGCAGCGGATGTTCCGCCAGCGACCGGCACGCACGCACCGACCACCCGGCGGGAATCTCCCCCGCGAAACCCGTGCTCGCCCCGCCGCCGGCCTCGTCGCCTGCGCCCGGCCACGGCGTGAACATCGCCGAACCCGAACCGCTCATGCGCGCGAAACCTCCGCCAGACCCGCCGCCTTGCCGCTCCAGCCAGTCTTGCAGGCCGCGCAGGCTCGGCAGCAACTCCAACGCGGCGACTTGCAGGTCGTTGGCCCCGAAACCCAGCAGATCGCGCATGGTTCGCGCGTCGACCGCCGCAGTTTCCGCAAGCTTTCCGCCAAGCCCCGTTTTGAGGTGCTCACAAAAGCCCTCTATTGTGCAGGCCGGCGTGTCCCTTGTCAATAACGGGCTCGCGAACACCTGGGGCGTGGAAAGACCCGCGCCGGGCCATGCGACCAGCATGTCCCATTGCGGCAGGCGCAGCGCCTGCAGGCGCTCGCCCACACCCTGCGCGAAGGCATCGCGCCCGAACACGAACACCGGGACGTCGGCGCCCAGGCGCGCGCCCAGCTGCTGCAGTTCGCCCCTGCGCAGGCCCAGGCCCCACAGCAGGTTGAGGGCCAGCAACACGCTGGCCGCGTCCGAACTTCCCCCACCCAGGCCGGCCTGCGCCGGGATGCGCTTGCGCAGGCGCATGCGCACCCCCGCCGAACAACCAGCGTGGGCCTGCAGCAGGCGGGCCGCGCGCACGCACAGATCCTCCTCGGGCAGGCCGGGACCGCCTTCGCGGGAGATCCGGCCGTCCTCGCGCAACTCGAAATCCAGCTCGTCGCACCAGTCGATGAACTGGAACACCGTCTGCAGTTCATGCATGCCGTCGGCCCGGCGGCCCAGCACGTGCAGGAACCAGTTCAACTTGGCCGGCGCCGGCACTCCGTACAGGGCGCGCAGGCCTCGACTCAAGGCGAGCCCCCGGGCGCGTCGCAGCCCGGCGCGGGCAGGCTGGCGCGGTCGACCACCAGGCTGAGTTGCTCCGACTCGTCGCCCTGGCTGCGCGACAGGCGCAACAGGTGCACGCGTCCGTCGGCGCGGCGCACCCGCACCTGCCAGCCAAGTTGCTCGAAGCCTTCCCCGTCGAGGCTGCGGTAGGGCAACTGCGCGGCGGGACGCCCGCGTACCCAGTCCTGCAGCGCGGCGCGCGGCAGGCGCAGGCCCAGCGTGGCCTCGGTCATGTCCTCGAAGGAGTCGAAACCGCGCCCCTGGCGCCCGTTGCTGACGCTGGCCGAATCGGCGCTCCAACTGGCGCGCGCCAGCATCTGCCCCAGCGGCGAACCGAGCTCGAGCCAGCCCCGCGCGCCTTCCAGATGCAGTTCGAAGGAGCCATACAGGTTGTACGGGCGCGCGCCCTGCTCGACCACCGAGATGCGTCCGGCATAGTCCAGCGCGCAGCCCGGCGCCTGCGGCACGGCGCGCTGCGGCGCGGCGCAGGCGCCGAGCAGGGCCAGCAGCGCCGCGCCCGCCAGCATGCGCGCGCCACGGGTCCGCGAAAGAGGCACGCGCGATGGCGCCGCCGAACGCGTCCCGGCCCGGGCGGATCTCAAAACTTCAATCCCATGCGCTGCATCGCCGCCAGCACTCCGGCGTCCTGCGGCGCGGCCTTCCAGCACTCGCGCAGCAACTCGGTGGCACGCTGGTGCTGACCGCGACGCCACAGCACCTCGGCCAGGTGGGCGCCGATCTCGGGATCCCGACGACCGGCATAGGCCTGCTCCAGCACCATCTGCGCACGCGCCAGGCGACCCTGGCGGAATTCCACCCATCCCAGGCTGTCCATCACGAAGGGGTTGCCGGGACTCAGGCGCAGCGCGCGCTCGACCAGCCGCCGCGCCAGATCCAGTTCGCGGCCCTGATCGGCCAGCGAGTAGCCCAGCGCGTTCAGCGCCGGCTGGTACTCGGGGTGCCGCTTCACGATCCGCCGCAACTGGGTCAGCATCTGCTTCGCCTGCCCGGCCTGCTGCGCGGCCATCGCGGTTTCGTAGGCATAGTCAGGCTCGCTCCCCCAGACCCGCAGGCCCTCGCGCAAGGCGGCATACGCGCGCTTGGGCTCGTGCATCGCGCGCAACAGATCCGAGATCGCGACCAGGCGCCGGCGGCGCTGCACGCTGTTGCCGCGCGGCAACGCGCGCACCTGCTCCAGGGCCTGGCGGGTGCGACCCTGCGCGGCCAGCACCTTGGCCTGCTGCAACACCACCGCGGCATCGCGCTGCGCCGGCGCGATGCGTTGCAGCCACTGCTCGGCGCGCGCGTCGGCACCCTGGTGCAACGCCAGGCTGGACAAGGCCAGGTAGACCTGCGCCAGTTCGTCCGGCGGCACCGGCGGTGCCGCCTCCTGCGCCTGGGCGTGCGCTGGCTCCGCGTCCGCGGCGCCAGAGGCCGCGGCGGCCGGCGCGGCCGGAGCCTCGGCGGCGGAAGCCGAAGCGGCGGAAGCGGCCGGTGCGGATGCCGGAGGCGAAGCCAACGGCGCCAGGCCGGGCAGCGAAACCCCCGGCAGGCTGATGGAAAGGAAGCGCGCCAGCGAATGCTCGCCT
>JAKBNS010000151.1 GCA_021830925.1 Pseudomonadota bacterium | reverse complement strand
CACCGCGCGCAGCGACTCCAGCACCTGCTCCAGCTGCCCATGCTCGGCGCGCAAGCGCCGGGCATCCTCCGGCGCGAGCAACCCGCGCAGTGCCAGCCTGCCCGGGCGCAGCGCCCGCAGCGCGTTTGCGATGGCTGCCACGTCGATCAGTTCCTGCAGCAGCGCTCCCGCCAGCGGCGGCAACCAGCCGAGCGCCGCCACGACCATCGCGGCCAGCGACAGCCCCATGCCCACCGCCATGCTCTGCAAGGCGATGCGCCGGGTGCGCCGGGCAATGCGCAGCGCATCCACCAGCTTGTCCAGGCGATCCACCAGCAACACCACGTCGGCCGCCTCCGCCGAGGCCGCGGCGCCGCGCGCGCCCATGGCCACGCCGATGTCGGCCGCGGCCAGCGCCGGAGCGTCGTTCACGCCGTCGCCGACCATCACCACCGTGGCACCGGCACGCGCACGCTGGATGGCCGCGAGCTTGTCCGCGGGGCTCTGCGCGGCCAGCACCCCGAGGCCGCCCAGGCTGTTGCCCACCGCCTCCGCGACCTCCGGACGGTCGCCGGTCAGCATGAACATCTTGCCGATGCCCTCCGCGCGCAACAGGCGCAGGGCGCGCGGCGTCTCGGTGCGGATGCGGTCGGCCAGCTCGATGGCCCCTGCCAGCGCACCGTCGACGGCGACGAACACGCTGGCCGAGCCCTCGGCCGCCGTGCGGGCCATGAGGGGCCGCGCCCAGGCGGCGGGTGCCGCCCCCCGCGCCACATGGGCGAAGCTGCCGATCTCCACGCCATGCGCCTCGACCCTGCCGTCGACGCCCGCGCCCGGGCTTTCACGCACGCCCGAGGGAATCGGCAGATCGAGGCGGCGCTGGCGCGCGGCCAGCACCACGGACTCGGCCACCCCGTGGTTGGAGGCCTGGGCCAGCGCGCCCGCCATGCGCAGCACCTCGTCGGCGCTCCACCCCGGTGCGGTGACGATGTCGAGCAGGCGCGGCCGGCCCTGGGTGAGCGTGCCCGTCTTGTCGAAGAACAGCACGTCCGCCCGCGCCAGGCGCTCCAGCGCGCCGCCGCCCTTGACCAGGATGCCGTGGCTCGCGCAACTGGACAGGCCCGAGACCATGGCCACCGGCACCGCGAGGATCAGCGGACAGGGAGTGGCCACGACCAGCACCGCAAGCGCCCGCATGGCGTCGCCCGAAGCGCCCCATGCGATGCCTGCCAGCACCAGCGCCAGCAGGATCAGCCAGGCGGCGTAGCGATCGGCCAGACGCACCCCGGGGCCGCGTTCGGCGCGCGCCGCCTGCACCATGCGCACGATGCCGGCGAAGGTGCTCTGCGCGGCCGTACGCGCGGCGACCACCTCGACCGCCGGCCCCAGGTTCAGCACCCCGCTGGCCACGGCCTCGCCGGCCTCGCGGCTGCGCGGCAGCGACTCCCCGGTCAGGGTGGACTCGTCCAGTTGCGCCGATCCCAGCAGCGTGGCGTCGACCGGCACCCGTTCGCCGTGGCGCACCAGCAGGCGATCCGCCGGGCGTACGGCGTCCAGCGCCACCTCCCGCCACTGGCCCTCGTCCAGGCGCAGTGCGCCGCGCGGCGCGTGGCGCAGCAAGGCCGTCATCTCGCGCTCGGCGCGCGCCGCGGCGTAGTCCTCCAGCACCCTGCCGCCCGCCAGCATGACGGCGATGACCACCGCGGTGAGGCCCTGGCCCAGCGCGATGGCGAAACTCAGCGCGAGCAGCGCCAGCAGGTCCACTCCGGTCTGGCGGCGCCACAGCGCGCGCGCCACCGAGACCGCCAGCGCGAGCGCCACCGGCAGGGCCGCCGCCAGCCAGACCCGATGCGCCGCCTCGGCCCGGCCCAGGCCCTGCAGCAGCAGACCCCCCGCGAGTCCGCCGAGCGCCAGCGCGAGCAGGGTCAGATGGAAAGTACGCAGATGGCGCGTCATGGACAGGACGAGGCGAGCGGGGATTGCCGAGCGCAGGTCCCCATTGTCGGCCCCGCGTGCGCGCGCGCGCCACGGTGCCGAGCCCAAAGCTTGCGTTGACGGGGGCGATGGGTTGTTCAGCCGCCTGGGTGCATCGGCAACCCTGCCGCGGAAGCGGCGGGACGCCGCCATGAACGGCTAGACTGTGGGGCTGCCTCGCCATAGTTCAATGGATAGAACAAGCCCCTCCTAAGGGTTAGATGCAGGTTCGATTCCTGCTGGCGGGACCAGGCACGGCGTGCCGTGCGTACCCCGGGTACCGCGGCGCCTCGCGGCAACGACCTACACCATTCGGAAGAGCATGGGCTTGCGTCCACGCCCCGTGCAGGCGAGGAGCATTGCATGAAGCGTCCGCAGCCCAGCGATGAATTGCCCGGATCGAGCGCTACAGTAGCGTGCACCGGCCGCACACCGGAGCCCCGGGACACGGCAGGCACCTTCCGCCAGTCCGCGAGTCGCCCGGGCGCCGCCCCATCCGCGACTCCGCACGATGCCAAGCCCATGGACGATATCGAAGCGCCTCCAACCCGACTCCGTCGCATCCGCTTGATGTCCATTGCCCCGGTCGCGCGCCTGCACCGCACGATGGGCGACATCGCCCCTTCCGTGTTTCTGCGTGAATGGCTGCGTCATCCCGGAGCGGTGGGGGCCGTGTGGCCGAGTTCGGACTACCTCGCCCGGCGCATGGCGGCTTGCGTGCCGCGATCCGGCGACGGCCTGGTCATCGAACTGGGGGCCGGCACGGGTTGCGTGACCCAGGCTTTGCTGGAGCGCGGCATCCGCGCCGATCGCCTCGTGGCCGTCGAGCGCTCGCACAACTTCGTCCTGCATCTGCGCCGGCGCTTTCCATCGGTCACCGTGCTGCACGGCGACGCGCTGCGCCTGGCGGAGCTCCTGCCGCCGCGTCTGATGGTCGACGCCATCGTGTCCAGCCTGCCCTTGCGCTCCCTGCCGCCGAGCGACGCGCGGACCATCGTCGCGCAATGGGAGCGGGTACTGCGCGCCGGCGGACGCGCCGTGCAGTTCAGCTATGACCTGCGCAACCGCCTGCGCTACGAACCGTCGGGCCTCAGGCAACGCTCCAGCCACGTGGTCTGGGCGAACGTCCCGCCGGCGCGCATCTTCACGCTCGAGGCCGCTCGCTCGCCGGCCGTCGACGCCCCGGAGAAGGCCCGGCAGGCGCCGAATCCCTGGTCCTGAACTGCTCGACCGCGCGAAGCGGCCGACCTCCCGCCGTTGCTTCGCCATGGTTTGCCTGGATTCGGCGCATGCGGTTTCGCTTCCTGTCGGCGACGCCCGACGGCCCAGGGACCTCAATATTCGTCATTCGTGATATTGCGAAATTGCCTTGGACCCTGGCGCGGCGCTCGGCTACAAAGCTCCCGTCCCGTTCCACCCTGGAGATTTCCGTGGTCTTGAAGCGATTCCCCGCCTGGTTCCTGCTGGCCGGTCTGTTCGCGCTGGCGACTTGCACGAGCGCGCGCGCCTCCGTGCTGCCCGGGCCGGTGGTCGACGTGCAATGGCTGCACGCCAACGCGTCCAAGGTGCAGATCGTCGACATCCGCGACGACGTGGGCTCGCTGACCAACGATCCCAAGTGGCGCAGCGTGGACGGCCGCAAGGTGCTCGAACAGGTCGGTGGCTATATTCCCGATGCCCTGTCGGTGAACTTCTGGGCGCTGCGCGAAAAGCGCAAGATCGACGGCAAGGAGGTGGACTTCCTGCTGCCCACGGCCGAGCAGTTCCAGGAGGTCATGCGCGCTTCCGTGCTGCAACCCGGCAAGCCCATCGTGCTCGCGCCCACCGGCGACGACGCCACCTCGCTGCAGGAGGCGGCCTTCCTGGCTTGGGAACTGCAACTGTTCGGCGAGCCGGCCGCGGACGTGGCCATTCTCGACGGCGGCACCCACGCCTGGCTGGCCGCCGGCTATCCCGTCGATACCGACGCCATCGCGCCGATGGAATCGGGCAAGTGGAGCGCCTCGGCGCCGCGCGCCGACATGCTGGCCCACGTGGCCCAGGTGCAGGCCGCGCAGCGGCGCCACGAGGCCATCCTGGACGCCCGCCCGCTGGCGCAGTTCGCCGGGCTGCAACGCACCCCGGTGATTCCCGAGGACGGACGCCTGCGGGGCTCGCGCCCGCTGCCGGCCGAGCTGCTGTATCGTGCCGACGACGACGGCTCCTGGCATTTCCTCCGCCCGGAGCAGTACCGCGGAGTGCTGGCCGTGGACGGCATCCGGCTGCCGGCCCGGGGCATCGTGTACTGCAACACCGGCCAGTACGCGGCCGGCGCCTGGTTCGTGGTCGACCGCATTCTCGGGCGCCACGGACTGCGCGAGTACCCCGGCGGCATGAACGAGTGGCTGGCGCTGGGCCTGCCGATCCAGCCGCTTTGATGCCGGTCCGGGGCCGCCCCGGGTCCGCCCCGGCTGTCGCGGGATGCGACGGCCGCGACACTTCGGGGTGTCGCATGCGACGCTGCGGGACCACGCGCGAGCCACGCAGGAGGCTCTCGGCGCCTGGCCCAAGCCTCTGATTCCTCTGGCTTTTTCGCTTCCAAAGCGTGCGCGCCCCGGGAGCTGGCACGCTTCCTGATAGCCATGCTGCCGGCTGCCGCGGGCGGGTCCGCGGGCGGCGACACACTACCAGAGGAGTCGGACATGGACATGCTTGAACCCGGAAAATTCGGGACCCCGGTGGCTTTCAGGAAACGCTACGGCAACTACATCGGCGGACGCTGGGTGGAACCGGCCAGCGGCCTGTACTTCGAGAACATCACCCCGATCACGGGCAAGGCCTTCTGCGAGGTGCCCCGTTCCAACGCCGAGGACGTGGAACGCGCGCTGGACGCCGCGCACGCCGCCAAGTCGGCCTGGGGCGCGACCTCGCCCGCCGAGCGGGCCGCCGTGCTCAACCGCATCGCCGACCGCATGGAAAGCCAGCTCGCGGTGCTGGCCGCCGCCGAGACCTGGGACAACGGCAAGCCCATCCGCGAGACCACCGCGGCCGACCTGCCGCTGGCCATCGACCATTTCCGCTACTTCGCCGGCTGCGTGCGCGCGCAGGAAGGCTCGATCGCCGAGATCGACCACCAGACCTACGCCTACCACTTCCACGAACCACTGGGCGTGGTCGGCCAGATCATCCCCTGGAATTTCCCGCTGCTCATGGCGGCCTGGAAAATGGCCCCGGCGCTGGCCGCGGGCAACTGCGTGGTGCTCAAACCCGCCGAGCAGACGCCGGTCAGCATCCTGGTGCTGATGGAGATCATCGGCGACCTGCTGCCGCCGGGGGTGCTCAACGTGGTCAACGGTTTCGGCCTGGAGGCCGGCAAGCCCCTGGCCAGCAGCCCGCGCATCGCCAAGATCGCCTTCACCGGCGAGACCAGCACCGGGCGCCTGATCATGCAGTACGCCAGCCAGAACCTGATCCCGGTCACCCTGGAGCTGGGCGGCAAGTCGCCCAACATCTTCTTCGCGGACGTGATGGCCCGCGATGACGGCTTCCTGGACAAGGCCGTCGAGGGCTTCGTGATGTTCGCCCTCAACCAGGGCGAGGTGTGCACCTGCCCGTCGCGCGCGCTGGTCCACGAGAGCATCTATGACGCCTTCATGGAACGGGTGCTGCGACGCGTGGCGGCGATCCGGCAGGGCAACCCGCTGGATCCGCAGACCATGATCGGCGCCCAGGCCAGCGGCGAGCAGATGCAGAAAATCCTCTCCTACCTCGACATCGGGCGCCAGGAAGGCGCCGAGCTGCTCGCCGGTGGAGCCCGTGCGCAGCTCGGCGGCGACCTGGAAGGCGGCTACTACGTGCAGCCCACGGTGTTCAAGGGCCACAACAAGATGCGCATCTTCCAGGAGGAGATCTTCGGGCCGGTGGTCTCGGTGACCACCTTCCGCGACGAGGAGGAAGCGCTGGCCATCGCCAACGACACCCTGTACGGCCTGGGCTCGGGGGTGTGGACCCGCGACATGAATACCGCCTTCCGCATGGGTCGCGGCATCCAGGCCGGACGCGTGTGGACCAACTGCTACCACGCCTATCCGGCGCATGCCGCCTTCGGCGGCTACAAGCAGTCGGGCATCGGGCGCGAGACCCACAAGATGATGCTCGACCACTACCAGCAGACCAAGAACCTGCTGGTCAGCTACTCGGAAGCGCGCCTGGGCTTTTTCTGAACCCGGCGTGGGCAGGGGCGGCGCGCGCCGCCGCCCCTGCCTCGGCCATGGATGCCTCGCCGCGACAACTGCGGGGAACCCGGGTGCGCGTCGCCGCGGGCTTGGGCTAGTCTGGCGCCACGGGGCGCCGGGCCCCGGTCCCGGATTCCACGACCGACGATCATGAGCACTCCCCTGCAACAGGACACCGCGGTGTCGGTGATCACCGGCGGCGCGCGCGGCATCGGCCTGGGCATCGCGCAGTGGTTCCTGCGCCACGGCCGTCGCGTGGCACTGCTGGACATCGACGCGCCCACGCTGCGGCGTACCGAGCGCGAACTGGCGCTGCCCGACCAGGTGCTGGCGCTGCACTGCGACGTGTCCGACGAAGCTGGCGTGCGCGCCGCGGCGGATGCGGTGTGGCAGCGTTTCGGACGCGTCGACGCGCTGGTCAACAATGCCGGCGTGGCCGTGTTCAAACCCATCGGGGAGACCAGCTTCGCCGACTGGCGCCACGTGCTGGGCACCAACCTGGACGGCGCCTTCCTGTGCACCCAGGCCTTCGCCCCGCTGATGCTGCGCGGCGGACGCGGCGGCGCGGTGGTCAACATCGCCTCCATCTCCGCCGTGCGCGCCAGCACGCTGCGCGTGGCCTACGGCACCAGCAAGGCGGCGCTGGTGCACCTGACGCGCCAGCAGGCGGTCGAGCTGGGCGACCAGGGCATTCGCTGCAACGTGATCGCACCGGGTCCGGTCGAGACAGAGATGGCCAAGCTGGTGCACAGCGTGGCGGTGCGCTCCGACTACCACGACGCGATCCCGCTGGGGCGCTACGGAACAGTCGAGGAAATGGCCGAAACCGTGGGCTTCCTGTGCAGCCCGGCGGCCAGTTTCATCAACGGCCAGTTGCTGGCGGTCGACGGCGGCTTCGAGGCCGCCGGGGTCGGCCTGCCCACGCTGCGACGCAGGCGCCAGGAGCAGGACGCCTCGCATTGACGGGCCGCCGCGTCGGCGGCCCGAGACAGGTCTTGGTTCCACAACAAGCAGGAGGAGACTCAACATGAGCATTACCCGTCGCGAATTCCTCGCGGGCGCCACGGCGCTGGCGCCGATGGCCCTGGCCGCCAACCCGGTGCGCGCGCTGGCCGCCGAGTCGGAGTTCCACTTCAAGTACGCCAACAACCTGCCCGTGACGCACCCGATGAACGTGCGCGCGCGCGAGATGGCCGAGGCCATCCACAAGGAGACCCAGGGGCGGGTCACGCTGCAGATCTTCCCCAACAACCAGCTCGGCTCGGACACCAGCATGCTCAGCCAGCTCCGCGCCGGGGGCATCGACTTCTTCACCCTTTCGGGCCTGATCCTGTCCACGCTGGTGCCGGCCGCGTCGATCACCGGCATCGGCTTCGCCTTTCCCGACTACGCCGCGGTGTGGAAGGCGCTGGACGGAGACCTCGGCGCCTACGTGCGTGGCCAGATCGAGAAGGCCGACCTGGTGGTGATGGACAAGATCTGGGACAACGGATTCCGCGAGATCACCTCCTCGACCAAGCCCATCCGCACCGCCTCCGACCTCAAGGGCTTCAAGATCCGCGTGCCGGTGTCGCCGCTGTGGACCTCCATGTTCCAGGCCTTCGGCGCCTCGCCCACGTCGATCAACTTCGACGAGGTCTACTCCGCGCTGCAGACCCACCTGGTGGACGGCGAGGAAAACCCGCTGGCCATCATCTCCACCGCCAAGCTGTACGAGGTGCAGAAGTACTGCTCGCTGACCAACCACATGTGGGACGGCTTCTGGTTCCTGGGCAACCCGCAGTCGTGGAAGCGCCTGCCGCCCGACCTGCAGGCCATCGTCGCGCGCAACATCAACTCCGCGGGCATGAAGGAGCGCAGCGACGTGGCCGCGCTGAACGCCTCGCTGCAAAGCCAGCTCAGCTCCAAGGGGATGGTGTTCAACACCACCAGCCCCGACAGCTTCCGCGCGCAGTTGCGCAAGGCCGGCTTCTACGCCCAGTGGAAGGCGAAGTACGGCGAGCAGGCCTGGGGCATCCTCGAGCGCAGCACGGGCAAGCTGGCGTGAGGCAGCCCGGGGACGCGGCGCCGCGGACCGGCCTCGCGGCGCGCGTCGACGCGCTGCTCGGGCGCCCGGTCGAGTACGCGGCGGCGGCGCTGGTCCTGCTGGAGGTGCTGGTCCTGCTGGCCGGCATCGTCGCGCGCAGCCTCGGCCATCCGCTGGTGTGGTCGGACGAGCTGGCGACGATGCTGTTCCTGTGGCTGGCCATGCTGGGCGCGGTGGTGGCGCTGCGGCGCGACGAGCACATGCGCATGAGCGCGCTCGTCGCACGCGCGCGCCAGGTCTGGCGCGCGCGCCTGCAGGCGCTGAGCCTGGGCGCCAGCCTGGCGCTGCTGCTGTTCGTGGCCTGGCCGGCCTGGCAGTTCGCGCACAACCAGCAGATCATCACCACGCCGGCCATGGGCCTGTCGGACCTGTGGCGCGCGGCGGCCATGCCGGTGGGCATCGTGCTCATGGCGCTGTTCGCGCTGCTGCGCCTGCTGCGCGAGTGCACGCCGCGCCGCGCCGTCGGCGCGCTGGCGCTGCCGCTGCTGGCGGGGCTGGCTCTGTGGTGGGCGCGCCCGGGTTTTGAATCCCTGGGCCAGCTCGACCTGCTGATCTTCCTGGTGGGCATCGGTGCCGGCTGCGTGCTGGCGGGCATTCCCATCGCGTTCTCCTTCGGACTGGCCGCCTTCAGCTATCTGGCGCTGTCCACCCAGACCCCGTTGCAGATCCTGGTCGGGCGCATGGACGAGGGCATGTCGCACCTGATCCTGCTGGCCGTGCCCCTGTTCGTGTTCCTCGGCCTGCTCATCGAGATGACCGGCATGGCGCGCGCCATGGTGGATTTCCTCGCCGGGCTGCTCGGCCACGTGGGCGGCGGGCTGTCCTACGTGCTGGTGGGCGCGATGTACCTGGTGTCGGGCATCTCCGGCTCGAAGGCCGCCGACATGGCCGCCATCGCCCCGGCCCTGTTTCCCGAAATGCAGCGCCTGGGCACCCCCAAAGGGGAGTTGCTGGCCTTGCTGGCGGCCACCGGCGCGCAGACCGAGACCGTACCGCCCAGCCTGGTGCTGATCACCATCGGCTCGGTGACCGGAGTGTCCATCTCGGCCCTGTTCACCGGCGGACTGCTGCCGGCGCTGGTCACCGGGCTCGGCCTGTGCGTGGTGATCGGCTGGCGCAACCGCCGGCGCGCCGGCGGCGGCGCGGCTCGGCGTGAACGTGTGTCGCGCGCCGAAGTGCTGCGCCTGGGCCTGGTGGCCGCGCCGGCGCTGGCCCTGCCCTTCGTGATCCGCGCCGCGGTGGTCGACGGCATCGCCACCGCCACCGAGGTGTCCACGCTGGGCATCGTCTACGCCACCGCGATCGGCCTGCTGGTGTACCGGCGCTTCGACTGGCGCAGGCTCGTGCCCATGCTGGTGGAGACGGCCAGCCTGTCGGGGGCGATCCTGTTCATCATCGGCACCGCCACCGCCATCGCCTGGGGCCTGACCCAGTCGGGCTTCTCGGGCTCGCTGGCACAGGCCATGGCCTCGCTGCCCGGCGGCGGCCCGGTGTTCCTGGCCGTGTCCATTCCCCTGTTCGTGCTGCTGGGCTCGGTGCTCGAGGGCATCCCCGCGATGGTGCTGTTCGGGCCGCTGCTGTTTCCCATCGCGCAGCAACTGGGCATCAACGAGATCCACTACGCGATGGTGGTGGTGCTGTCGATGGGCCTGGGCCTGTTCATGCCCCCGCTGGGCGTGGGCTACTACGCCGCCTGCGCGATCGGACGCGTGGCGCCCGAGGAAGGCGTGCGCCCGCTGCTGGGCTACCTCGCCGCGCTGCTGGCGGGCATCGTGGTGGTGGCGGCTGTGCCCTGGCTGTCGACCGGGTTCCTGGCTCGCTGAAGCAGGCTGGCTGACGCGCGCATCGCGCGCGACTCACGCCGGCCTGGATCGCCGACTCACGCGCGGGGCCTGTCGCGCCCGGCCCCGCGCCTACGCTTCGGAATCATGTTCCGAGCACCCGCTGCCCCCAACCGTCGACGCGCGTGCCTGCGGCTGGCCGGCGCCGCGGCCCTGCAGGGCGTGGCCCGCGCCACCGCGGCGCGACCGGCCCGCGTGGAGTTGCGTACCTGCACCCTCCTGCCCGCGGCCCATCCGCTGAACCTGCGCCTGCTGCAGGCCGACCGCAGGCTGCGCGAGCTCAGTGGGGGGCGCCTCGGTCTGCGGCTGTTTCCGAACAGCCTGCTGGGCAACGCCGACAGCATGCTGGCGCAGCTGCGCATGGGGGCGATCGATCTGTACGCGATCTCGCCCATGTTCCTCGCCGACCTGGTGCCGGCGACCGCGCTCAGCGGAGTCTGCTACGCCTTCGACGATTACGCCGCGGTGTGGAAGGCGATGGACGGCGGACTCGGCGAGCTGATGCGCGCGCGCATCCAGCAGGCCGGCCTGGAGGTCATGCGCAGGTGCTGGGACAGCGGCTTCCGCCAGGTCACCTCGCAACCGCGCCCGATCCGCCGCGCCGCGGACCTGCGGGGCCTGCGCATCCGCGTGCCGCCGGTGGACCTGCTGCTGCGCGGCTTCGAGGCCATGCGCGCGCGCCCCACGGTGTTGCAGATCGCCGACCTCTACCCCTCGCTGCAAAGCGGCCTGCTGCAGGCGCAGGAGAACCCGCTGGTCATCGTGTCCACCTTCGCGCTGTACGAGGTGCAGAGGTACTGCTCCCTCACCCGCCACGCCTGGGATGGGTTCTGGATGCTCGCCTATCCGGGATCGCTGCGGCGCCTGAGCCCCCAGTTGCGCACGCTGCTGGCGCAGCAGCTCGACGAGGCCGCGCTGGGCGAGCGCGACGACGTCGCCCGACTCGATCGATCCCTGCAGCGCGAGCTGGTCGCGAAGGGCATGCGCTTCAATACCCCGCCCACGCAGGGCTTCCGCGAGCTGCTCCGCGACTCCGGCTATTACGAGGCCTGCCGCGCGCGCTTCGGCAGCGCCGACTGGGACGTCCTGGAGCGCAACACGGGGCGCTTGGCATGAACCCAGCGAGGAGGGCTGTTCCATGACGGCCGCGCCGTGCCGTCCCGAAGGGGCACTCTCCGCCGCGCTGGGCTGGCTGACGGGTACGCTCGCCGTGGCACTGCTGGCCGCCGAGGTCGCGCTGGTGCTGCTGGGCGTGGGCAGCCGCGCGCTCGGGCACCCGCTGGACTGGGCCGACCAGGTCGAATCCGTGCTGCTGGTCTGGCTGGCGATGTTCGGCGCCATCGGGGCCATGCGCCGCGGCGAGCATCTGCGCATGGCGGTGCTGCTTGCGCACCTGCGCCCGCCGGCACGTCGCCGCGCCGAGGCATTCGGCGACGCGGCCTCGCTGGGACTGCTGCTGGCCCTGCTGCAGCCCGCGTGGATCTACGCGCTGGCGCAGCGTCCGGTGCACAGCCAGCCGCTGGGCCTGTCCATGCTGGTGCCGGCCGCCGCGCTTCCCGTCGGCCTGGCGGGCATGGCGCTGACGGCGTGGCTGCGCATGCTGCGCGTCCACGCCCGGCGCGACCTGCTGCAAGCCCTGGGCCTGGTGGCGCTGTGCGGCGGCCTGCTCGCATGGGCCAGTCCGTGGCTGACGGGACTCGCGGGCCTGGCGCTGCCGGTGCTGCTGGTGGGGGTCGGCCTGGCTTGCCTGTTGGCGGGTGTTCCGGTGGGCTTCGCCTTCGGACTGGGCGTGCTGGCGTATCTGGGCCCGGCCACCTCGCTGCCGCTGCAGGTGGTGCCGCTGCTGGTGGAAGGCGCGCTCTCGCATACCTTGATGCTGGCGATGCCCCTGTTCATCCTGCTCGGGCTGCTGCTGGAGGCCAGCGGCATGGCCGAGTCGATGATGGCGCTGTTCGTCGCACTGCTCGCTCCTTTCCGGGCGGGCCTGGGCTACGTGTTGCTCGGCAGCATGTACCTGACGTCGGGAATCGCGGGCTCGCGCTTCGCCGACATGGCCGCGATCGTGCCGTCGCTGTTCCCGCAGATGCGCGCGCAGGGCACGAGCGACGACGAGTTCATCGCGCTGCTGGCGGCGAGTTGCGCGCAGACCGAGATCATCCCCCCCAGCCTGCTGCTGCTCACGCTGGGATCGGTGACCGGGGTGTCGGTGGCCGGATTGTTCGCCGGCTCCCTGCTGCCCGCGCTGCTCACACTCGTGCTGCTGTGCCTGGCGGTATGGTGGCGTCACCGCGGCGAGCCCGCGCGCGACACGCGGCGCATCGACCTCGCGCGACTGCCTCGCCTGGCGGCCAGGGCCCTGCCGGCGCTGGCCCTGCCGCTGCTGGTGCGCGCGCTGGTCATCGACGGCGTGTGCACGGCCACCGAGGTGTCCACGCTGGGCATCGTTTACGTGTTGCTGGCCGGGCGGCTGGGCTATCGCGCCGTCGCGCCGCGCGCCCTGCTGGCCATCGTGCTGCGCACCGCGCGCCTGTCGGGTGCCGTGCTGTGGACCCTGGGCGCGGCGTCCGCGATCGCGTGGTGCGTCACGCAAAGCGGACTCGCGGCCGGCGTCGCGCGCGCCGCCGCGTCCATCCCGGGCGGCGCGGCCGGCTTCCTGGCGCTGTCCATCGTGCTGTTCACGCTGGTGGGCTCGATACTCGAGGGCATCCCGGGCATCGCCGTCATGGCGCCTCTGATGTTCCCCGTCGCGCATGCGCTGGGCATCCAGCCGGTGCACTACGCGATGGTGGCCGTGCTGTCGCTGGGCATGGGGCTGTTCATGCCGCCGCTGGGACTGGGCTACTACATCGCCTGCTCGATCTCCGGCATCGCTCCCGGGCGCGGCGTGCGCCAGCTGCTGGCCTACATGGGCGTCGTGTTCGCCGGCGTCGTGGTGATCGCCGCCGTGCCCTGGCTGTCCACCTCGCTACTGCCCCGCTGAGGCCGCGCGCGCCGCGGCCCGCCCGGCACGCGCCCGGCGGCGACGCATGTACCAGGCATGCGCGCGGTCCAGGTACAGGTAGACGACCGGCGTGGTGAACAGGGTCATGGCCTGCGACACCAGCAGCCCCCCCACCATGGCATAGCCCAGCGGGCGCCGCAGCTCGGAGCCGGCGCCGTGGTCGAGCATCAGCGGCAGCCCCGCCAGGATCGCGCAGGCGGTGGTCATCATGATGGGCCTAAAGCGCAGCAGGCAGGCCTCGCGGATGGCCTCGCGCGGGCTCAGGCCCCGGTTTCGCTCGGCGTCCAGCGCGAAGTCGATCATCATGATGCCGTTCTTTTTCACGATGCCGATGAGCAGGATGATGCCGATGATCGCGATCACGCTGAGGTCGTAACCGCCGGCGCGCAGGATCAGCAGGGCCCCCAGGCCGGCGGAAGGCAGCGTGGACAGGATGGTCAGCGGGTGGATGTAGCTCTCGTAGAGCAGGCCCAGCACGATGTACACGCACACCAGCGCCGCGGCGATCAGGTAGGGCTGGGTGCGCAGCGACTGCTGGAAGGCCTGCGCGGTGCCCTGGAAGCTGCCGCGCACGGTGGCGGGCATGCGCATGGCGGCTTCCACCCGGTGCACCGCGTCCACCGCCGCGCCCAGCGCCACGCCGGGGGCGAGGTTGAAGGACAGGGTCACGGCCGGGAACTGGCCCTGGTGGCTGATCATCAGGTAGGCGGTCTTCGAGGTATCCACCTTCACCAGCGCCGCCAGCGGCACCGGCTGGCCGGTCAACGGCGAGGTGATGAAGATCTTGTCGAACAGGTCGGCGTCGCGCTGCTCGGACGGAAGCACCTCCTCGATCACGTGGTAGCTGTTGGTCTGCGTGAAGTACTGCGCCACCTGCGCCTGGCCCACCGCGTCGTCCAGGGTCTGGTCGATCAGCGCCGGGCTGATGCCGAAACTCGCCGCGTGCTCGCGGTCCACCGTGACCACGGCCGAGTTCGCGCGGTTCTGCTGGTCCGAGGCGACGTCGGTGAGCTGGGGCAGTTGCCTCAGGCGCGCCAGCAGGCGCGGTGCCCAGGTGTTGAGCTCGTCGATGTCGCTGTCCTGCAGGGTGTACTGGTACTGGGTGCGTGCCAGCCGGCCGCCCACGTTGATGTCCTGCGGTGCCTGCATGAACAGCTGGATGCCCGGCACCTGCGCGATGCGCGGGCGCAGGCGGTCGATGATCTGCTGGGCGCTGGCCTTGCGCCCGTCGGCCTTCGGGCGCAGCGCGATGAAGAACACCCCGGTATTGGCCGTGGTCCCGCCGGCGAACACTCCCATGCCGCTGACGTCCGGGTCGCCGGCCACCACCCTGGCGAGGGCGTGGATGCGCCGGTTCATCGCCGGGAAGGAGGCGTCCTGCGAGGTCTGCGCGAAGCCGTAGATGGAGCCGATGTCCTGCTGCGGGAAAAAGCCCTTGGGGCTGAACACGAACATCGCCACCGTCGTCGCCAGGGTGGCGAAGAACACGCACAGGGTGAGCAGCGGATGCTGCAGCACGTGGTCCAGCCCCCGCCGGTAGGCGTCGCGCAGGGCATCGAAGCCATGCTCGAAGGCGCGGTACAGCCGGCCGTGCCCGCGCGCGTGCTCGTCGCGCAGGAAACGCGAGCACATCATCGGCGTCAAGGTCAGCGAAACCAGCACCGAGATGACGATGGTCATGCTCACGGTGACGGCGAATTCGCGGAACAGGCGACCGACAATGCCCCCCATCAGCAGCAGGGGGATGAACACCGCGATCAGCGACACCGAGATGGATACGATGGTGAAGCCGATCTCCTGCGCCCCCTGCAGGGCCGCCTGCATCGGCGCCATGCCCGCCTCGATGTGCCGGTAGATGTTCTCCAGCATGACGATGGCGTCGTCCACCACGAAACCCACCGAGATGGTCAGGGCCATCAGCGACAGGTTGTCCAGGCTGTAGTGCAGCAGGTACATCGCGCCTGCCGTGCCGAGCAGGGCCAGCGGCACGGTCAGGCCGGGAATCAGCGTGGACCAGAGGCTGCGCAGGAACACGAAGATCACCAGCACCACGGCGCAGACGGTGATCAGCAGGGTGCGCTCGACGTCGTGCATCGAGGCGCGGATGTTCTGCGTGCGATCGATCAGGGTGTCGATGCGAATGCTCGGCGGGATGGCCGCGCGCAGGCGCGGCAACTCGGCCCGGATGCGCTCGACGGTGTCGATGGCGTTGGCGCCCGGCTGCTTGTGCACGAACAGGATGATGGCGCGCCCGTTGCTCAGGCCCTCCCCGGCGGGAGCGGCGGCGCCGCGAAAGCCCCATGCGCCGGTGAGCACGTTCTCCGGGCCGTCCACCGCGCGCCCGATGTCGCGCACGCGCACCGGGGCGCCGTGGCGCCAGGCGATCACCGTGTCGTTCCACGGCGCCGCGCGGGTGATCTGGTCGTTGGTGTAGATGGCCGCGCTGCTGTGCTCGCCGCTGAGGCTGCCGGCGGCCTGGCTCACCGAAGCCTGGCCGATGGCGGCACGCACGTCCTCCAGGCTCAGCCCCATGGCGGCCAGGCGCGTCGGGTCCACCTGGATGCGGATGGCCGGCTTCTGGCGCCCGCCGATGTCCACGCTGCCCACGCCGGGGATCTGGGAGATCTGCTGCGCCAGCACCACCTCCGCGTAGTCGTCGACCTGGGTGATCGGTAGCGTGGGGGACTGCACCGCCAGCACCAGCACCGCGAACTCCGCCGGATTGATCTTGCGAAAGGTCGGCGGGCTCGGCAGGTTCCTGGGCAACTGGCCGGCCGCCGCGTTGATGGCCGACTGCACGTCCATCGCGGCGGCGTCGATGTCGCGCTTGAGGTCGAACTGCAAGGTGATCTGGGTGGTGCCCAGCGCACTGGTCGAGGTCATCTGCGCCAGCCCGGGGATGGCCGCGAACTGGCTCTCCAGCGGCTGCGCCACGGTGGAGGCCATGACCTGCGGGTTGGCCCCCGGCAGGTTGGCGGTGACCTGGATGGTCGGGTACTCCACGTCCGGCAGGGAAGCCACCGGCAGCAGCGGAAGCGCCACCACGCCCACCAGCAGCAGCGCCAGCGCCAGCAGCGAGGTGCCGATGGGGCGGCGGATGAACCCGGCGGAAATACTCATGCTCGCGGGCTCATCGCGGCGCCAGCTCGCGCACCAGCGCGCCCGGGCTGAGCTTGTACTGGCCGTCCACCACCACGCGCTCGCCGGCCTTCAGGCCCTCGGCGATGACGGCGATGCCGTCCTGCTCCTGACCCACGACCACCGGCCGAACCCGGGCACGATGTCCGGCATCCACCACGTACACGAAGCTGCCCGACTGGCCGTGCTGCAGCGCGGAGTCCGGCACCGTCACCGCATCGTGCCAATGCCCCAGCACCAGGCGTACGCGAACGTACTGTCCGGGCCACAGCAGATGTCGCGGATTGGGGAAGCGCGCCTTGAGCGCGATGGTGCCGCTGGCCGCGTCGACCTGGTTGTTCACCAGCACCAGGGTCCCGCTGGCCTCCGGCCGCGACTGCCCCGGCGCATAGGCCAGTACCTGCAGCGGCGCCCGGCCGCGCGCCAGGTTGATCGCCTGCACCGCCTGGCCGGGCAGGCTGAAGGCCACGTCGATGGGGTCGATCTGGTTGATCACCACCAGCCCGGCCGGATCGCCGGCGTGCACGATGTTGCCGGCATCGACCAGGCGCGCACCCGCCAGGCCGCCGATCGGCGCGCGGATGGTGGCGTAGCCGAGTTGCACCCTGGCGTAATCGACCTGCGCGGAATCCGCCTGCACCGCGGCGGCCAGTTGGCGCGTCAGCGCGCGCTGGCTGTCGAGACTCTGGCGCGAGGCCGCGCCCACATCCACCAGGCCCCTGCTGCGCCGCAGTTCCAGCCGCGCATCGGCGAGCTGGGCCTGGTCGCGCGCCTTCGCCGCGCGGGCCTGTTCAAACTGGGCACGCAGCGCTCGCGCGTCGATGCGCGCCAGCACCTGCCCGGCACGCACCGGCTGGCCTTCGGTGAAGTCGATGGAGTCCAGCCGGCCGTCCACCTGCGTGCGCACCGTCACGCTGCGCCGCGCCTGCACCGTGCCCACCCCCAGCAGCACCCGCGGCACATCGGCGGACGCGGCCGGCTGCACGCTGGCCGGCACGGCCACCGGTGCTGGCGCCGCCAGCGCCGCGCGCACCCGCGGGCGCTGCACCAGGCGCCAGGCGAGCAGCGAGGCCACGCCCAGCAGCAGCAGGACGATCACCCGCCGCGCGCGCGCGGCGGGCCATGCAGACGAAGGCTGGGCCATGGCCGGTGGTCCGGATTCGAATGGGGTTGTCGCGGGTCCGGAAGCCCCCGCCCCGAACCTTGTCTCGCCCGGAATGTTAGGGCTTGTACGCGGCGCCTGCCGCAACTGCGCAGGAATCTTCGATTCTGTGCAACGCGACCAGCTTGACACCCCCCGCGGCGCCGCCGCGCAGCGTGACCTGCCGGTAGTTGCACAGGCCCTCGGCGGTGGCGAAGGCGCGCAGCCCCCCCTCGCGTTCGAGCACCTGCTGGGAGCGCCAGGCCTGCTCGAACTCGGGGCTTTGCGCGCACAGCGCGGCGACGAAGCGGCGGTGGTGCGCATCGTCGCGCAACGCGGCGGTATCGGCCCGGAACTCCGCCGCCAGGCGGCGCGCCCGCAGTTCCCAGTCGACGATCCCGCCGCGCGCGGCGGGATCCAGATAGACCCAGCGCAGCAGATTGGGCTCGGCGGGGCCCGCCTCGCCCAGCCACGGCGCGAACAGGCGCCTGGCCTCGCCGTTGCAGGCCAGCACGTCCCAATGGGCGTCCAGCGCGTAGGCCGGGCAGCCCATCAGGCTCACGAGGCGCGCGCATTCAAGGTCCTCGGCATCGCCCGAGGGCGCGCGCGACGCCATCGCCGCGCGCGGATCGGCGCGACGCGCCAGCTCGAACAGATAGGAACGTTCGGCCGGGCTCAGGCGCAGCCCCAGCGCCAGCGCGTCCAGCGTGAGCACGGACACCGCCTGGGTGCGCCCCTGTTCGATCCAGGTGTACCAGGTCGGGCTGATGCCGCACAGCGCGGCCACTTCCTCGCGTCGCAAGCCACGGGTTCGCCTGCGCCGCCCGGCGGGCAGGCCCACGGCCTCGGGCTTCACGCGCTCGCGCGCGGCGCGCAGGAACGCGCCAAGCTGCTCGGCCTGGTCGGAGGATCCATCCGGCCTCGATTCGTCCACGGGTGTTTTCGGGTAGTTCTTATACCAGCATGAGCAATGGTCTTGTTCCATGACCAGAGCCGGGCCTATGGTAGCTCCAGTGCCCTGTTGAACCACCGGAGAACCCCGTGAAATCCCATCTCGACGCCGTCAACGCCAGTTTCGATCCCCGCGCCCAGGCCTACCTGAGCAGCGCCGTGCACGCCGCCGGCCCCGATCTGCAATGCGCGCGCGACCTGCTGGGCGGCCTCGGGACCCGCCCCGTTCGGGCGCTGGACCTGGGCACCGGTGCCGGCCACCTCGCCTATGCGCTGGCCGAGGTCGCGAACGAGGTGATCGCCTTCGACGCCTCCGAGTCCATGCTCGCCGTGGTGCGCCGCACGGCCGCCGAGCGCGGCCTGGACAAGCTGAGCTGCCAGGCCGGCGACGTGCACCGCCTGCCCTTCGCCGACGCCAGCTTCGACCTCGTGTCCACGCGCTACAGCGCCCACCACTGGGTAGACCTCGACGCGGCCATGGCCGAACTGCGCCGTGTGCTGCGCCCGGGCGGACATGTGCTGGTGATCGACCTCGAAGGCTCGGAACAGGCGCTGGTGGACACCCATCTGCAGTGCATCGAACTGCTGCGCGACACCTCGCATGTGCGCAACCGTTCGCGCGCCCAGTGGCGGGCCCTGCTGCGAGGCATCGGCGTCGAACCGGTGCACGAGCAGCGCTGGCCCACGCGCCTGCAGTTCGACACCTGGGTGCAGCGCATGCGCACGCCCGACACCATGGTGCGCGCGATCCGCGAGTTGCTCCAGGGCGCTCCCCGCGAGGTGCGCGAGGCGCTTCAGGTGGAGCCCGACGGAAGTTTCACGCCGTCGACCGGCCTGTGGTGGGGGCGCTGCCCGGGCTGATGGGCCGCGGCATGCGCTGCAGGATTCGCGGGAAGCCGCAATAATTTCAGGGTTTTCACGGAGAAGACGCGCTGCATGGCCGCGCGTCTTGCGCTCCGGCGAACCCCGAACCCAAGGACCCGCGCATGAACGTACCCAAGATCCAGCAAACCAGGCTGTTCCAGCCCGGCCGTATCGGTTGCATCGACATCGCCAACCGCATCGTCATGGCCCCGCTGACCCGCTGCCGCGCCGACGAAGCCGCCGGCGACGTGCCGGGCAGCGACATCAACGTCGAGTATTACCGCCAGCGCAGCGGCGCCGGGCTGATCGTCAGCGAAGGCACCCAGGTGTCACCGCGCGGCAAGGGCTACATGGCCACGCCGGGCATCTACTCCGACGCCCAGGTCGAGGGCTGGAAGGCCATCACCCACGCCGTGCACCAGGCCGGCTCGAAGATGCTGGCGCAGATCTGGCACGTCGGGCGCATCAGCCACCCCGAACTCACCGGCGGGCTGCAGCCCTTCGCCCCTTCCGCGCTGGCGCCCGAGGGCGTGGTCGCCTACACCCACCAGGGCAAGCGGGACATTCCGGTCCCCCTGGCGATGAGCGCCGAGCAGATCGCCGAGGTGGTGGGCGAATTCCGCCGTGCCGCGGCCAACGCCATGCGCGCGGGATTCGACGGCGTGGAGATCCACGGCGCCAACGGCTACCTGATCGACCAGTTCCTGCGCGACGGCACGAATCGCCGCGACGACGCCTACGGCGGCTCGGTGGCCGCGCGCTGCCGTTTCGCGCTGGAAATCGTCGACGCCGTGGTGGCCGAGATCGGTGCCGCGCGCGTGGGCATCCGCCTGTCGCCGCTGACCCCGTTCAACGCGATCTCGGACAGCCATCCCCAAGCCACCTTCGAGCACCTGATCGAGCAGCTCGACCGGCGCGGCGTGGCCTTCATCCACATGATCGAAGGCGCCACCGGCGGCTCGCGCGACCTGCCCGGCTTCGACTACGCGGCGGCGCGCAAGTCCTTCCGCGGCGCCTACATCGCCAACAACGGATACGACCGCACGCTGGCCATCGATGCCGTCGAATCGGGCCGCGCCGACGCGGTGGCCTTCGGCCGGGCCTTCCTCGCCAACCCGGACCTGCCGTCGCGACTGCGCCGCGGCGCGCCGCTGAACCAGCCGGATCCGCAGAGTTTCTATACCCCGGGCCCGGCCGGCTACACCGACTACCCCGCGCTGGACCTGGACGAACAGGCCGCCGAGGCCTGAACCACCGACGGAGGACCCATCATGGACATCGGATTCATCGGCCTGGGCAGCATGGGCCACGCCATGGCCGCCAACCTGCTGCGCGCGGGCCATCGAGTCAGCTTGTGGAACCGCTCGCCCGACAAGGCCCGGGACCTGGTGCGCGACGGAGCGCGCCTGGCGGAGCGTGCGTGCGACGTGGCGCCGGCCTCGGGCATCGTGGTGACCATGCTGTCCGACGACGCGGCGCTGCGCGACGTGGTGCAGGGCGAACACGGCATCGGGCAGCATCTGGGCGAAGGCGGCATCCACGTATCGATGAGCACCGTCTCCCCGCAGACCGCGCAGGAGCTGTCCGCGCTGCACGCCGCACGCGGCACGCACTACGTGGCCGCCCCGGTGTTCGGACGCCCCGACGCGGCGGCCGCGGCCAAGCTGTTCGTGCTCTGCGCGGGCCCGCAGGCGGCGCGCCAGGCCGTGCTGCCGGCGCTGGAGGCGATGGGCCAGCGGGTGTTCGAACTCGGCGAGGACGCGGCCGCGGCCAACGTGCTCAAGCTGTCGGGCAATTTCATGCTCATGGCGGCCATCGAGTCCCTGGCCGAGGCGATGACCCTGGGCGAGCGCTACGGGCTGCCGCGGGAGCGCACCGTCGAGGTGTTGACCCAGTCCATCCTCCCGGCTCCGGTGATGGTGAACTACGGGCGCCAGATCGCGCAGCATGCCTACCAGCCGGCCGGGTTCAAGCTTTCGCTGGGCCTGAAGGATGCCGACCTGGTGCTCGGTGCGGCACGCAAGGTGGCGATGCCCATGCCGCTCGCGCAACTGGTGCAGGGACGCCTGCTGTCGGCGCTGGCGCACCAGCGCGGCGACATGGACTGGAGCGCGGCGGCCATCGGGGTCAGCGAGGACGCCGGCCTGCCGGCCAAACCCGCGACCCGCGCCTGAGCGCGGTGCTCGCGGCGCGCCCTGACGCGCGCGCCGTCGCGTCAGGGCTGCGGCTGCGGCGTCCGGGATTCGGCGCCTCGCTGCGAGCGCCGCGCACCGGGCTGCTGCACCGGCTGCCCCGTGGGGGAAGACTGCTGTTGCTGTTGCTGTTGCTGTTGCTGTTGCTGTTGCTGTTGCTGTTGCTGTTGCTGTTGCTGTTGCTGTTGCTGTTGCTGTTGCTGCTGGTGTTGGCGCTGTAGTTGCTGGCCTTGCGGTTGCCGCGCCTGCGGCTGCTGCTGCCACGGCTGCTGGATC
>JAKBNS010000278.1 GCA_021830925.1 Pseudomonadota bacterium | reverse complement strand
GCCTTCGCAGTGGCCTGCGCCAGCGTCAGGTCGGCGAAGCGCCCCAGGGACATCTCGACTTGCTTGCGGGTGTCGCCCTCGACCTTGGAGTAACGCAGCATCCAGTAGGCGGCGCCGGCACTGACGACGCGCAGGTACAGGCCAGGTGCGACGCGGTGCATGCCGACCTTGCGGCGCGCGGCTTCTACTTCCTTGACCGTCAGGGGCTTCTTCGCCATGCTCATCTCCCACAATTCCCACAAAACTTCCCACAAACCGGCGCGGGCTTCGGTGCAATCATACGGGAATTTGTGGGAACATGGGGGATTGTCGGCATGCTCTGCAACCTACTGTTTGTGCAAGGAAATCCCTCTGAAAATATGCTCTAGGCGGGTTCAGGATGTCCCATGCGTTCCGATGCGGGAAAACGGACAAGGCGGACCCTCTCTCCGCCAGGATTTCGATGCCCGCGCAAGCGGGCATCGTCGTTTCCGGGGCATGGGCGGCTTCGCGGAGGGGCTCGTTCGGGCCGCGCCGCGCCCTCATTCCTCCTCCGGCAGCCTCCAGTCCGGGCGCGGGTAGTGGCAGGTGTAGCCCATCGGGTTGCGCACGAGGTAGTCCTGATGCTCGGGCTCCGCGGGCCAGAACGCGCCGGCGGGACTGAGCTCGGTCACGATCCGGCCCGGCCACACACCGCTGGCGTCCATGCGCGCGATGAGCCCCCGCGCGGTGTCGCGCTGCTCCGGGCTCCCGTACAGGATCGCCGAGCGGTACGAAGTTCCGACGTCGTTGCCCTGGCGGTCGCGAGTGGTCGGGTCGTGAATCTGGAAGAACACCTGCAGGAGCTCGCGAAAGCTCAGACGATCCGCGTCGAAGCGCACCTCGACCGCTTCCGCATGCCGGCCGTGATTCCGGTAGGTCGCATGGGCCGTGTCTCCTCCGCAGTAGCCCACCCGCGTGGACAGCACGCCGGGTACGCGGCGCAGCAGTTCCTGCATGCCCCAGAAGCAGCCTCCGGCCAGGATCGCAATCTGTTCCATCACTTGTCCTCCAGCAGCGGCAGGTATTGCTCGTAACCCTGCGCGGCCATCTCCGCGCGCGGAACGAAACGAAGCGAGGCCGAGTTGATGCAATAGCGCAGGCCCCCACGCTCGGGCGGCCCGTCGTCGAACACGTGGCCGAGGTGGCTGTCGGCATCGGCCGAGCGCACTTCGGTGCGGATCATGCCGAAAGTCGTGTCGCGGTGCTCCTGGATGCGCCCTGTTTCGATCGGCCGGCTGAAGCTCGGCCATCCGCATCCGCTGTCGAATTTGTCGGTCGAGGCGAACAGCGGTTCGCCCGACACGACGTCGACGTAGATGCCGGGCTCGCGCTGATGCAGGTAGGCGCCGGTGCCGGGCGGCTCGGTCGCCGCATGTTGGGCGCCCCCAGGGCCGGGCTGCGCCCAGCCCGCCCCCCGTGGGGGACGAGAAAACTTGGGGCGGCCCTGCGTTTGCTCGTGGGTCACGCGCCGTGCCATGGGATCGAGGGCTGCGATGGCTTCGGGGCGGACGGGGTAGTGCTTCATGCTGGTCTCCTTGCGGGGCGCGGGATCCGCGCCGACTCTCCTTGGTCGGGCTTCGGCGCGATTCCTGACTCGCTCGCGCTTCCCGACGCGGCCGGTGACTATCGGAGGCATTGAATCAATCAAATTGTTCGCGGGCCACCATCGGCCTAAGCTATTCCACAGGTTCTGGCTTCGCCGGTTCCGCGGCGACATGGCCGCACGCAGAGCTTGTGCTCCCGGCGCGATGTCGGACAAGAATTGCGCAAGCACCCAACTACCGTAGGAGAGGACGATGGATCAGAAGACGGCGAGTTCCGGGAAGTGTCCGGTCATGCATGGCGGTGCGACCGAGACCGGCATGTCCAACGTGGATTGGTGGCCCAAGGCGCTGAACCTGGACATCCTGCATCAGCATGACCGCAAGACCGATCCGATGGATGCGGGCTTCGATTACCGCGAGGCGGTGAAGGGCCTGGATTTCGCGGCCCTGAAAAAGGACCTGCATGCGCTGATGACCGACAGCCAGCCCTGGTGGCCGGCCGATTGGGGCCACTACGGCGGCCTGTTCATCCGCATGGCCTGGCACGCTGCCGGCACCTATCGCACGGCCGACGGGCGCGGCGGCGCGGGGACCGGCAACCAGCGTTTCGCACCGCTGAATTCCTGGCCCGACAACGGCAACCTGGACAAGGCGCGGCGCCTGCTGTGGCCGATCAAGAAAAAGTACGGCAACAAGATCAGCTGGGCCGACCTGATCGTGCTGGCCGGCACGGTCGCCTACCAGTCCATGGGCCTGAAGACCTTCGGTTTCGGCTTCGGCCGCGAGGACATCTGGCATCCGGAGAAGGACGTGTACTGGGGCGCGGAGCGCGAGTGGCTGGCCCCCAGCGACGGGCGCTACGCCTCGGTGGACGACGCCTCCACACTGGAGAACCCGCTGGCGGCGGTGCAGATGGGCCTGATCTACGTGAACCCCGAAGGGGTCAACGGCAAGCCCGATCCGCTGAAGACGGCCGCGCAGGTGCGCGAGACCTTCGCGCGCATGGCGATGAACGACGAGGAAACGGTGGCCTTGACCGCCGGCGGCCACACCGTGGGCAAGGCGCACGGCAACGGCGACGCCAAGCGCCTGGGGCCGGCGCCCGAGGGCGGCGAACTCGAGGACCAGGGACTGGGCTGGCTGAACAAGAGCACGCGCGGCATCGGGCGCGACGCCGTCACCAGCGGCATCGAGGGCGCCTGGACCACCCACCCGACGCGCTGGGACAACGGCTATTTCGCGATGCTGCTGGGACATGACTGGCAGCTGAGCAAGAGCCCGGCCGGCGCCTGGCAGTGGGAGCCGGTGGACATCCGCGAGCAGGACATGCCGGTGGACGTGGAGGATCCGACCATCCGCCGCAAGCCCGTCATGACCGACGCGGACATGGCGATGAAGATGGACCCGGCCTATCGCGCGATCGCCGAGCGCTTCCAGCGCGATCCGGACCATTTCTCGGAAGTGTTCGCGCGGGCCTGGTTCAAGCTCACCCACCGCGACATGGGGCCGAAGGCGCGTTACCTGGGGCCTGACGTGCCGGCGCAGGACCTGATCTGGCAGGACCCGGTGCCCGCCGGGCGCCGCGACTACGACGTGGCGGCGGTGAAGCAGCGTATCGCCGAGGCGCGCCTGAGCATCGCCGACATGGTGGCCACGGCCTGGGACAGCGCGCGCACCTTCCGCGCCTCCGACATGCGCGGAGGCGCCAACGGGGCGCGCATTCGCCTGGCACCGCAGAAGGACTGGAAGGGCAACGAGCCGGAACGCCTGGCGCGGGTGCTCGGGGTGCTCGAAGGCATCGCGGCGGACAGCGGGGCGAGCCTGGCCGACGTGATCGTGCTGGCGGGCAACGTGGGCATCGAGCAGGCGGCGCGGGCCGGCGGCTTCGACATCGACGTGCCCTTCGTCCCGGGGCGCGGCGACGCCACCCAGGAGATGACCGACGTGGAGTCCTTCGAGGTGCTGGAGCCGCTGCACGACGGTTTCCGCAACTGGCTGAAAAAGGACTACGCGGTCAGCGCCGAGGAACTGCTGCTGGATCGCGCCCAGTTGATGGGCCTGACGGCGCCCGAGATGACGGTGCTGGTCGGCGGGCTGCGGGTGCTGGGGGCCAATCACGGCGGTATCCGGCACGGCGTGTTCACCGAGCGCGCGGGAGTGCTGGGCAACGACTTCTTCGTCAACCTGACCGACATGTCCAACACCTGGACCCCTGCCGGCGACGGCCTGTACCAGATCCGCGACCGCAGCAGCGGGGCGCTGAAATGGACGGCCACCCGCGTGGATCTGGTGTTCGGCTCGAACTCGGTGCTGCGCTCCTACGCCGAGGTCTACGCGCAGGACGACAACCGCGGGAAGTTCGTGCGCGATTTCGTCGCGGCCTGGACCAAGGTGATGAACGCCGATCGCTTCGATCTCGGCTGATCGGGCCCGGCGCGGGCTCGGTCGGTAGGGCTAGCATGGGGTTTTCCGTCGGAGACCCCATGCATTTCCTTGCCCTGGCCGTGTGTTTCAGCGTCGCCGTTTCCTGGTGGTTGCGCCAGGCGCCCGCTTGGCGCCTGGATCTCGGGCAGATGGTGTGGTGGAACTACGCCACCGCCTCGCTGCTGTGCCTGTGGCTGCTGCACCCGCGCATGGACGCGGCCAGCCTGTCGCGCATGCCCTGGGGCATCGCGCTGGCGCTGGGGGTGGTGTTGCCGGGCCTGTTCGTGATCATGGGGCGGGCCGTGCAGAGCGCCGGCATCGTGCGCGCCGACATCGCGCAGCGGCTTTCGCTGATGTTGTCGCTGGGGGCCGCGTTCACCTTGTTCGGCCAGCGCATCGACGCCTGGCAGATGCTGGGCATCGCGCTCGGGCTGCTCGCCATGCTGGCGATGCTGGCGCGACCGGCGGCGCGCGCCCTGCGCGGCGACGCGGCCGTCTGGCTGCTGGCGGTGTGGTTCGGCTACGCCCTGGTCGACGTGCTGCTCAAGCTGCTGGCGCTGCGCGGCGCGGACTTCGGCACCGCGCTGCAAAGCAGCTTCGTGCTGGCCTTCGTGTGCATGGGGGTGGCGCAGCTGCTGCGCCGGGCGCGCGGCACGCGCCTGGAGTGGCGCAGCCTGGGCGGCGGCATCGTGCTGGGCGTGCTCAACTTCGCCAACATCGATCTGTACATACGCGCGCACCAGAGCCTGAGCGCCAACCCGGCGGTGGTGTTCGCGGGCATGAACCTGGGCGTGGTGGCCTTGAGCGCCGTCGTGGGCATGCTCTGGCTGCGCGAGCCGACCAGCAAGATCAACCGTGCCGGCATCTTGCTGGCGGGCCTGGCCATCGCCGCGCTGACCCGCGCGGCCGGCTGAGCCGCGGCCCGCGCAAGGCGGCACCGCCTTGCGCGCCGTCGTCGGTCATCGGGCGCATGGACCGCCGCGGGCGCGCGCCGGCTCAGCCGGCGGCCTGCTCGGGCTGCGCGCTGGCGAGCTGGCGCCCGACGTAGGTGACGGGGCCGGTGGGCTGTCCGGTGGGCGAGCCGCCCAGCGGCTCGACGCTGATGGCGAAGCCCTTGGCCCGCACCGCCGCCTCGACCAGCCTGGGCGGCATGGGCATGTGCTCGGTGCCCTGGAGGCGCACCACGCCGGCGGGGATGGGCTTGCCCTGGCGCGGCAGCACCCAGAGCTCGAAGGACTTGCCGGGCGGGGCCGCCTGCGCGCCCACCGCGGTCAGCGCAGCCCGGTTGCCGTGGACCTGCAGCACCGCGGCGTGGCCGTCGGGGCCGTCGAGCACCGCCACCAACTGCGGCGGGACCGGGGCCTGGCCGGAGCCGCGGACCAGCAGCGCCACCAGCAGCGCCAGCGAGACGGCGGCGGTGGCGCCCAGGCCCAGCGCCAGGCCGCGCCAGGCGCGCAGGCCCCAGCCGAGCAGGCCGCCGGCGGCCTGCGCCACGGGCTCGGCCGTCGGCGAGGAGGAGTCCCTACCCACGGAAGCGTCGAGACGTCGCTGCACCGCGGGCCAGACCGCGTCGGGGGTGTGCCGGGGCAGCAGCGCCTGGTCCAGGCGCTGGCGCCATTGCTCGTGCGCATGGGCCAGATCGGGACGCTCGGCCAGCAGGGCTTCGTAGCGCCGGCGCGCGCCCGCGCCCATGCCGCCGGTGAGATAGTCGGCGGCCAGGCGCTCCAGCAGTTCGGGGTGGCGTTCGAGATTCATGGGGTCACCCCCCGCGCGAGGCAGTCGCGCAGCGCCAGCACCGAGCGCCGGATCACCGTCTTGACGGTGCCCAGGGCCATGCCGAAGCGCTCGGAGAGTTCGGAGTGGCTCAGGCCGAGCACGTAGGACTCGGTCAGCAGTTCGCGCTGGCGCGGCTGCAACTGCTCGAAGCAGCGGCGCACCTGACCCTGCGCGAGACTGGCCTCCAGGCGCTGCTCGGGATTGGGCGCGGGGTCGGCGTACTCCACCGCGTCGGGCAGTTCGTCCAGGCTGTCGGCGAGGTCGCGGCGCTGCGCGCGCAGGCGGTCGCGGCAGGTGTTGCGCACCACCGCGGCCAGCCAGGCCTCGGCTGCGCCCGCCGCGGGACGATAGCTGGCGGCCTGGTGCCAGACCTTCACGTAGGCGTCCTGCATGGCGTCCTCGGCCTGCGTGGCGTCGCGCAGCAGGCGCAGGCAAATGGCCCAGGCGCGGCGGCGCGTGGCTTCGTACAACTGCGAGAAGGCCTCGCGGTCGCCGAGTGCGGTGAAGGCCAGGAGTTTTTCCAGGTCGGGCATGCCGTGCGGCGTGGTGCGCGGTCGCGCGCGGCGGGGCGCCGTGCGCGCAGCGCCAGGGGCGGCCGGGATCGCCCTTGGCGCCACGCATCTTAGCCGCTGGCGTGCGCGGCTTCAGGCGATGAACGCGGCCGGCACCGGGTTCTCGCCCAGCGCGTTGAGCAGGATGGCCCAGTGCATGGTCTCGTCGCCGAGGATGCTGGCGGCCGCCTTGGCCAGGGCGCGGTTGTGGAACTGCGGCACCGTGCCGAGGTAGGCGCTGGCGGCGCCTCTTTCCAGGCCGGCGGCGAAGCGCAGCACGTCGGCCTGGTTCTTCAGCTTGTCGGTCGGGAAATGGTAGCCGGCGGGTTTCATGGCAGCGACCGGCGTGCCGCCCAGCTTGGAGATGGTGGCTTCCAGGATGCCGGCGTGGGCCTTGTGCTGGCCCTGGAATTCCACGGCCACGGCCAGCACCGGCTTTTGCAGCAGCCCGGATTCGGCGCCCACCTGGTAGGCGGCGATGGCCTGGTATTCCAGGCCCAGCGCGACGTTGAGCATGTCCACGTCGCTTTGCGTGGACATGGAGGCGGCGAAGCTGCGCGCGGGCAGCGCCAGCGCCGAGGCGGCGCCGAGCCCGGCCGCGAACAGGCCGCCGCGCTTGAACCAGTCGCGGCGGTCGAGGGCGGGAGTCGTGCGGTCGTCGGATGTGTTCATGGAATGCTCCTGGTGTTGGGGTTGTCGTGCGAGGCGGGCGTCTTTCGGCGACCCTCCTGTGGTGACTTACGCGGGGAGCGGCGAATCGGATTCAAACGCCTGTCATGCAGCCGGCGCATGCTGTGCGCCGGGAGGTTCCGCGATGTCCGACACCCTGCTCAACCTGCGCCTGGCCGGCGCCTTGCTGCTGGCGCACGCGCTGAGCCTGCTGGCGCTGCCGTTGTGGGTGCGGGCATGGCCGGCGGCCGGCTGGCTGCTGCTGGTGCCGGTGGCGTCGACCCTGCCGCTGTGGGCCTTGATGCACGAATGCATGCACGGCAGCTTCGGCCTGGGCCCGCGCGGCGGGCAACGCGTCGGGCGCGCGCTGGGCGTGGCCTTCGGCGCGCCATACCGCGCGCTGCGCCTGGGGCATCTGCTGCATCACCGCTACAACCGCACCGAGCTGGACGCCAGCGACAGCTGGAATGCGCGCAGCCGCCGCGTGGCGGCCTTCGCCGGCTATTACGCGCGCCTGCTCGGCGGCCTGTACCTGCTGGAAGTGCTGGGCGGGCTGGCGGCCTGGCTGCCGCGCGGCCTGCTGCTGCGACTGGCCCGGCGCGCGGCGGCGCGCGACAGCCTGGGCGCGCGCATGCTGCGCGTGCTCACCCAGCCGGAGGCCTTGCGCGAGTTGCGCATCGACGCGGCCTGCCTGATCGTGCTGTGGACGGCCGCCGGGCTGGCCTGGGGGCCGCACGCCTGGATGCTGCTGGCGGCCTGGCTGGCGCGCGCGCTGGTGGTGTCCCTGCACGACAACCTCTATCACTACGGCTGTCCGCTGGGCGGGGACGACGCCTGGAGCCTGCGTCTGCCGCGCCCCGTGGCGCTGGCCATGCTGCACTTCAACCAGCACGCCACGCACCATCGCCACCCGCGCCTGGGCTGGCGGCACTTGCCGCGCCAGGCGCGGCTCGACGGACGCGATCCGGACGCCGCCTGGGGCGGCATGCTGCTGCGCCAGTTGCGCGGACCGCTGCGCCTGCGGGCCCCGGGGCGGGCCTGAGTTCCGGCCGGCGCCCGCTCAGTGCTCCGGCAGATCGAACACCAGCACCTCGGCGGCTTCGCCATGGCGCAGATGCAGCGCGTCGGCGTGGCTCAGCATCAGCGCGTCGCCGGCATGCAGCTCCACCGCATTGGCGTGCAGGGTGCCGCGCACCAGGTGCACATAGGCCAGGCGGGCCGGGTCGAGGGCCAGTTCGGCGTGTTCGTCGCCGTCGAACAGCCCGGCATACAGGCTCGCATCCTGGTGCATGCGCAGCGCGCCGTCGCGAGCCTGGCCGTCGACGATGCGGCACAGGCGGCCGCGCCGAGCGGCGGGCGGGAAGTGCTTCTGCTCGTATCCGGGGGCGATGCCGCCCGACGAGGGCTGGATCCAGATCTGCAGGAAATGCACCTGCCGGCTGTTCGAGGGGTTGAACTCGCTGTGCAGCACGCCGGTGCCGGCGCTCATGCGCTGCACGTCGCCGGGGCGCAGCGTGGAGCCGTTGCCCAGCGAGTCCTGGTGCGCGAGTTCGCCGTCGAGCACGTAGCTGATGATCTCCATGTCGCGGTGTCCGTGCTCGCCGAAGCCGGCGCCGGGCTGGACGCGGTCCTCGTTGATCACCCGCAACGGACCGAATTCGATGTGATTCGGGTCGTAGTAGGACGCGAAACTGAAGCTGTGGAACGATTCCAGCCACCCGTGACTGGCGTGTCCTCGTTGGTCGGACCTGCGAATTTGCTGAAGCATGGTTGGGCTCGGGGGAGGGTGACGAATCCAGGATGCGGTGTCGTGCGTACACGTTTGTGCGGTCGCGCGCGCGTCGCCGTTAACTGAACAATAATCGAAATCCCGTCCGGAAAAACCAAGAAGGCCCCCGAAGGGGCCGTAGCCGAGGCCCGTCCCGATGCGTCATCCCGTCTCGCTGCGCAGCATCGCGCTTGCCGATCCCGCCCCCCAGCATCTGCGCGAGCGGGTGCTGGCCGATTTCCACGCCAGCTTCGACCGCTACGAAAGCCTGTTCGAGGTGCTGCGCGGCGAGCAGGCCTACACGGTCAAGCCGATCCCGCTGCGCCATCCGCTGATCTTCTACTACGGGCACACGGCGACCTTTTTCGTCAACAAGCTGGTGCTGGCCGGCGTGCTGCAGCAGCGCATCGACCCGCGCCTGGAGTCGATGTTCGCGGTCGGCGTGGACGAGATGAGCTGGGACGACCTGGACGAAGCCCACTACGACTGGCCGACGTCGGCCGAGGTGCGCGCCTACCGCGACCGCGTGCGCCAGACCGTGGACCGACTGATCCGCGAGCTGCCGCTCGCCTCGCCGATCGCCTGGGACAGCCCCTGGTGGGTGATCCTCATGGGCATCGAGCACGAGCGCATCCACCTGGAGACGTCGTCCGTGCTGATGCGCCAGCATCGGCTGGAATTCGTGCGCCCGCATCCGGACTGGCAGCCCTGCCCCGAGCGCGGCGAGGCGCCGCGCAACCAACTGGTGCCGGTGGCCGCGGCGAGCTTTCGCCTGGGCCGCGACCGCGAGGATCCGGGCTATTACGGCTGGGACAACGAGTTCGGCGACCATGCGGCGAACACCGCGCCCTTCCAGGCCGCGCGTCATCTGGTGAGCAACCGGGAGTTCCTGGAATTCGTCGAGACCGGGGGCTACGCCGACGACTCGCTGTGGAGCGAGGAGGGCGCGGCCTGGAAGGCCTTCGCGAAGGCGCGGCACCCGAGCTTCTGGCTGCGCGGCGACGCGGGGTGGCGCCTGCGCCTGATGTGCGAGGAGGTGGACATGCCGTGGAACTGGCCGGTGGAGACCAATTTCCACGAGGCACAGGCCTTCTGCAACTGGAAGGCACGGCGCGACGGGCTGCCGGTGCGCCTGCCCAGCGAGGACGAATGGCATGCGCTGCGCCACGCCGCGCGCGTCGGCGACGCCCCGCAGCCGAGCCCGGCCCCGGCGAACCTGGAGCTCGACCACTGGGCCTCGTCCTGCCCGGTGGATCGCTTCGCCCACGGCGATTTTTTCGACGTGGTGGGCAACGTCTGGCAGTGGCTGGACACGCCCACTTACCCGTTCCCGGGTTTCGAGGTGCACCCGATCTACGACGACTTCACCACGCCCACCTTCGACCAGCGCCACAACCTGATCAAGGGAGGCTCGTGGGTGTCGTGCGGGAACCAGGCGCTGCCGGTGTCGCGCTATGCCTTCCGCCGGCATTTCTTCCAGCACGCGGGATTTCGCTACGTCGTGGGCGAGCGTCCGGCGGCGCCGACGGGCTCGATGTACGAGACCGACGCGCTGGTGTCGCAGTACTGCGAGTTCCACTGGGGCGCCGAGCCCTTCGGGGTCCCCAACTTCCCGCGCAGGCTGGCCGAGGTCGCCGTGGCCGCGATGCAGGGGCGGCCGATGCGCCGCGCGCTCGACCTGGGCTGCGCCACGGGGCGTGCCAGTTTCGAGCTGGCGCGTCATTTCGAGCAGGTGGTGGGAATCGACTTCTCCGCCCGGTTCATCGGCGTGGGCACCCAACTGGCCGAGCAGGGGCGCATCCGCTATCAGCTCCCCGACGAGGGCGAGCTGGTGTCCTACCACGAGCGCACGCTGCGCGAACACGGGCTGCAGGACGTGGCCGGCCGCATCGAGTTCGTGCAGGGCGACGCCTGCAACCTCAAGCCGATGTTCACCGGCTTCGACCTCGTGCTGGCGGCCAACCTGATCGACCGCCTGTACAGCCCCGCGCGTTTCCTGCGCGAGGTGCACCGGCGCATCGTTCCCGGCGGCGTGCTGGTGATCACCTCGCCCTATACCTGGCTGGAGGAGCACACCCGGCGCGAGGAATGGGTGGGGGGCTTCAAGAAGGACGGGGAGAATTTCACCACCCTGGACGGTCTTGACCTGATGCTGGGCGAGTATTTCGAGCGAGTTGGCGAACCCTTGCAGGTGCCTTTCGTGATTCGCGAGACACGGCGCAAGTTCCAGCACACGGTCTCCGAGCTCACCGTCTGGCGACGGCGCTGAACCGGCGCTGCGGGAGTGCGGGGCAGCGAATTCGTACACTGTGGCCGCCGCAGCCCCCACGACGCCGGATGAAGCACCTGCTCGAAGACCTGTTCTCGGAAAGGCACCGCCTGACCGCGCGACGCCGCGCGATGGCGGTTTTGCACGAGGTTTGTCGCAACCGCGAAAGGCTGAACCTGTTCGCCGACGGCGCGCCGCGCGAGATGCCCTCCATCCTGCTGGACGTGGACGAGGACGCCGAGACCGTGGTGTTCGACATTCCGCCGGAGGTGGAGGGGGTGCAGTGGGATCGCAGCGACCCGGTGCTGGCCGTGGCGCGCTACGAGGGGGTGTTCGTCGGCTTCGAGCTCGACGACATCGAGACCGTGCCCTGGAACGGCACCCAGGTCCTGCGGGCGGCGCTGCCGCCGCGGGTGTATTACCTGCAGCGGCGGCATTATTTCCGGGTTCCCGTGGCCACCGGCGACGTCAGCGCCGTGGTGCTGGTGCGCCAGGGCGCTGCGGCCATCAACGGGCGCTGCCACGACATCAGCGCCGGCGGCATGCGCGTGCTGGTCAATCCGGTGGCGGGCGATTTCGCGCTGCGCGCCGGCGAGCGCCTGCAGGAACTGCGCTTTCAGCTCAGGGGCACCGCGCTGCAGACGGCGGCGCGCATCCAGCACGTGGACCAGCCGGTGCAATTGCCCAACGGAAGGAGCCTGGTGCCGCTGGGCCTGGAATTCTGCGACAAGAGCTTCGCCTTCGACCAGGCGGTGGTGTTGTACGTGCAGCAGCGCGACCGCGACCTGCTCAGCGGGCGCACCTGAGCGCGTCCGGGCCGCGCCCGGATGTGGGGAATTTGTCAAATCGCGGGGGGAATCATGCCCCTTGGGGCATGTCCCCGGTCGGCGGGGCGTCGATTCACGGCACAATCACGGCACAATCACGCCATTTGAACGACGGGTCCCTCGCGCAGGGGCGCAGGGCGGCGCCTCCGCGGGGGCGGCCGCCGCAGCGCGGGGCCCGCAGAGCCACGAAGTTCCGCATCCCCGGTGTACCAGCGCCCGCCCATGTCTTCCGAGCCGTCCCGCCAACGCCAGTGGCTCGAGTTCGCCACCTCCATCCTGCGCGAACTCGTGGCCGGGCATGCGCCGTCCGCGCTCGCGCAGCGCCTGTGCAGGCTGGCCGAGAGCCATGCGCCGGGGCGCGTGGCCAGCATCATGGTGCTGGGCGAGGATCGCCGCCTGTACGTGTTCGCGGCTCCCGGCGCGCCGCCCGCGCTGCTGGCCGAGCTCGAGGGGTTGCGTCCCGGGCAGGGCAGCGGCTCCTGCGGCAACGCCGCGCTGCACGAGCAGCCGGTGCTGGTCGACGATATCGCCTCCGACACGCGCTGGGAGGACCTGCGCGCGTCGGCGCAGCGCTGGAATCTGGGTTCCTGCCATTCCTACCCCGTCTGGCACGACGGCGAACTCATCGGTACCTTCGCGCTGACCGCCACCGCCGCCGGGCCCGCGGCCGCCGAGGAACTGGAACTGCTGGAGTTCGCGGCGACCATGGCCGGCACGCTGCTGGGCTTCGAGCGCCTGCGCAGGCGCGGCGAGCGCGAGCAGGCGCTGCACGCGGCGATGCTGGACAACGCGCTGGTGGGCATGGCCCTGCTGCGCGGGCGCACCATTCGCGCGGCCAACGCCACGCTGGCCCAGATGCTCGGGTATGCCGATGCGCATGATCTGGTCGGGCGGGGCGTGGACGAGCTATACGCCGCCACGGGCGAGTTCGCGCGCTGGCGCCAGCAGCTCGAAGGGCCGCTGCGCGACCTCGGCCAGGCGCGCGCCGAGGTCTGCGTGCGGCGCGTGGACGGCGAGACGGCCTGGTGGGAGATCGCCGGCCGACGCGTCGAGCATGACCACGGCGACTTCGATTCCGTCTGGTCGGCGGTGGACATCACGGAGCGGCGCCAGGCGCAGGAGCGCCTGCGCTGGCAGGCGCGCCACGATGCGCTGACCCAGTTGCCCAACCGGTTCGGGCTGGATCACTTCCTGCAGCGCGAACTCGAGCAGGTGGCGCAGGACGGGTCGCGCCTGGCGCTGGGCTGGCTGGACCTGGACGATTTCGCCGCGGTCAACGAACGCTGGGGACACCTTGTTGGCGACGCCGTGCTGCGCCAGGTGGCGCAGCGCCTGAGCGGCGCGCTGGGCCCGCGCGACCTGCTCGCGCGCATCGGCGGCGACGAATTCGTGCTGGTGCTCAACCGCGTGGAGGGGCCCGAGCAGCTGGAGCAGCGTCTACAGCCCTTCGAGCAGGCCATGCAGGCCGAGTTCGGCACCGGCTCCTCGGCGTTGCGCCTGGGCATGAGCCTGGGCCTGGCCATGTTCCCCGACGACGAGACCAGCGTGGACGGGCTGCTGCGCCAGGCCGACGCCGCGCTGCTGAGCTGCAAGATGCGCAAGGCCGAGCGCGACAACTGGTGGCTGCGCTGGGGCGAGCCGATGCGCGGCGAGCTCTCCGCGCTGGCTGCCGCGCGCGCGCCGCAGGCCTACGGCGAGGCGGCCGCGCAGCTGCTGGCGGAAGCGCGTTCGCAGGGCCTGGGGCTGGACGATGCGCTGCTGCGGGCCTATTTCGCGCGGCTTCACGAGGACGCCCGGACCGCCGCCGCGCTCGACGCGCTGGACGGCGAAACGCGTGCCCGGCTGCGCGAGCGCGAAACCGCGCAACTGCGCGCGCTGCTCGAGCCCGAGGCCATCGAGCACGAGCGCGGCGACGCGGCGACGCGTGCCGGACGCAGGCACGCGCTGGTGGGCGTGGCCTCCGCCGCGCTGACCCGCGCGCTGTTCGGCCTGCACCACGAACTGGCCGAGCACATCGGGCAGCTGCCGATGCACAGCCTGCGTCGGCTGCAATTGCTGGACGTGCTGGCGCAGCGGGTCAGCCGCGAGCTCGAGCAGCGCATCCTGGGCGCCGACGAGGTGACGCGGGCCTACCGCGAATGGGCCACGCAGGCGCTGGGGGATCTGGAGCGCTTCGGCGTGTGGGCGGATTTCGTCCATCACGTCGGTCACGCGCTGGAGGACCTGCCGGGCATCGTCGGCGTGGCGCTGGCGCGCCCGCGCGAGGACGGCCGCTTCGTGTTCGAGTATCACAGCACGACCCTGCAGGCCCTGGTGGACGTCGGCGCCGAGGTCGGCGGCGACGGGACCCTGGCGCGCTGCTGGATGCAGGGACGGGTGCAGATGACGGTGGTGCACGCGCTCGACGCCTCGGTGGCGCGCTGGCACGCCACGGCCGCCGCCGCCGGGGTGCGCAGCAGCGCCGCCATCCCGGTGCTCGACGCGCATGGCCGGCCGGTGGCCGTGGTGGCGCTGTTCGCGCGCAACCCCGGCCAGTTCGGGCCTCACGCGGTGGGCCCGTGGCTGGACACCGTGATGCAGATCTTCCGTCAGGCCTGGGCACGCTTCGAGGCCGCCGCGCTGATGCTGCCGATGCCCGGCGCGGCCATGGCGCGCTCGCGCGAGCTGATCGGGGCGCAGAAGGTGTGCATGCTGTACCAGCCGATCATCGACCTGCGCGACGGCGCCTGCACCAAGGTGGAGGCCCTGGCCCGCCTGTGCGACGGCGAGCGCCTGCGCACGCCCGACGAATTCCTGCCGGCCTGCGGCAGCGTGGAACTGGGCCAGCTGTTCAGCCAGGGTCTGTCCCAGGTGTTGCGCCAGCTCGGCGACTGGGAGCGCGAGGGGCTGCGCGTCGACGCTTCGATCAACCTGCCGCCCAGCGTGTTGCGCCAGCGCGACTTGTGCGCGGTGGTGGAGCGCGAGCTGCTGGCGCACGGCATCGAGCCGTCGCGCCTGACCTTCGAGTTGCTGGAGACCGAGCAGTGGATCGGCGACTCGAGCATCGACCGCACCGTGGAGTCGCTCAAGGTGCTGGGCACCCGCATGGCCATGGACGACATGGGCGCGGGGCATTCCACGCTGCTGCGCCTGCGCCAGCTGCAGTTCGACCTGGTGAAGATCGATCGCGAACTGGTACGCGACATGCCGTCCCATCCGCAGGCGGTGGCGGCGATCGTCGGCGGCCTGACCGATCTCATGCACCGACTCGGCCTGGCCGTGGTGGTCGAGGGCCTGGAGACTCCCGAACTGGTGCGCCTGGCCACCGAACTGGGCGCGGACGCCGGCCAGGGGTTCGCCATCGCCCGCCCGCTGGCGCCGCGCCAGGCGCTGGAGTGGCTGCTCGCGCGCCGCGCCGCGGAGAGTCGGCGGACGCTCGAGCCGGCCTTATAACCGGCGCGTCTATCGGTATCACGACACGGTAGTTGGGATCGCGGGAAGGCCTGCCTAGCATGCAGGCTGTGTCGAACCCTGCGCGCGCCGCCCTCGGCGCCGTGCGAAACCCGCCCCATGTACCGCTACAGTGCCTTCGACCGCGCCTTCGTGCATGCGCGCGCGGCCCAGTTCCGAGACCAGTTGCGCCGGCACCTGGAAGGTTCGCTGGGCGAGGATGAGTTCAAGCCGCTGCGTCTGCAGAACGGCTGGTACATCCAGCGCCACGCGCCGATGCTGCGGGTGGCCGTGCCCTACGGCGCGCTGGCGACGCGCCAGTTGCGCGCGCTGGCCGACATCGCCGAGCGATTCGACCGCGGCTACGCGCATTTCACGACGCGCCAGAACGTGCAGTACAACTGGATCGAGCTGCCGCGCGCCGCCGACGTCATGGACCTGCTGGCCGAGGTGGACATGCACGGAATCCAGACCAGCGGCAACTGCGTGCGCAACATCACCACCGACGCGCTGGCCGGCGTGGCGCCGGACGAGATCGCCGACCCGCGTCCGTATTGCGAGATCCTGCGCCAGTGGAGCACCCTGCACCCGGAATTCGCCTTCCTGCCGCGCAAGTTCAAGATCGCCGTCAGCGGTTCCGTCGAGGATCGCGTCGCCTCGGGCTGGTACGACATCGGCCTGCACCTGGTGCGCGACGAGGCCGGGGAACTGGGACTGCGGGTGATGGCGGGCGGCGGCATGGGCCGCACGCCGCTGATCGGCAGCGTGGTGCGCGAGTTCCTGCCGGTACGCCACATGCTGCAATACACCGAGGCCATCCTGCGGGTCTACAACCTGTACGGGCGCCGCGACAACCTGTGGAAGGCGCGCATCAAGATCCTGGTGCGCTCCGAGGGGCAGCGCTTCGTGGACGCGGTGGAGCGCGAATTCGCCACCATGCTGGAGCGCGACCTGGGTGCGGAGTCGTTGCTGGTCACCGAGGACCAGGTGCGTGCCATGGCCGCCCATTTCGAGGTTCCGCCGGAGCATGTGCCGACGCCGCAGCAGGCCGCCGAGGCCGCCGAGGCGGCGCGCCGGGCCGCCGGCGACCCGGCCCATGCGCGCTGGCTGGAGCGCAACGTGCATGCGCACCGGCTGGCCGATCACCGCGTGGTCACCCTGTCGCTCAAGCGCCCGGGACGGGCTCCGGGAGACGCCACCGCGCAGCAGATGCGCGCGGCCGCGGCGCTGGCCGAGCGCTTCGGGCGCGGGGAACTGCGGGTCAGCCACGAACAGAACCTGGTGCTGCCGTGGGTGCGCGAGTCCGAGCTGGCGCTGTTGTGGGAACAGGCGCGCGAGGCCGGCATGGCCACCCCCAACATCGGGCTGCTCGGCGACATCATCGCCTGCCCGGGCGGCGATTTCTGCTCCCTGGCCAACGCGCGCTCGCTGCCGGTGGCCGAGGACATCGCTCAGCGCTTCCAGGACCTGGACGAGATGTTCGACATCGGAGACCTGGACCTGAACATCAGCGGGTGCATCAACTCCTGCGGCCACCATCACAGCGGCCACATCGGGATCCTCGGCGTGGACAAGGATGGCGCCGAGTGGTACCAGATCACGGTCGGTGGCGGCGACGGCTCGACGCGCGGCGGCAGTGCCTCGCCCGGACGCATCATCGGCGCGTCCTTCGCCGCCGACGAGGTGGCCGACGCGGTGGAGGCGCTGGTCGACCTGTACCGCGAGCAACGCCAGCAGGGCGAACGATTCATCGATACGGCGCGCCGGCTCGGTCCGGCGCCTTTCGCGGCGGCCGCGGACGCGGTGCGGCGCAGCACGGCACGCAAGGTGGCGGCATGAAATTCATCGATCCCTCGCGCGACCCCTGGCGCGCCCACGATCCGGCGCAGCAGATCGCTCCGGCGCACGCGCTGCTGCCTGCGCAGGACTGGCTGGCCCTGGAGCCCGCGCGCCGCGAGCAGCTCGCGCGCGCCTCGCGCATCGGCCTGCTGCTGCCCAACGACCTCGACGTCGAGGCCCTGGAACCCGAACTGCCTTCGCTGAGCCTGCTCGCGCTGCAGTTCCCGAAGTGGACCGACGGGCGTGCCTACACCCAGGCCCGCCTGCTGCGCCTGCGCCTGCGCTTCGCTGGCGAGCTGCGTGCCACCGGCCAGGTGCTGGTGGACATGCTGCTGCCGATGGCGCGCAGCGGATTCGATGCCGCGCAATTGCGCGAGGACCAGGACCCACTGGCGGCGCGCCGCGCGCTGGAATTCTTCCCCGGTCACTACCAGTCCGACGCCCGGCAGCCGCTGCAGCGACCCGCGGGCCTGGGCTGGGCCGCGCTGGCGGTGGCGGCATGAGCGGCGCTCCACTGCCTCGGGGAGTCGAGCGTGGCGAGGAGGGCACGCTCATGAGCACGCCGGGCGAATTCGAGGCCCTCGACGCGGGCGTGGCGCGCTATGCGCAGGACGTGCCGGTGCTTCCGGCCACCCTGCGCCATGCGCGCCCTGGACCCCATCACGCCGAGTTGGTCGAGCAGGCCGTGGCCGTGCTGCGCCAGGCGGCAGCCGAGCATGCCGGAGCGGTGGTGCAGGCGAGCAGCCTGGGCGTGGAGGACATGGTGCTGAGCGACCTGATCCACCGCCATGGCCTGGACATTCCCGTGGCCACGCTGGACACCGGGGCGCTGCACCTGGAGACCCTGGAGCTGATCGAGCGCCTGCGTCGTCACTACGGCATCGAGGTGCAGGTGTGGCAGCCGCGACACGAGGCGGTGGTGGAGTTCGTCGCCCGCAACGGGCGCGAGGCCATGTACCGCAGCGTGGAATTGCGCAAGGCCTGCTGCGCGGTACGCAAGCTCGAGCCGCTGGGGCGCATGCTCGAGGGACGAAGTGCCTGGGTGACCGGCCTGCGGCGCGAGCAGTCGGCGCAGCGCGACGGGGTGCGCGAGCGCGAGACCGGCGCCGACGGGCGCGTGAAGTTCAGTCCGCTTGCGCAATGGACCCTGGGCGACGTGTGGCATTACGTGGCCGAGCACGGCGTGCCCTACAACCCCCTGCACGACCGCTTCTTCCCCAGCATCGGCTGCGCGCCCTGTACGCGCGCCGTGGCGGTGGGAGAGGACCAGCGGGCAGGCCGCTGGTGGTGGGAGCTGGATGGAGCGAAGGAGTGCGGCCTGCACTCCGAGCAAGGACATGCCGTGGGAGCGAGACCGTGAACGCCATCGTGCAACAGGAACTGCAGCAACTGGACGCGCCCGGGGCGCGCATCGCGCGGACCGCGCGGGAACTTCCCGCCGTGGACCGGCGCCATCTGGACGCGCTGGAGGAAGAGGCCATCTTCATCCTGCGCGAGGTCGCCGGGGCCTTCGAGCGCCCGGCGCTGCTGTTCTCCGGGGGCAAGGATTCCTGCGTGGTGCTGCGCCTGGCGCACAAGGCCTTCCGCGAGCGTCGCGCCGACGGCGGCTTCGACGGCCGCCTTCCATTCCCGCTGCTGCACGTCGACACCGGCCACAACTTCCCCGAGGTGATCGAGTTTCGCGATTCCGAGGTGGCGCGCCACGGCGACGAGCTGATCGTGGCGCACCTGGAGGAGTCGATCCGGCGCGGCAGCGTGCGTCTGCGCGACCCGCTGGAGTCACGCAACCCGCACCAGAGCGTCACGTTGCTGGAAGCCATCGAGCAGCACCGCTTCGACTGCCTGATCGGCGGCGCGCGGCGCGACGAGGAAAAGGCGCGCGCCAAGGAACGCATCTTCAGCCACCGCGATGCCTTCGGCCAGTGGCAGCCCAAGGAGCAGCGCGCCGAGTTGTGGTCGCTGTTCAACACGCGGCTGCGCCCCGGCGAGCATTTCCGCGCCTTCCCCATCAGCAACTGGACCGAGCTCGACGTGTGGATGTACATCGCGCGCGAGAACATCCCGTTGCCCTCGCTGTACTACAGCCATCGCCGCGAGGTGGTGCCGCGTGGCGGACTGATGGTTCCGGTGACCGAGCTGACCCCGCCGCGCGCCGGCGAGACGGTGGAACTGGCGGACGTGCGCTTTCGCACCGTGGGCGACATGAGCTGCACCTGCCCCGTGCCGAGCCTGGCGGCCGATGCCGCGCAGGTGGTGGAAGAGACACTGACCGTCACGCTGAGCGAGCGCGGCGCCACGCGCATGGACGACCGCAGCAGCCAGGCGGCGATGGAGCGGCGCAAGAAGGAGGGCTATTTCTGATGCGAGCCGAACACGACATGCTGGCGCAGGCCGGCGGCACCGAGCAGGCCCCGACGCAGTTGCCGGCCCTGCGCTTTCTCACCGCGGGCAGCGTGGACGACGGCAAGAGCACGCTGATCGGGCGCCTGCTGCTGGACAGCCGCGCCCTGCTGGCCGACCAGCTCGACGCGGTCGGGCACGGCAGCGATGCATCCTTGCTGGCCCAGCTCACCGACGGCCTGGAAGCCGAGCGCGAGCAGGGCATCACCATCGACGTGGCCTATCGCTATTTCGCGACCCCGCGGCGCAAGTTCATCATCGCCGACGCCCCGGGTCACGAGCAGTACACCCGCAACATGGTGACCGCCGCCGCCGGCAGCGATTGCGCGGTGGTGCTGGTGGACGTGACCAAGCTGGACTTCGGACAGGGCCGGCCGCGGCTGTTGCCGCAGACCCGGCGCCACGCGCTGCTCGCCCATCTGCTGCGGGTGCGTTCCATCGTGTTCGCGGTGAACAAGCTCGACGCGGTGGACGATGCGCGTGGGGTGTTCGAGGCCGTGCGCGACGCGCTGCTGGAATTCGCCGCCGGCGCCGGCATCGTGCCGGCCGGAGTGATCCCGATCTCGGCCCTGCGCGCCGACAACGTGGCCGCCCCCGGCGAGCAGTGGCCGTGGTGGACCGGACCGACCCTGTTGCGCCTGCTGGAGGGACTGCCCGCCGGCGAGGGCGCCGGCGACGGAGCGCTGCTGCTGCCGGTGCAGTACGTGGCGCGCGGACACGACGCCGCGGGCCACCCGCGACGCGTGTTCTGGGGGCGCCTGGCGCGCGGCGAGGTGCGCGTCGGGCAGCGCGTGCGCGTGCACTCCAGCGGGCAGACGGCGCAGGTGCTCGAGCTCTGGCAGGCCGGCGAGCGTGTCCCGGAAGTCCTGGCCGGAAGCTCCGCCGGGCTGGTGCTCGACACGCATCTGGACATTTCGCGAGGCGACTGGATCGGCGACGCCGGGCAGGCGCAGGCCGCGTCCAGCGAGTTCGACGCCACGCTGGCCTGGTTGGACCGCGACCCGGCCGTGGTCGGGCGCAAGTACTGGATCCGCCACGGCCACGCCTGGGTGGCCGCGCGCATCGTCGAGGTGCACGGCCGCCTGGACATCCACAGCCTGGAACAGGTGCAGGCGCAGACCCTCGGGCCCAACGAGATCGGCCGGGTGCGCGTGCAGGCGCAGGCGGAACTGCCCCTGGCCGCCTACGCGGACAACCGCGTGGCCGGGGGCATGATCCTGGTCGATCCGCATTCTCACCGCACCAGCGGCGCCTTGCTCGTGGGCGCCGCGGCGCAGGCATGATGGGACGCGTCGCCTTCGTCGGAGCCGGGCCTGGCGCGGCCGATCTGATCACGCTGCGCGCGGCGCGCCTGCTGGCGCAGGCCGACGTCGTGCTCGTCGACGCGCTGGCCGGGGGCGAACTGCGCGAACTGGCGCCGGATGCGCGCTGGATCGACGTGGGCAAGCGCGGATTCCGGGCCAGCACCGCGCAGGACGTGATCTGCGCCCTGCTCGTGCGCATGGCGCGCGAGCATGCCCTGGTGGTGCGCCTGAAGGGCGGTGACCCCAGCGTATTCGGCCGCCTGGACGAGGAGCTGGGTGCGCTGCACCGCGCCGGCATCGACTTCGAGATCGTGCCGGGGGTCAGCGCGGCGCTGGCCGCGGCGGCCGATACCGCGCGGCCCCTGACCCGCCGCGGCAGGGGGCGCAGCGTGGCGCTGTGCACGGCCATGACCCGTGAAGGCCATGTGCGCGCCGCGCGCAACGCCGACACCGAGGTGTACTACATGGCCGGCTGCCGGCTCGGCGCCTTGTCGCGCGAGCTGCTGGCCGCCGGCTGGCCGGCGTCCACGCCGGTCAGCGCGGTGTCGCGCGCCGGCTGTGCCGACATGGTGCAGAGCGACCATTCGGTGGCCGACCTGGGGCGTGCCGCCTTGCTGCACGCAGGTCGCCCCTGCGTGGTGGTGGTGGGCGTGGGCGCCGAGCCCTTGCAGGCCTCGCGTCCGGTGGCGATCCGACGCCAGCGGACCGCCACCGCAGGCTGAGCGCGTCGTCTCGTCGCCCGCCGCGGGGAGTCCGCTCGCGGCGCATTGCGGTGGAGCGCGGCGCGGTAGCACGCTGAAGGAACTCTTACGCCTGGGGCATGGAGCCAGCGTGGCCCACCCGCTAGCCTGACAGGCCCGCGTTCCTTCCTGCCCGCTGCCTTGTTTCCGCGTCTCCG
>JAKBNS010000125.1 GCA_021830925.1 Pseudomonadota bacterium | reverse complement strand
GAAATCCGGGCGGAGAGAGGGGGATTCGAACCCCCGAAGGGCTATTCACCCTTACACGCTTTCCAGGCGTGCGACTTAAACCGCTCATCCATCTCTCCGGGAAGCCCGACATCGTAGCAGCAGGCGGGCCGGTCGTGGCGCGCGCGAAGCCCGGTCGGGTTCAGGAGGCGTCGCGCTCCAGCGCGTCGGCCAGCTCGCCGGCCCGGCGGGCCGCGGCCTGCAAGGCCTGGTCGAAGGCGCCGGCGACGTCGCGCGCGGCCAACACCTCCAGCGCGGCGGCGGTGGTGCCGCCCTTGCTGGTGACCTGCTCGCGCAACTGCCCCGCGCTCAGCGGCGAGGCCTCGGCCAGCGCCGCGGCCCCCGCGATGGTGCCCAGCGCCAGGCGCTTGGCGGTGTCCTCGGGCAGGCCCAGACGCACGCCGGCCGCCGTCATGGCCTCCAGCACATAGAACACGTAGGCGGGTCCGGAACCCGACACGGCGGTCACGGCGTCGAGTTGCGCCTCCTCGTCCACCCAGGCCAGCTGCCCGGTGGCGCCCAGCACGCGCTCGGCCAGTTCGCGCTCGGCCGCGCCGCAGGCGGGGTTCGCGTACAGGCCGGTCACGCCGCGGCCGATCAGCGCCGGCGTGTTGGGCATGGTTCGCACCACCCGCTCGGCCCCGCTGCGGGCGGCGATCGCATGGCAGCGCACGCCCGCCATGATGCTCAGGTGCAACGCGCCGGCACTGGCGGGACACTGTTCGCGCAGGGTCCGCGCGGCCTGCGCGAATTGCTGGGGCTTGACCGCCCAGACCAGCACGTCGACCCGCGCCAGGCGCGCATCCGGTTCGGCCGAGGCCTCGACGCCGAATTGCTCGCGCAGGCGCTGGCGCTGGGCCTCGAAGGGCTCGACCACCTGCAGTCGCGACGCTTCCACGCCGGCGGCCCGCAAGCCGCCGAGGATGGCGCCGGCCATGTTGCCGCCGCCGATGAAACCGATGGAGAGGGATTGCATGCGACGCATTATCCCTGTTCGCATCGGCACTTTGAAGGCATTTTCCACGAACAACTTGACACTTTTAGACACCCATGGTTTCGGGCGCAAAATGATCAATCCATCCATAATTGTTGACTTTTTCACGAATTGTCCAAGGCGTTGGGGCAGCTTCTCGACATATAGGCTGGAATGGAGCGACACTGGCTTCGACCGTGGGGACGCAGCATTCCAGCGCGTGTGCGCGGCTCACCGGGTGCCGTCGTGCACCAGCACCTCACCCCTCGACATCTTCGTGCGACACCCGACTAGTTGGCGAAATGCCCCACAAGGGCACACATTGCACAGGTTCAATATGTCGCTCCATGCATTCATGGGCGACAATGGGTGCTTGCTTTTGTCGCCGCGGGCTTCGTGCGGCGCGCAGTCAGGCGGCTCGACCGGCCGTTTCGTTCGGCCGTAGGAGCCGGCGGATCCGCTCTGACGTGATAAACCGACTTCCGGAGGTTGCCAACCATGAAAGATGCCGCCAGCGCCCTCGATCGCGTCGACCGGCGCATTCTCGCCCTGCTCCAGGGCGATGGCCGCATGTCCAATCTGGCACTGGCGCAAGCCGTGCACCTTTCGCCGACGGCGGTGCTCGAACGGGTACGCCGCCTCGTGCGCGAACAGTACATCCTCGGCTACGAAGCGCGCCTGAACCCCCACAAGCTGGGCGCCTCGTTGCTGGTGTGCATCGAGGTGCTGCTCGATCGCAGCAGCCCCGAAGCCTTCGAACGCTTCAAGGAAGCGGCACGCGAGCGCCCGGAAATCCTCGAGTGCTATCTCGTGGCCGGCGGCTTCGACTACCTGCTCAAGACCCGTGTCAGCGACATGGAGGCCTATCGCGAGTTCCTGAACAAGGTGCTGCTGACCCTGCCCGGCGTGCGCGAGACGCGCACCTACGTGGTCATGGAAGAAATCAAGAACACCCAGGCCCTGCAGGTGGAATAGCCCGGGCGGGGCCCGGCAGCGTCGCGGCTCAGCGCTGCGGCTCGGCCACAACCCGCTCGCGGCGAGCGCCGCGTGTCGACGCCGCGCGGGTTCCCGGGCCGCGCTGCTCGGAAGCCTGCGCTTCGGCCGCGACCTGCTGCCGGGATGCCCCCTTCCAGGCGGACTCGCCTTGCGACCCTGGCTGCGCTTGCGTGGCCGCGTCGGGCATCGGCACATCCAGCTTGTGCACGCCCGGCAGTTCGCATTCCAGAACCGCGCGCCGCAGCGCCTCGATCGCCTGCGTGCGGGTGAAGGTCTTGCGCCAGGCCAGCACCACCCGGCGCGTGGGAACCGGGTCGAGGAAGGGCACGTAGCAGATGGTCCCGGCGCCCTGGGTGTCGGCTTCGACCTGCGCCGACATGCGCGGCAGGATGGTGATGCCCATGCCCGAGGCGACCATGTGCTTGATGGTCTCCAGCGACGAGCCCTCGAAGCTCTTGCGGATACCCTCCGAGCCCGGCGAGAACCGCGCGAACTCCGGGCACACCTCCAGCACGTGGTCGCGGAAGCAGTGTCCCGTGCCCAGCAGCAGCATGGTCTCGTCGCGGATTTCCTCGCTGCGCACCGGCTTCGCCTGGGCCAGGCGATGTCCGCGCGGCACCGCGACCAGGAAGGGCTCGTCGTACAGCGGCGCCGTGGCCAGCCCATGGTCGGGGAAGGGCTCGGCCAGCACGGCCACGTCGAGTTCCCCGTTGCGCAGCATTTCCAGCAGGCGCACGGTGAGCTGCTCCTGCAGCAGCAGCGGCATCTGCGGGGTCAGTTCGATCACCCTGCGCACCAGCGGGGGCAGCAGGTACGGCGCCACGGTGTAGATCACCCCCACGCGCAACGGCCCCGCCAGCGGGTCCTTGCCCCGTTTGGCGATTTCGCGGATGGCCGAGGACTGCTCCAGCACGCGCTGCGCCTGCTCGATGATCTCGCCCCCGATGGGGGTGATGCTGACCTCGCTGCCGCCCCGCTCGAACAGCTTCACGTCGAGCTCTTCCTCCAGCTTCTTGATGGCCACCGACAGCGTCGGCTGACTCACGAAGCAGGCCTCCGCGGCGCGCCCGAAATGGCGCTCGCGGGCGACGGCGACGATGTAACGCAGTTCGGTCAGGGTCATAGCTTCCATTAAAGCACATTTCGCGTCATATGCGCGGAAACTATCAAGTGCGCGGAAGCTCCATCAGGCCGCGAGCCAGTCCATCCCCCCTCCCAGCCAGCGACGCAGATGCTCGCGAGCAGCCAGCGGGTGCTCGCGCAGCAGCGAGGCGGCCGCGTCGCGCGCCAGTTCCAGCAGATCCTCGTCCTCGCGCAGGTCGGCGTGGCGCAGCCCCTGCAGACCCGACTGGCGCTGCCCCAGCAGTTCGCCCGGGCCGCGCAGTTCCAGATCCTTCTGGGCCAGCAAGAAGCCATCGCTGGTCTCGTGCATCGCCTGCAGGCGCGCCCGTGCGGTCTGCGACAAGGGCTCGGAGAACAGCAGCAGGCATTGCGCGGCCTGGTCGCCGCGGCCCACGCGGCCCCGCAACTGGTGCAGCTGCGAGAGCCCGAAACGCTCGGCATGCTCGATGACCATCAGGCTGGCCGTGGGCACGTCCACGCCCACCTCGATGACCGTGGTCGCCACCAGCAGGCGCAGGCGTCCGGCCGCGAAATCCGCCATCACCTGCGCTTTCTGCGCCGCCGGCATGCGCCCGTGCAACAGGCCCACGCATGCGGCCTGCTCGCCCAGCAGTTCCTGCAGTTCCGCGTGTGCCTCGAGCGCGGCGCGCAATTCGGTGGGCCCACCGCGCGCGCCGGCCGCCGGCTGCGCCGCGCCCTCGCCGCCTTCGCCCGGCTCGCTGGGCTCGATCAGCGGACACACCCAGTAGGCCTGGCGTCCCTGCAACACCAGGTCGCGCACCCGGTGCTTGACGGCCTCGCGGCGCTGGTCGGAGAACACGCGGGTGCGCACCGGCTGGCGCCCCGGCGGGGAATGCGCGATGGTGGAAATGTCCAGGTCGCCGAACACGGCCATGGCCAGGGTGCGGGGAATCGGCGTGGCGGTCATCATCAGCAGATGCGGCTGGCGCTGCTCCCCGGAGCCCTTGGCGCGCAGGCTCAGGCGTTGCGCCACCCCGAAGCGGTGCTGCTCGTCCACCAGCGCCAGGCCCAGGCGCGCGAACTGCACCTTGTCCTGGATCACCGCGTGGGTGCCGACCACCAGCGCCGCCTCGCCGCTGGCGGCGCGGGCCAGCTCCGCCTCGCGTTCGCGCTTGCGCTGCGCGCCGCTGAGCCAGGCCACGCCCACGCCCAGGGGCTGCAACCAGTCGGCCAGGCGCTGCAGATGCTGCGCCGCGAGGATGTCGGTGGGCGCCATCAGCGCGCACTGGAAGCCGTTGTCGATGGCCTGCGCGGCGGCCAGCGCGGCCACCACGGTCTTGCCGCAGCCCACGTCGCCCTGCAGCAGCCGGTGCATCGGCTGCTCGCGCTGCAGGTCGGCTGCTATCTCGGCCACGCAGGCCGTCTGGTCGGGAGTCAGCGCGAAGGGCAGCGCCTGCAGCAGGCGCTGCACGAGGCCTCCGCCGCGCTCGGGCATGGCCCAGGCGCGCTGCTCGGCGCGGCGCGAGCGCGCCATCTGCTGCGCCAGCTGCTGGGCCAGCAGTTCGTCGAATTTCACGCGGCGCCATGCCGGATGGCTGCGCTGCTCGAGCTGCTCCAGGGGCAGTTCCGGCGGCGGCGCGTGCAAAAGCTGCAGCGCCTGCCCGATCGGCGGCAGGTCCAGGCGCCGCAATAATTCCTCCGGCAACCATTCGCGCGTGTCCAGGCGGCGCAGCGCCGCCGCCACCGCCTTGCGCAGCCACGCCTGGCTGATGCCGGCGCCGGCCGGATAGATCGGCGTCAGGCTGCGCGGCAGGTCCTCGACCGGCGAGGCGACCCTGCACACCGGGTGCACCATCTCGAAGCCGAACAGGCCGCGCCGCGGCTCGCCGCGGATGCGCAATTCCTTGCCGGGCGCGTACTGGCGCGCCCAGTTCGGGTAGAAGTGGAAAAAGCGCAACTCCAGGCGCGCGCCGTCGCCTTCCACGGTCACGCGCAGCACGCGGCGCCGCGCCGGCATCAGCTCGGCCTGCGCCACGCGCGCCTGCACCACCGCCATGCGCCCCTCGCGCAATTCGGTGATCGGCGTGATGCGCGTCTCGTCCACGTAGTGCAGCGGCAGGTGCAGCGCGAAATCCCAATCGCTGCGCAGGCCCAGGCGTTCGCCCGGCGAGACCTGCGCGCCCGGGCCGCCGGCGCCTGCCGGCGGCGAACGCTTGCGGGAGGAGGGGGCGGCGGCGGACATCGGCGAATCGGTCGGCGGGGGGCTCGGGAGCGGATCGGGAGGGGCTCGTGAATGGATCGCGAATGGAT
>JAKBNS010000143.1 GCA_021830925.1 Pseudomonadota bacterium | reverse complement strand
ATCTGGGTCTGCTCGCCACCCGGCACACCGTCCGCCCGCGGACCCCGCCTGCCGCTCCCACCATTCCCGCACGCCCAGGAAACACCCACCCACCCCGCCTGACGCAGCCAGTTCCTGCGCTCCGCAGCGCTGCCGAGAGCACACCCGCCGCAGGGCCGCCCCAAGGCGGGGTGCGTCCCCCTCGGGGGGACGGAGCCGGGCTCGCGCCCGGCGACGAAGGGGGCCGTCACTCCATCAAATCGGGGCTCACACAGGCCCGCAGCACCCGGTTGGGCTGGCCCGCGCGTTCGCGCTCGCAGACCCAGATCAGGCCGCCCTTGCGCAGCGTGAACGGGGCCTCCACCCCGCACAGCCAGTGCAGCGCGGCGCTACCCAGCGAAGGCTGGTGCCCGCACAGCACCAGCGCGTGTCTGTCCTCGCGGCTCGACTCGATCAGTTGCACGATGTCCATTGGTTCGCGATCGGGCGCCAGCTCGGCGCGCTCGACCGGGTAGTCGGCCAGCGCCAGCGCGGTCTGGCGGCTGCGCAGCGCGGGGCTGCAGCACACGGTCCAGGGCTTGGGCACGTGGGCCTTGATCCACGCGGCCATCGCGCTGGCATCGCGCCGACCCTCGCGGGTCAGCGCGCGGCGCAGGTCGTCGCCGCCGGGGGCGGACTCCTCGGCATCGGCATGGCGCCAGAACAGGACATGCAGCAGGGTGCTCATCGGGAAGGTCCGGCGGGCCCGGGTTCGGCGCGCTGCCTGCGGCGCCCGTGCCGGCACTGTAGCGTGGCGCGGTCGCGCCGTGCAGGCCTTATCCGCAATAAACCAGGGGTTTCAGCAAGAATCCGGCTCGACCGGCGCGCCCTGCAGGGCCATGGCGAGGCGGCGTGCCGCCGCCTGCAGGTCCAGTTCGTGCTCCGCCGCGAGTTCGCGCGCGCGCTCGAACAGGCGCTCCTGCGCGGGCCAGCCGGCCGCGCGGCGCGCCAGCGCGATGGTGTTCTCTCCCTGCTCGGCGCTCATCGTCGCGACGCCGGATTCGAAGGCCGCGCGCATGCGCGCGATGGCCTGTTCGCGCCGGAACTCCGGAGCCCACAGGTTGGACACCAGCACGCCGCCGGGGCGCAGCGCGCGCGCGCAGGCGTCGTAGAACTCCTGGCTGGACAGCGTTTCCGGCAAGCCGTCGGAATCGAAGCCGTCAAGCAGCAGCACGTCGCAGGACTGTTGGTTCTCGCGGATCCATACGGCGCCGTCGGCCTGCACCACGGCGAAGCGCTGGTCGTCGGCAGGCACGGCGAATGCGCCGCGCATGGCGATCACGTCGGGGTGGATCTCCACCGCCGTGAAGCGCGAGTGGGCCAGGTGGGCATGGCAGTACTTGGCCAGCGAGCCGCCGCCCAGCCCGATCATCACCACGTGCTCCGGGCGGGGATGCAGCAGCACGAAGGACATCATGGCCCGCGTGTAGTCGAGCACCAGGCGCTTGGGTTCGGCGGCGCGCATGCGGCTTTGCAGCGCCGACATGCCGAAGTGCAACGAGACCTCCCCGCGCTCCTGGCACAGGAAGGGCTCGTCCGGCTGGCGTCGACGTCGCATCATCCCGCCGTGCGCCGCAGCGCCGGGAACAGGATCACGTCGCGGATGCTGGGGGCGTCGGTGAGCAGCATGACCAGGCGGTCGATGCCGATGCCGCAGCCGCCCGCCGGGGGCATGCCCACCTCGAGCGCGCGGATGTAGTCGGCGTCGAAGTACATGGCCTCCTCGTCGCCGGCGTCCTTGTTCGCCACCTGCGCGGCGAAGCGGGCCGCCTGGTCCTCGGGGTCGTTGAGCTCGGAGAAACCGTTGGCGATCTCGCGCCCCGCGATGAACAGTTCGAAGCGCTCCGCGACCGTCGGATCCGTGTCGCTGGCGCGCGCCAGCGGCGACACCTCCACCGGATAGTCGACGATGAAGGTCGGCTGCCACAGCCGCTCCTCGACCACCGCCTCGAACACGCCGAACTGCAGTTCCGGCACGCCCCAGTGCGCGGGCGCGGGTTCGCCGGCGCGCTGCAGCAGCTCGCGCAGCGCCTTCGGGTCGTCGAGCGAGCGCTCGTCCAGCCCGGCATGGCGCGCCACCGATTCGCGCACGCTCAGGCGCGCGAAGCCCGAGTCGAAGTCGATCTCGCGCCCCTGGTACTGGAAGCGGGCCGAGCCGTGGGCGCGGATGGCGGCCTGACGCAGCAGGGCCTCGGTGTAGTCCATCACGTCCTGGTGGTTCCAGTAGGCGCAATAGAACTCCATCATCGTGAACTCGGGGTTGTGACGTACCGAGATGCCCTCGTTGCGGAAATTGCGGTTGATCTCGAACACGCGCTCGAAACCGCCCACCACCAGGCGCTTGAGGTACAGCTCGGGCGCGATGCGCAGGAACATCTCCTGGTCCAGCGCGTTGTGGTGGGTGACGAATGGCTTGGCGTTGGCACCGCCGGGAATCGGGTGCAGCATCGGGGTTTCCACCTCGACGAAGCCGGCCTGCTCCATCTCCTGACGCAACGCGGAGACGATGCGACCGCGGTCCACGAAGCGCTGGCGCGCCTCGGGAGTGACCAGCAGATCCACGTAGCGCTGGCGGTAACGCGTCTCCACGTCCTCGAGGCCGTGGAACTTGTCCGGCAGCGGCTGCAGGTTCTTGGCCAGCAGGCGCACTTCGGTGGCCTGCACGGTCAGTTCGCCGCTGCGCGTCTTGAACAGGCTGCCCCGGCAGGCCACGATGTCGCCCAGATCGAAATGCTTGAAGGCGCCGTGGCCGGCCTCGCCGGTGTGGTCGTTGGTGACGTAGATCTGGATGCGTCCGCTGGCGTCCTGCAGGGTGCCGAAACTGGCCTTGCCCATCACCCGCTTGAGCATCAGGCGCCCGGCCACCGAGACCTGGCGCGCAAGCGCGGGCAACTCGTCGGCGGGAACCGGATCGTAGTCGGCGTGCAGCGAGGCCGCCCGGGCATCGGGCTTGAAGTCGTTCGGGTAGGCGCTGCCCTGCGCGCGCAGCGCGGCCAGCTTGGCGCGTCGTTCGCCCAGTAGCGCCGAGGCGTTCGCGGGGCTGCTGGGCGCGCTTGCATCAGGCGCTTCGGCGGTTGGCTTGTTCATGAGGCGAGTTGTTGGCGGAGGTAGTCGATGGATGCGGCGGTCTCGTCGCTCAGGCCCTGGGTGTCGCGGGTCAGCAGCGCCTGTTCGATGCGCGTGGCCAGGGTCTTGCCGAGTTCCACGCCCCACTGGTCGAAGGGGTTGATGCCGTACAGCCATCCCTCGACCACGGTGCGGTGCTCGTACAGTGCGAGCAGGGCGCCGAGTTGGCGCGGCCCGAGTTCACGAAGCCAGATGAAGGTGGACGGGCGCCCGCCGGGGCAGGCGCGGTGATGCGCGGCGCGCAGCGCCTCGGCGGCGGGCATGCCTTGCTGCATGAGCTCGCGCTGCCAGCTGGAGGCATCCTTGCCGTTCCACAGCGCGTCGGCCTGGCCGAGCGCGTTGGACAACAGTGCCAGGTGCTCGGCGTGACGCGCGTGCCAGGGCCTGGCCACGGCGACGATCTCGTGGAACACCGGCACCGCGGCCTGGTGCAGCAGCTGGAAATAGGTGTGCTGCACCGGCGTGCCCACGCCGCTGATCACCGCCGGGCCGCTGACGGCCACCGGTTGCAGGCCGTCGGCCGAGGTGGACTTGCCCAGCGATTCCATCAGCAACTGCTGCAGGTACAGCGGCATGTGGGCGAAGGCGTCGCCGTACAGGCCGATGGACAGCAGCGGCAAGCCGAAGCGCACCCGGTAGGCGTGCGACAGTCCGGCCAGCAGGCCGGGGGCGCTGGCGCCCAGCGGGGTGTCGAGGAAATGCCGGTCCATGTCCAGCGCGCCGGCATGCAGCTCGGCCACCGCGTCGCTCCCGAAGGCCAGCAGCAGCGCCATGCCGTGCGCGCTCCACAGCGAGAAGCGTCCGCCGATCTCGGGCAGCGAGCGGAACACCTGGGCCATGGGCATGCCGAAGCGCTGGTGGGCGGCCTCGGCGTTGGCGGTCAGCGCCACCAGGCGCTTGCGGGCCTCGGGGGCTCCCAGGTGGCCCTGCAGCCACTGCACCACCGATTCGGCGTTGCGCATGACCTCCTGGGTGCGAAAGGACTTGCTGTTGATCAGCACCCAGGTGCGCGCGGGGTCGCTGGCGCCGAGCGCGGCGTCCAGGGTCGCGCCGTCGAGGTTGGCGACCCAATGCACGCGGCAGCGCGGAGCCTGCAGCACGGACAGCGCGGTGTGCAGCGCCAGCATCGGGGTCTCGGAACCCCCGGCGCCGAGGTGGATGATGTCCAGCGGCTGCTCGGACGAGGCGATCAGCTGTTCGGTCCACTCGACCATGCGGGCGTGCTCGGCCTGCAGGAATTCGGCGGCGGCCGTGGCCGGGGCATCGCGCCCCTGCGCGCCCAGGCGCGACAGCATGTGCCAGGCCGGGCGCCCTTCGCTGCCGTTGAGCACGCTGCTGGAAATCAGGTCGGCGGGCTGCTGCGGCAAGGTGGCCAGCGTGGTGCGGGCCGTGGCCAGCGCCTGCGCGCCGTGGCGCGTGAACTCCAGGCGCAGCCCCGAGGTGTCGATGGAGGAACTTGCGGGCATGTCGGGCGTCGGCCCGGCGCGCCGGGCGGTTCGGGAGGGCGGGTGGTCCCGTCGACGGGAGGGCCCGCCGGGGTATGGCCCGCGCCAAACCTGGGGATTCTACCGGGTCCACGGGCATTTTCCGGCGGCCGGGGCCGCGGCGGCTTCTAGAATGCGTGCCGGGGCAAGCCGCCGCCGTTTCCACCAGACCGCCCATCCATGATCTTCGTCACCGGAGGCGCCGGGTTCATCGGCGCCAATTTCGTGCACTCCTGGCTGAGCCGCAACGACGAGCCGCTGCTGGTGCTGGATGCGCTGACCTACGCCGGCAACCTGGAAAGCCTGGCGGATCTGCGCGCCGACCCGCGCCTCGGTTTCGAGCGCGTGGACATCTGCGAGCGCGCGGCGGTGCAGGAATTGCTGCGCAGGCACCAGCCTCGCGCCCTGGTGCATTTCGCCGCGGAAAGCCACGTGGACCGGTCCATCGACGGCCCCGGCGCCTTCATTCGCACCAACGTCCAGGGCACCTTCGAATTGCTGGAGGCGACTCGCGCGTATCACTCGGGCCTGCAGCCGGCGCAGGCGGCGGCCTTTCGCTTCCTGCACGTGTCCACCGACGAGGTCTACGGTTCGCTGGGGCCGCAGGACGCGCCGTTTCGCGAAACCACGGCCTACGCGCCCAACAGCCCCTATGCGGCCAGCAAGGCGGCCAGCGACCATCTGGTGCGTGCCTGGCATCACACCTACGGCCTGCCGGTGCTGACCACCAACTGCTCGAACAACTACGGGCCGTACCAGTTCCCGGAAAAGCTCATTCCGCTGATGATCCACCACGCGCTGGCGGGCCAGCCCCTGCCCGTGTACGGCGACGGCGCCAACGTGCGCGACTGGCTGTACGTGGAGGATCACTGCCGGGCCATCGAGCAGGTGCTGGCGCGCGGCGAACCCGGCAGCAGCTACAACGTGGGCGGGCGCAACGAGGTGCGCAACATCGATCTGGTGCGCCGCCTGTGCGGCCTGCTGGACGAACTGCGCCCGCGCGCCGACGGGCAGGGCTACGCGGCGCAGATCGCCTTCGTCGCCGATCGTCCGGGACACGATCGGCGCTATGCCATCGACGGAGCGCGCATCCAGCGCGAACTGGGCTGGGCGCCGCAGGTGGACTTCGCCGACGGTCTGCGGCGCACCGTGCGCTGGTACCTGGAGCACCAGGACTGGACCGCCCACGTGCTCAGCGGAAGCTACCGCGAGGCCAGCCTGCGGTGACGATGCCGGAGTCCGCGAACCGGGGCCCGCGCATCTTGCTGCTGGGGGCCGACGGGCAGCTCGGCTGGGAATTGCGTCGCGCCTTGCTGCCCTTGGGGGAACTGCTGCCCGTGGGGCGCGCGCAGGCCGATCTCGGCGACCCCGAGGCCATGCGCGCGCTGTTGTCGCGCCTGCGTCCTGCCGTGGTGGTGAATGCGGCCGCCTACACCGCGGTGGACCGCGCGCAAAGCGAGCCGGAAGCAGCTCGGCGCGTGAATGCCGAGGGGCCTGCGCTGCTGGCCGACTACGCGGCGGCCAACGGCGCCTGGCTGTTGCACTATTCCACCGACTACGTGTTCGACGGCAGCGGCACCCGGCCGTGGCGCGAGAGCGATCCGACCGGGCCGCTGGGCGTGTACGGGAGCACCAAGCTGGCGGGCGAGCAGGCCATCCGCGCGAGCGGCTGCGCGCATCTCATCCTGCGCACTTCGTGGGTGTTCGCGGCGCGTGGCTCGAATTTCGCGAAGACCATGGTGCGCCTGGCGCGCGAGCGCGACAGCCTGCGCGTGGTGGCCGACCAGGTGGGCGCGCCGACCTCCGCCGAACTCATCGCCGACCTCAGCGCGCTGGCGCTGCACCGCCTGTTGCGCGAGCCGGATCTGGCGCGGGCCAATACCGGCCTGTACCACCTGAGCAGCAGCGGCTGCACCAGCTGGCATGGCTATGCATGCCACGTGCTGCGCCACGTCGCGCAGCGCGGCATGAGCCTGCGCTGCGAGGCCGGGAAGGTGCAGCCGGTGGCCAGCGCGGAGTATCCGGTGGCGGCGCCTCGCCCGGCCAATTCCCGCCTGGACTGCGGAGCCCTGCGGGACTGGCTGGGGGTGTGGCTGCCGCCCTGGCAGCCACAGGTGGAGCGCATGCTCGACGAGGCCTGGGGTCTCGGCACCCCTCCGGGCTGATACCCGCGGCTCAGGATTGCTGGATCTCGATCTTGACTTCCAGCACCTCGAGCGATTCGTGGCGTTCGAGCTTGACCTGAATGTCGTTCGGGTCGATGCGCACGTAGCGCGAGATCACTTCCATGAGGTCGCGCTGCAGCGCCGGAAGGTAATCCGCCGGGGCGCCGGAGGCGCGTTCGTGCGCGAGGATGATCTGCAGGCGTTCCTTGGCGATGCTCGCGGTCTTCTTCTTCTCGCCCAGCAGGAAAGACAGGATGGACATGGGCATTCTCCCGCTCACCGGCCGAACAGGCGCTTGAACAGGCCGGGCTTCTGGTACTCGGTGAAGCGCAGCGGGCGCTCCTCGCCGAGGAAGCGTGCGATCACATCCTGGTAGGCGGCCGCGACGTCCGAGCCCTCCAGGTGGATGGCCGGCGTACCCTGGTTCGAGGCCTGCAGCACGACCTCGCTTTCTGGTACCACGCCGATGAGCTTCAGGCGCAGGATCTCCTGGATGTCCTCGATGGACAGCATCTCCCCGTCGGCCACGCGTCTTGGGTTGTAGCGGGTGATCAGCAGGTGCTCGCGCACCGGCTCGGCCCCCTCGACGGCGCGCCGCGTCTTGGACCCGAGGATGCCGAGGATGCGGTCGGAGTCGCGCACCGAGGACACCTCGGGATTGGTGACGATCAGCGCCTCGTCGGCGAAGTGCATGGCCAGCAGCGCGCCGCTCTCGATGCCCGCCGGGCTGTCGCAGACGATGTAGGTGAAGCCCATCGCGTCGAGTTCCTCCAGCACCTTCTGCACGCCTTCCTTGGTCAGCGCGTCCTTGTCGCGGGTCTGCGACGCGGGCAGCACGAACAACTGGTCGCAGACCTTGTCCTTGATCAGTGCCTGGTTCAGCTTCGCCTCGCCCTGGATGACGTTGATGAAGTCGTACACCACGCGGCGCTCGCAACCCATGATCAGGTCCAGATTGCGCAGGCCGACGTCGAAATCGATGACCGCGGTCTTGTGCCCGCGCAGGGCCAGGCCGGAAGCGAAGGCCGCGCTGGTGGTGGTCTTGCCGACTCCGCCTTTGCCCGAGGTGACGACGATGATTTTTGCCATGGTGACGGAAAACGAATGGGAAGGGGGCTGCTGGGGAAAAGAGGAAGGTGTGCGCGAGCCGCGCGTGGGGGTCAGCGCGTGCGGAGCGGCTCGAAGCGAAGCGTTTCGCCGTCGAGCAGCACCTGCGCGCTCTTGCCCGCCACCTGCGGTGGCAGCGGTTGTTCCGCGGTTCGATACACCCCGGCGATGGCCACCAGCTCGGGCTCCAGGCAACTGCAGAAGATGCGCGCGCTGGCGTCGCCGTGGGCTCCGGCCAGCGCGCGTCCGCGCAATGCCGCGTAGACGTGGATATTGCCTCCGGCGATGATCTCCGCGCCGTGGCTGACGGCGTCGAGCACGATCACGTCGCCGGCCGAGTACACGCGCTGGCCGGAGCGCAGCGGGCGATCCACCAGCACCGTCGAGGCGCCCGAGGCGGCGGGCGGCGCGGAGCCGTGCTGTTCGGCGTCGGCAGCCGGCGCGGCGGCGCCGGGCTGCGGGGCGGCCTCGGCCGCGCGGCGCTCCTGGCCGTGCAGCAGCGGCAGGCGCGTGGATGGCGCCGCGCCGGCTTCGGCCAGCAGGCCCAGCGGGCGAAGTCCGCGTTCGGTCAGCCAGTCGGCCAGCGCGTCCACGTCCAGTCTCTGCCCCTCGGGCAGGCGGCGCAGGTCGATGACCAGCGCCTCGTCCCGAAAGAACTCGGGGGACGCGCCCAGGTGCTGGTCCAGCGCCTCGCGCAGCGCGTCCAGGTCGGCGCTGCGCGGACTCAGCTGCAGCGCCTCGATGGCGCCGGCGCGCAGGTCGAACAGGGTGGGTTTGCGCGCCGTCATGGGCGGCGGGCCGGGGCGCCGGCGGCGGGCGAGCGGCCGGGCTGCGTGCAGCCCGCTGTCCGCGGGGGGAGATTCGACTCGGGACGGTACGGCGAAATCACGATGCGAAACGCTGACTCGAAGGATGGCTGCGAAGGTGGGGCAGGCGCGGGCGGGCAGGCGCGCGATCCGGCCCAGGGTGCCTATGGTACTTGGCCGCGTGCTTGCCCGGCCGCGCGCACGGGCCTATAACGCGAGGGCAACGACGGCCATTGCCGTCGGATCCGCGGGGCCGCGAAGGCGGCGTCCGCCGCACCGCGATGCAGGACTGGACCACCCACGAGGTCGACAACGTCGTCGAGGAGCCGCCCGAGTACAACCTGTTCGACGCCGATGCGGCCTTGCGCGAGGCCGTGTTGCGCGAGGGCGCGGCCTGGGCCGACGACGCGCTGCACGGCATCGGTGCCGAGCTCGGGCAGGCCCGGCAGGCGGAGCTGGCGCGCCTGGCCAACGCCTGCGCGCCCCAGTTGCAGGCCTACGACCCCCAGGGCCGGCGGGTCGACCGCCTGCGGTTCCACCCGGCCTGGCACGAGCTGATGCAGGGCATCTGGCGCCGCGGACTGCATTGCTCGCCGTGGCTGCAGGCGCGCCCCGGCGCCTTCGTCGCGCGCGCCGCGGCCTTCGTGCTGCAGGGGCAGGTGGAGGCCGGCACCCTGTGCCCGACGACCATGACCTTCGCCTCGGTGCCGCTGCTGCGCGCCGAGCCGCAGCTGTGGGACAGCTTGCGCGAACATGTGCTGAGCGCCGAGTACGACCCGGCCGATGCGCCGCTGGAGAGCAAGCGCGGCATGCTGGTCGGCATGGGGCTGACCGAGAAACAGGGGGGCTCGGACCTGCGGGCGCTGAGCACCCGGGCGAACGCGCTGGAGCGGCCCGGGCGGGGGCGAGCCTACGCCTTGCGCGGTCACAAGTGGTTTTTCTCGGTGCCCCAGTCCGACGCGCACCTGGTGCTTGCGCGAGAGGCCGATGCGGCGCCGAGTTGCTTTTTCGTGCCGCGCTGGACGCCCGACGGCAGGCGCAACGCCTTGCGCCTGCGGCGCCTGAAGGACAAGCTGGGCAACCGTTCCAACGCCAGCGCGGAGGTGGAGTTCGAGGACGCCTGGGGCCTGATGGTGGGCGAGCCTGGACGAGGCATCGCCACGCTGCTGCGCATGGCCCACTACACACGCATGGACAACGTGCTGGGGTCGACCGCGCTGCTGCGCGCCGGCCTGGTGGCCGCGCTGCATCATGCCCGACGGCGGCGTGCCTTCGGCCGGGCCTTGCAGGACCATGCCGCGATGCAGGCCGTGCTCGCCGACCTGGTGCTGGAGAGCGAGGCTGCCACCGTGCTGGCGCTGCGCCTGGCGGCCTCCTTCGAGTGTGCCGACGCCGACCCGCTGGCCGCCGCCCTGCAGCGCATCCTGACCCCGGCGGCCAAGTTCTGGGTGTGCAAGCGCACGGTGCAGGCCTTGGCCGAGTGCATGGAAGTGCTGGGAGGCAACGGCTATGTGGAGGAATCGGTGCTGCCGCGCCTGCTGCGCGAGGCGCCGGTGAACTCGATCTGGGAGGGCAGCGGCAACGTGGTGGCGCTGGACGTGCTGCGCGCCATGCGCGTCGAGCCGGAGGCCGCGGCGGCGCTGCGCGAGTGGCTGGCCCATGCCGGCGCGTTGCCGGCGCAGGCGCTGAGCGAGTTCGACGCTCTGTGCGCGCAGGCGCAGCACGATGCATCGCTGGCGCGCCAGGTCGCGCAGCAGCTGGTGCTGCTGGTGCAGGCCGCGCTGCTGGGGGCGCATGCGCCCCGGGCGGTGGCCGAAGCCTTCGTCGAAACCCGTCTGCACGGGCGGGGTGGGCGCGTGTTCGGGGTCGGCGTGCCCATCGGCGAGGCCGGGGCCTTGCTGCGCCGGGCCTGGCCGCTGGATTGAACGGAGGCGGACGGTCGTCCTGCGGGACTCGCCGCGTGGGTCGCGCGGGCCGGCCCTGCGGACGGTTCAGCGCCGGCCGTAGCCGGTCCAGCTCAGCAGTTGGGTGGCCAGCCAGGCCGAGAACAGTCCGATCAGCGCGCCGCCCAGCACGTCGGCCGGGAAATGCGCCCCCACGGCCATGCGCGACCATGCCACCCAGACCGCGTAGACCACCAGCAGCCCGCGCAGCGCCCAGTGCGCGCCCGGCAGCAGGCTGGCCATGGCGGTGAAGGCGAAGGCGCAGTGGCCCGACGGGAAACTGTGGAAGAACTCGGGGCGTCCGATCACGTGCACCGCCGCCAGGCCGAGCGCGCGAGGCGGGCGCGGGAAGTCCAGCCACGGTTTGATCGAGGCCACCAGGACCCAGTCGAACAGGTAGGCGACGAGGAAGGACAGCACCGCGCGCTGGTCCAGCAGGTTGGGGCGCTTGTGCGCCAGCGCCAGTGCGAGCGCGGCCCACAGCGGGTAGTACAGATGGTCGCCCGCCAGCGTGCCCCAGGCGGCCAGGTGGTTCCACAGCCAGCCCGAACCGGCATGGTTGATCTCCAGGAACAGGCGCTGGTTGAGCCCGCCCCAGCTGTACCACCAGGGTCCGCTCATGCCAGGACCTTCCAGCCCAGCGCCGCGATCCACAGCCCGACGCCGGCCAGTGCGCTGAGTCCGGCGAGCGCGAACAGCCAGCGCTTGCCGGTCAGCGCGGTGATCGAGGCAAGGGAGATGGCGATCTGCAGCGCGATGATGGCGCGCAGGATCGCCGCGTGCGGGCGGCTGAGATGGAGGGAGTGTTCGTTGGCGTGGGCCGAGGCGGCGTCGAGTTCACGCGCCTTTTTCGCGATCTCGTCCTTCTGCGCCACGTATTTGGCGATCTTCGCGTCGATCGCCGCGCGGCGCTCGGGGGGCGCGAGGTCGCGCGACAGTTCCATCAGGTGCTGCTTGGTGCTGACCGCCTGGTAGTAGTTCCACTGGTCGGTCGCATGGGCTTTCTCGAGTACCGCCTCGTTCTTGTTCAGCAGCACTTCCTCCATGAGCACCGAGCCCTGGTAGCTGACCAGCGCTCCCAGCGCGGCCAGCACCGCGGTGAACACGGCCACCCACTGGTTCAGGCGCGAGGGGTGCGCCTGCGTGGCGTGGTGCAGCATTTCCTCGTGGGGGGCGTGGACGTGGACCCCATGCTCGCTCATGTTCTTCGATCCTTCGACTCGGGTCAGGGGCGCTCGCGGCGCCGGTTCTTCATTCGTAGCGCAGCGCGGCCGCGGGTTGCACGCGGGAGGCGCGCCAGCTCGGGTACAGCGTGGCCAGCAGGCTCAGGCCCAGCGCGATCAGGGTGATGCTCAGCACGTCGCCCAGGCGCGGGTCGCTGGGCATGGTGTGGATCAGGTACACGCTGCTGGGTAGGAACTGGGTGTGGAACAGCCACTCCAGGAAGGACACGATGGGGTCCACGTTGAAGGCGATGAGCAGGCCCAGCGCCACGCCGGACAGCACGCCGAACACGCCGGTGACGGCGCCCTGGATCACGAAGATGCCCATGATCGAACGCGGGCTGGCGCCCTGGGTGCGCAGGATGGCGATGTCCGACTGCTTGTCGGTGACCGTCATCACCAGGGTGGACACCAGGTTGAACGCGGCCACCGCGACGATCATCGCCAGGATGATGAACATCATGCGCTTTTCGATCACCACCGCCTCGAACCAGGTGCGGTTCTGCGTGGTCCAGGGCTGCGCGACCAGGTTGGGGGGCAGCATCGTCTGAATCTGCTGCGCCACCGCGGGCGCGTCGTCGACGGAACGGGTCTGCAGGCGCAGCCCGGTGGGCCCCTGGGTGAGGAACAGGCGCGAGGCGTCGCGCAGGTCCAGCAGCGCCAGGCTGGAGTCGTATTCGTAGTGGCCGATGCGGAACACGCCGACCACGCGCAGGCTGCGCAGGCGCGGGATCATGCCCGCGGGGGTCAGCGAGCCGCTGGGCACCACCATGGTCACCAGATCGCCCACGCCCACGCCCAGGCGCTGCGCCAGGTCCTCGCCCAGCACCACGCCGAATTCGCCGGGGCGCAGCGCGTCCAGCGAGCCGGCCACCATGTGCGAGGCGATGCTCGAGACCTGCGGCTCCAGCTTGGGATCGATGCCCCAGGCCAGCACGCCGAACAGGGAATTGCCCTGCGCGAGCAAGGCCTGTCCCTGCACCACCGGGGCGATGCCGGTGACCTGCGGATCGCGCCGCAGGCGCGCGACCAGCGCCTGCCAGTCCGGCCCCAGGGAGCCGCCGTCGGCGGCCAGCACCTGCACGTGGGGGACCACGCCGAGCATGCGGTCGCGCACCTGTTCCTGGAAGCCGTTCATGACCGAGATCACCACGATCAGCGCGGCCACGCCCAGCGCGATGCCCGCCACCGAGATGAAGGAAATGAAGGAGATGAACCCGTTGTGCCGCGTGCGCCTGCCCGCCCGCGTGTAGCGCCATCCGATCAGCAACTCGAAGGGCCAGGCCGAAGGGGTGGGCATGGGAGGTGCCGGCGGCAGTGGCGAACCGGCGGGGACAGGGGGCGCGGACATGGGCACGCAGTGTATGCGTGTTGGGCGCGCGCGAGCGCGCCGCCGCGGGCGCAGGCATGCACGGTCGGTGCGCGGCTAGGGCAAATCCCGATACGCGGAACGTTGTGATCCGAAGCGACGGCATCTATAGTGGCGTAGACGGAACAAAACGTCCCATTTTTAAAAAAACCTTCGCGCGGGCCCCGAGTCCGCGGGTTCCGTTCCGAGCCGCGGCCGCCCTGCCGGAGTGCCGCGATGCAGCCGAAACGTCCTTTCGTCGAGGAGACACCATGAGCGCATCACCATCACGGGCGACGCCCGATTCCAGGGCGGTCCCGGGCGTCGCCGCGCCGGGCGCCAGCAAGGCCTTGATCGTGTTCGCCAGCACGCTGGGAACGACCATCGAGTGGTACGACTTCTTCCTGTACGGCGTGCTCACCCCGCTGGTGCTCAACCGCCTGTTCTTCCCCGATCTCTCGCCGGTGATCGGCACCATCGCCGCCTATACGACCTTCGCGGTGGGCTTTCTGTCACGGCCCATCGGCGGCATCATCTTCGGGCATTTCGGAGACCGCATCGGGCGCAAGACCATCCTGGTGTTGACCATGCTGATCATGGGGGGGTCGACCTTCCTGATCGGCGCGCTGCCGACCACCGCGGCGGTGGGCGTGGCGGCGCCGCTGCTGCTGCTGGTGCTGCGCGTGCTGCAAGGCATCGGCATCGGCGGGGAGTGGGGCGGCGCGGTGCTCATGACCATCGAGCACGCCAGCCCGGGCAAGCGGGCGCTGTACGGAAGCTGGCCGCAGCTGGGCGTGCCGCTGGGCCTGATGAGCAGTGCCGCGGTGGTGGCCCTGCTGAACCTGCTGCCCGATTCTGCCTTCATCTCCTGGGGCTGGCGCGTGGCCTTTTTCATGAGCGGCCTGCTCGTGGCCATCGGCCTGTACGTGCGCCTGCGCATCCTGGAAACGCCGGATTTCGAGCGTGCGCAGCGCGAGAAGCGCATCGTGCCGGTGCCGGTGGCGGTGATGTTCCGCGACTTCAAGCGCGAGGTCGTGCTGACCCTGGGTGCGCGCTACGTGGAGGGGGCCTGTTTCAACACCTTCGGCGTGTTCAGCATCTACTACATCACCCATTCGCTGGGCCTGAGCCGGGGAGACGCGCTCAGCGCCGTGATCATCTCCTCGGCGCTGATGCTGCCCTTCATCGTGCTGTCGGGCTGGGCGGCGGACCGCTTCGGGCTGCGCCGGGTGTTTTCCCTCGGCGCGGTGTTCATCGCCGCGGCCTCGGTGTTTTCCTTCTGGATCATGCACAAGTGGGGCGCCCACAACTACGGCGTCGTGCTGCTGGGCCTGATCGTGCCCTTCACCCTGGGCTACCCGATGGTCTACGGCCCGGAGTCCTCGCTGTTCGCGAGCCAGTTCGACGCCCACGTGCGCTATACGGGCGTGTCCTTCGCCTACCAGTTCTCCGGCATTTTCGCCAGCGGGCTCACGCCGCTGATCGCTACCGCGCTGATCGGCCTGGGCCACGGCAAGCCGTGGCTGGTGGCGGGCTACATGGTCCTGGTGGCCCTGGTCAGCCTGGTGTCGGTGGCCTTCATGCGGGGGGTGTCGCGCGAGGATGCGCGGCGCGCCTGAGCGGGGGCGCCGGGGTCGCGACGCGCGGCCCCGGGGGGCTCAGAGCCGCTCGTCGCGCAGGTAGTACCAGCGATACAGGAAGCGCTGGCCCAGGCGGCGCATCGGGGCCAGCAGGGGCGAGCGCACGAGGTCGAAGGCGTTGGGGTACTCGAGTTCGCCGGCGTAGATCGGAAGGTCCAGCACCGGCGGGGCCTTGCCCGCGACGCGCTGGGCCATGCGGCGTCCGGCGTGGGCCGAGAAGGACACGCCGTTGCCGCCATAGCCCAGGGCGTAGAACACCTGTTCGGCCGGATCGGGTTGGGTGATACGGGGCATCATGTCGTGGCTCACGTCCACCCATCCCCACCACGAATAGTCGATGTCGATGCCTCGCAGCGCGGGGAATTTGCGGTGCAGGCCGTCGATCAGGAGCCCCAGGTGCCTGGGGTTGGGCGCGTCCGCTCCGGTGATCGAGCTGCGGCTGCCGATCTGCACCCGGCGGTCGGGCAGCAGGCGGTAATAGAAGCGCAGCGTGCGCGTGTCGGTGATCACCTCGTGGGTGCGAAAGCCGGTGGCTTCGATCTCCTCGTCACGCAGCACCCGCGTGACCAGGGAGTTGGACAGGATGGGCAGGATCTTGTTGCGCAGGCGCGGGTGCAGCGCGTTGCTGGTGTAGCCGCCGGTGGCGAAGGCCACCGCGCGCGCGCGCACCACGCCGCCCGGGGTATGCAGCAGGTAGCGTCCCCCCGAGCCTTCGAAGCGCGTCACCGGGCTGGCGGTGTGGATGGCCACGCCGAGCGCGCGCGCGGCGCGCTGGTAGGCGAAGGCCAGTTTCAGCGGGTGCACGCCGATGCCGTCCGGCTCGTGCAGCGCTCCGCTGCATTCGGCGTCGCGTACGTAGCGTTCGTGCACTTCCCCGCGGCTGAGCATGCGGGTGTCGTAGCCGAACACCTCCCGCATGACCCGAGCCTCGTTGCGCAGGAAGTCCATCTTCTTGTCCCGATGCGCGATGTACAGATGCCCGCCGGGCTGGGGCTGGCACTCGGGGAACTCGGTCACCAGGGACTTGAAGGTGTCGAAGCCCTCGCGGATCTCGCGGTCCAGGCGCAAGGCGGTCTCGCGGCCCCAGCGTGCGATCCACTGCGAGCGATACAGGCGGCCGCTGGCGTTCTGGCCCTGTCCGCCGTTGCGGCTGGTGCAGCCCCAGGCGGTCTGGTTGGCCTCCAGCACGGTGGCGCGGATGCCGTGTTCGCGCGCCAGGAACAGCGCGGTGCAAAGTCCGGTGAAGCCCGAGCCGACGACCGCGACGTCGACCTCCATGTCGGCCCGCACCGGGCCGTCGTCGTCCGGCGGCGTGCCGGCCGTTCCCACCCAGTAGGTGGGCGCGTAGGCCGTGCCCTGGCCCGGCGTGGAGTTCACCAGCGGGTCGTAGCGTGGGTCGTAGGGGGACTGCGGGGAACGCGGTGCGTGATCGGCGGAAACATTCATGGGAGTCGTGCCCGAGGATTCAAGGAAACCCGTGGGAACCTGGGTTTACGAGCCATGATAGGGGTCGATTTTGCGCAGGCATGGAGCCAGATCGGAACAAAATGATGGTCCAGATTCGGTGCATCCTGCGCACCATAATCGAACACTCGATTTCCGCGCTGCACAATCCAGGTGCGGAATCCACTGATCGGGGAATGGCACGGGTTTACCAGATCGGTGAAAACCCCAGTTTCCAGAGTGAGGACCAAAGGATTCGGCCAGCAAGATCCGGGCCGCCGATCTGGACCAATCAAAAGCCACGAACTGGATCTACACAGCCGAGGCCGCGCATCACTATATTGAAAAAACCGAACACATCGCAAAAATCGCGGGGCTGTTGAATATGAATCCCACCGTAGATACTCTCCAGGCATTTTCGGATGCGTGGAATGCCCATGACGTGGAGCGACTGATGAGTTTCATGGCAGACGACTGCATATTCCATGCGGTGGGCGGCCCCGACGTGCTGGGTCGCAGTTTCCGCGGCCGCGACGAGGTGCGCGCCGGGTTCGAACTGGCCTGGAAGACCTTTCCCGACGCGGCCTGGCTGGACCCGGTGCATTTCGTCTGCGGCGAGCGAGGGGTCACCGAATCGACCTTTCGCGGAACCCGCGCCGACGGAGTGCGCATCGAGGCCCGCATGGTCGACGTCTTCACCTTCGCCGGCGGTCGCATCGCGGTGAAGAACGCATTCCGCAAGGAACGCATCCCCGCTCGCTGACGGAGACACCTTCGATGAGCGCGATTCCCGAACCGCAAGGTCAGAACATGAACGTCTCCGCGCCGCCCCCCTCCGCCCGTCCCGGGCGCAGGGTTCGCCTGAAGCTCGCGCCGCAGTGGATCACCGTGCTGGTGCTGCTGGGCGCGCTGGTGATCTGGCAATTGGTGGCGGTCGCGGGGGTGTTCCCGCCCTTCGCCTTGCCCTCGCCGGTGGCGGTGTGGAAGGCCTTCGTGGGCATCCTGCGCCAGGGCTACGGCGGGCAGTCGCTGAGCGCCGACATCGGCATCAGCTGCTTTCGCATCCTGATCGGATTCGTCGGCGCCATCGTCATCGGGGTGCCGGTGGGCCTGCTGATGTCGCGCAACAAGGTCGTGTTCGACATCATCGATCCGCTGCTGCAGTTCGTGCGTCCGGTGCCGCCGCTGGCCTACATCCCGCTGCTGGTCGTGTGGTTCGGCATCGGCGAGTTGCCGAAGGCCATCCTGATCCTCGTGGGCACCATCCCGGTGATCATCATCGGCACCATCTCCGGGGTGAAGAGCACTCCGCCGCTGCGCGTGTCGGTCGCGCGCACGCTGGGCGCCAGCCAGGCGCAGATCTTCCGCAAGGTGATCCTGCCCTCGGCGCTGCCGGAGATCTTCACCGCCATGCGCGTGGGCATCGGCGTGGCGTGGACCTGCCTGGTGGCGGCCGAGCTGATCGCCGCCAGCAGCGGGCTGGGCTGGCTGGTGCAGTTCGCCGGACAGGCGCTGCAGGTCAGCATCGTCATCGTCGGCATCGTGATCATCGGGCTCATCGGCTACGCGATGGAACTGGTGATCCGCAAGATCGAGACCCTGGTCGTGCCCTGGCGCGGGCACAACTGATCCATTCCTCCAAGGCCCGCAGGGCTTCCATTCCATTCCCCAACGCAGGAGAGAGCACATGAACAAGCGATCCTGGATGCGCGGCGCGCTCGCCGCCTGCACCCTGGCGGCAGGCCTGGTCCCGGTGGCAGCCATGGCCGCCGACAAGCCCGAGGTGATCATCGGCTACGAGAACAACGGCGCCGATCCGTACATGGTGTCGATGGCCCGGCACCTGTTCGAGAAGACCATGGGCGCCGACGTGCAGTACAAGCTGTTCAGCTCCGGGCCGGCGGCGATGAGCGCGCTGGCCTCCAACAGCCTGACCTTCATGTGCGGCCTGGGCGTTCCTCCGCTGGTCACGGCCATCGCGCAGGGACTGCCGATGACCATCGTGTACAACCAGGAGCGCTACACCACGGCCGCCGGCATCGTGGTCAAGCCCGCCAGCGGCATCTCCAGCGTGGCCGGGCTGAAGGGCAAGAAGATCGCCATCGTCGCGGGTTCCCAGTCCTCCTTCGAGCTGGCCACCTTCCTCGCCGAGGCGCATGTGGCCTATGACTCGGTGACCCAGATCAACATGGCGCCGCCGCAGATGCGCACCTCGTGGGTGACAGGCGCGATCGACGCGGCCATCGTCTGGGACCCGGTGTTCAGCGCGCTGCAGGCCGCCGGCGGCAAGGTGCTCAAGACCGACGGAGACCTGCCGCGCACGGCCTCCAGCTACAACGTGTGCATCGCCGACTCCAAGTGGGCGGCCGCGAATCCGGCGCTGGTGCGCGGTTTCGTCGCGGCCATGGACGAGGGCTACCAGATCACCCGCAAGGATCCCGACAAGGCGCTGGCCGACATGGCGCGCGAGACCGGGGTCACGGTGCCGGTGGCGCGCAAGGAGCTTGCCGGCTACGAGCTGTTCTCGGGCGCCGACCAGGTCTCGCCCAAGGGCATGGGGCAGGGTGCCGGCGTGACGACCTCGGCCACCTACATGACCCTGGTGAATACCGCCAAGGTGCTGCAACAGATCGGGCGCATCCAGCAGGTGCCGGCGAGTTTCGCGGACAACGTGGCCCCGCAGTACTCCGAGCACCTGGCGCATTGACAGCGCGCTTCAACCGCGGGGCGGCGCGAGTCGCCCCGCCGAGGACAGCCACGTGAACATCGTCATCGATTCCCTGTACAAGACCTTCGGCTCCACCACCGCGCTGGAGAACATCAACCTGCAGTTCCAGGGCGGCGAGTTCGTCACCGTGCTCGGGTCCTCCGGCTGCGGCAAGACCACGCTGCTGCACCTGCTCGCCGGGCTCACCACGCCGTCGCGCGGGGCCGTCTACATCGACGGGGAGGTGAAGAGCCGGCCGGGGGCCGATCGCGTCGTGGTGTTCCAGCAGGCAGGCCTCTATCCCTGGCTGAACGTGCGGGACAACATCGAGTTCGGGCTGGAACTGCAGGGCATGCCGCGCGAGCAGCGCCGGCGCGAAAGCTCCGAGATCCTGCGCATCATCGGTCTGGAGGGCTTCGCGCGCCACAAGCCCTACGAGCTTTCGGGCGGCATGCAGCAGCGCGTGGCCATCGCCCGCGCGCTGGTGATGAAGCCCAAGGTGCTGCTGATGGACGAACCCTTCGGCGCGCTGGACGCGCAGACCCGCGCGTCCATGCAGTCCTTCCTCACCTCGCTGTGGGAGAAGCTGCAGTGCACCATCGTGTTCATCACCCACGACATCGACGAGGCGATCTTCCTGGGCACGCGCCTGGTGGTGTTGTCGGCGCGGCCCGGCAGGGTGGCGCTGGACGTGCCCATCGAGCTCGAACGCCCGCGCACGCCGGAGACCACCTTCGAGCCGCGGTTCCTGGAGCTGAAAAAGCAGGCCATGGGGATCCTGGCGCATTGAGGGTGGCCCCCTCCGTCGCGGGGGGCGGCCCTGCGGCGCGAGTGCTCGTGACATTGGAGCCGTGTCGCGCAGTAGCCAGGGATTCCAGGTGGGCACCGTAGCCGCCGACGGCGGCCCCTGGAGGGGTTTTCAGGGGGCACCGTGGCCGCCTTTGGTGGCCTCGGGGGGCTTACAGGCCTTGTAGAGTCTTGCCCAGCAGCGCGATGCCGGGTTCGATGGCCTTGTCGGGGATCGATTGCCAGCCCAGGCGCATGAAGGGGCCGGGCGCCGGCTGCTGGAAAAAGAACACGTCGCCGGTCTCGATCAGCACCCCGGCGGCGGCCGCGCGACGCGCCAGCTCGCCGGTGTCGACGCCGTCGGGCAGGCGCAGCCAGCAGGATCCGCCGCCGATCACCGGAGTCACCTCGCACTGCGGCGCGTGCCGCGCCAGCGCCTCCAGCACGGCGCGGCTGCGCTGCTGCTGGGCCATGGCGATGCGCCGCAACTGGGCGTCGTGGTGTCCCAGGGAAAGAAACAGCGCGAAGGCCCGCTGCACGAAGGCGGAAGGATGGCGCAGCATGAGCCGGCGCAGCGCGCGGAATTCCCGCGCCAGCGGGGCCGGGGCCACGATGTAGCCCAGACGAAGCCCGGGCGCCCAGCTCTTGGACAGGCTGCCGATGTAGATCACGCGATGGTTGCGGTCCAGGCTCTTGAGCGCCGGAATGGGTTCGCCGCCGAAGCGGTTCTCGCTCTCGAAATCATCCTCGATGATGATGCGGTCGTGGCGGTCGGCCCATTGCAGCAGGCGCCGCCTGCGCTCCAGCGGCATGGTCACGCCGGTCGGGCACTGGTGGCTGGGCGTGACGTACAGGTAGTCGGCTTCGCGCAGGCGCTCGTCCACCGGCAGGCCGTCGGCATCGACGTCGATGGGCAGCAGGCGCGAGGTGCGCGCGGCGAAGATGTTGCGCGCGTCGGGGTAGCCGGGGTTTTCCAGCGCGAGCGTGGAGTGTTCGCACAGCAGCAGGTCGGCCGCCATGTACAGCGCGTGCTGCGCCCCCACCGTGACCACGATCTCGTCGGCCTGCGCCCACACCCCGCGGCGCGGCAGCACGCGGGTGCGGATCTGCTGCACCAGGGTTTCGTCGTCGCGATTGATGTGGTCGGGCGCCCAGTCCCGGATGTCCAGCACGGACAAGGCCTTGAGGCAGCACTCGCGCCAGTTGGCGGTGGGAAACAGCGAGGCGTCGAACTGCCCGTACAGGAAGGGGTAGGGGAACTTCTGCCAGTCGGCCGGTTTGTGGATGCTGCGCTGGCGCGTCGGCTGCAGGCGCAGGCGACGTTCCCAGTCGGCCGGCGCCATGGCCGCGTCGGCGTCCGCGGTGCCCGGCTCGCGCGCGCGCAGGCCGGCCACGAATTCCGCGTTCACGAAATGCCCGCTGCGCTGACGCGACAGCAGGTAGCCCTCGTCGGCCAGTTGCTTGTAGGCCAGCACCACGGTGTTGCGCGCCACGCCCAGCTGCTCGGCCAGCTCGCGCCCGGAGGGCACCGGAGTGCCCGGATCGATCATGCCGTCCAGGATCGCCGACACCAGCATTTCGCGGATCTGGCCCTGCAGGCTCAGGTTGCTGCGTGCGCTGCGTTGCAGCAGCTGCTTCCACAGCAGGGCGTTCGTGCGGTGGTTCATCGAGGGGCGGCACGCGGCGTGGCCGCGCCGCGTGCGCGCGCGGCGAACTCGGACTCAGGCGAGCCCGTGGCGCTTGCGGTACGCGCCGAACATGTCGTCCAGGGTCGGCTCATCCGGCGTGCACGGCGTGGATACGCGCGTGATGTTGAGATAGTGCTTGTAGTTCAGGTTATCAGAGATGCTGTTGCGCCCCCAGGTGCCGCAGCCCATGGACAACGAGAAGGGCAGTCCGTTGTCGAAGCTTCCGCCGGTCGCGAAGCAGTGGGCCTGGTTGACGATGATGCGGCAGGCCGGCATGCCCAGGCCCATGCGCAGC
>JAKBNS010000203.1 GCA_021830925.1 Pseudomonadota bacterium | reverse complement strand
CCAGCAGCGGCAGCAGCGCCTGGATCAGCGCCACCGGGAGCGCCAGCAACAGCGCGTAATGTCCGAGTTCGGGAATCATTGCACCAGCGTCCTTTGCGCCTGTCGGGCCTGCTCGACGGCATCGCGTGCCTCGGGCGGCATGTAGTCGGCATCGTGCTTGGCGAGCACTTGCGTGGCATGGAAGGTGCCATGGGGCCCCAGCCTGCCCTGCACGACCACGCCGCGCCCCTGCGCGAACAGGTCGGGCAGGATGCCCGTGAAGACCACCGGCACCGCCTTGGAGGTGTCGGTCACGAGAAAGCGCACGGTCAGGCCGTCGCGTTGGAGCGAGCCTTGCTGCACCAGGCCGCCGAGGCGGAACATGGCCGCGTGCGGCGCGTCCCCGGCGCGGATCTGGCTGGGGGTGACGAACAGCGCGATCGAACCGTTGAGCGCATGCAGCGCCAGCGCGGTGCCCACGCCGGTGGCGCACAGGCCGGCGAGGATCAGCGCCGCGCGGCGGTGCCGGGCCTTCATGCCGCCTCCCGGCGCAGCCGCGCATGCAGCCGCGCGCCCTGCATGCGCTCGCCGCTCTCGATGTCCAGGACTTCGCATTGCCGTCGCAGCATCGCCAGCGCCGCACGGCGTCGCTGGCGCAGCATGGCCAGCTCCGAGCCCAGGGCCACCGCGCAGGCCGCCACGCTGCCCCAGACGTACAGGGCGTAGCCGCCCATGGCGAAGAAATCCGCGAGCGAGTGCCAGTTCATGCCGCCACCTCCGTGAGTTGAAGGATCCAGTCGGATTCGCTGCCGCGTTCGAGGATGATCACGCGTACGCGTGCCAGTGCGACGGCGATGCTGTACATCCACGCGGCCAGGGTCATGAGCAGCATGCCCGCGAGCATGGTCAGGGCCATGGTGGGCGCGTGGGTGAAGGAAATCGATGCGCCCTGGTGCAGGGTGTTCCACCACTGCACCGAGAAATAGATCACCGGGATGTTGACCACGCCCACCAGCGACAGCACCGCGCAGGCCCGATCCGCGCGCTGGGGCTCGTCGATGGCCGAGCGCAGCGCCATCACCCCCATGTACAGGAACAGCAGGATGAGCTCCGAGGTCAGCCGGGCATCCCAGACCCACCAGGTTCCCCACATGGGCTTGCCCCACAGCGATCCGGTGACCAGCGCGAGCAGCGTGAACATCGCGCCGGTGGGCGCGAGCGCCGCGGCCATCATGCCGGACAGGCGGGTGTTCATCGCCAGGCCCACTCCGGCCCAGAAGGCCATGACCATGTAGATGAACATGGACATCCAGGAAGCCGGAACGTGCAGGAAGATGATGCGGTAGCCCTGGCCCTGCTGGGCGTCGGCCGGGGCGACGAAGAAGCCCACCCACAGGCCGAGCAGCGCGAACACCACCGCGGCCGAGGCGAACCAGGCAATCATGCGGCCGGCCAGCGGGTAGAAGGTGGCCGGGCTGGCGTAGCGAAGCAGCGTGTTGCGGTGGGTTTTCATTCGAGCGCGATCCTGACCGCCATGGCCGTGGCCAGCGGAGCGAAGAACACCGCCAGCGCCAGCATGGCGCCCAGCAGTGCGAGGTGGCTGCCGAAATCCAGCCCGGCGGCCTGCGCGGACAGCGCGCCGGCCCCGAACACCAGCGCCGGCACGTACAGGGGGAGCACCAGCAGCGCCAGCAGCGCGCCGCCGCCGCGCGAACCCAGGGTGAGCGCGGCGCCGATGGCCCCCAGCAGGGACAGCAGCGGCGTGCCCAGCAGCAGGCCCACGGTGAGCAGCGCCAGCGCGGGCGCGCCGAGGGCGAACTGCAGGCCCAGCACAGGCGCCAGCAGCACCAGCGGCAGGCCGCACACCAGCCAGTGGGCGGCGATCTTGGCGGCGGCCAGCCAGGCGAAGGGCAGGGGCGACAAGGCCATCTGTTCGAGCGTGCCGTCGGCGTAGTCGTCGGCGAACATGCGATGCAGGCCGAGCAGCGTGGACAGCAGCGCCCCCACCCACAGCACGCCGGGTCCGATGCGCCTCAGCAAATCCGGTTCCGGGCCGATGGCCAGCGGGAACAGGCTGGCCACCACCACGAAGAAGGCCAGCGCGGTCAGCACCTCGCTGCGCCGCCGCATGGCCAATTGCAGCTCGCGGCGCAGCATCGCCAGCAGGCTGGATCCCATCTCAGAGCTCCACGCCCAGGCCGCCGCCCAGCCCGATCGGCTGGTGGCTGCTCAGCACCGCGCTGCCGCCGGCATCGAGGTGCTCCTCGAGCAGGCCTCGCACCATGTCGACGCCGTCGACATCGAGCGCCGCCAGCGGTTCGTCCAGAATCCACAGTCGCGCCTCGCGCGCCAGCACCCGCGCCATCAGCGCGCGTCGCCGCTGGCCCTGTGAGAGCACGCGCAGCGGCAGCGATTCGCGCCCGCGCAGACCCACTCGCGCCAACGCCCGGAATGCGTGTTCCTCGCCGAGCGGACGCCCGTCGAGCGCGGCCGCCAGGCGCAGGTTGTCCAGTGCGCTGAGTTCTTCCTTCAAGCCGCCTCGGTGCCCCAGCCAAGCCAGGGCGTCGCGGTAGTCATCGCGTGCGCGCCGCAATTCCACGCCGCACCATTCCAGGTGGCCGGCATGCGCCACGGCCAGTCCGACCAGGATGCGCAGCAGGCTGGTCTTGCCGGCGCCGTTGGCCCCGCGCACGTGCAGCCATTGGCCCGGGCGCAGCGTGAATCCGATGCCGTGGAACAGTTCGCGCCCGCCGCGGCGGCAGGCCAGCGCGCTGGCGCGCAATTCGTGTTCGGAGGCATGCATGACGTGCTCGGCGAGAGGCTGGGACCATCGTGGCGGGACGCTCGTGCGACGTCCTCGGGATGCAAGGTTAGGCAGGGAACTCGTAACCAATCTTGACTCGCATCAACCAAATACCCACAAGTCCGCAAGGCCCCGCCCTCGCGTGCCCGGGCGTCGATTCCTTTGCGGGTGTTTGATCCGCGTCAAGCGGCTTGCCCCGCGTCGGCTCCTAGCATCGGGCCCGGGGATCTGCGCATCCGCGCGGCTTCCGACCCTTGCCGACCCATGCCCCTGCACCTGCGAATCCAACCTGCGCGCGCGGTCGGCCTGTTCGCGGTGCTGACCATCGTGGCGGTGTCCGTCTCGGTGCTGGCGCTGTTGTGGGGCCTGCGCGAACGGGCGCTGAGCCGCGACGCCCAGCGCACCGATACCCTCACGCTCCTGCTGGCCCGGCAGACCGCGCAGGCCTTCGAACGCAGCGACGCCACCCTGCGCAGCGTCGCTGAACGCATGCAGTCTTCGTTCGTCGCCAGGCTCGGGCTGGACAGTCTGCCGGTCCATCTGCTGCTGGCGGCGCACGTGCACGGACTGGGGGAATCTGGCGCCCTGATGCTGCTGGATGCGCAGGGCAGGGTGGTCAATTCCACGCGTGAGTTTCCGGCGTCGCGGATGTCGGTGGCCGATCGGGACTATTTCCGCGCCTTCGCCGACGGGGCCCGGCACGGCCTCTACATCGGCGCCCCGGTGAGCAGTCGTGCCACCGGCGCCTGGACCGTGCATCTGGCGCGGGCGCTGCGCGATCCGGACGGCAGCTTGCGCGGCGTGCTCGTCGCCTCCGTGGGCCGCTCGGCGCTGGAGCCGCTGTATGCCTACCTGCTGCGCGACTTCGGTCGCCCGGCGGCGCTCTACCTGGACGACGGGCGCCTGCTGGCCAGCCTGCCGCGGCGCGACGCCGAACTCGGCCGGGCGGCGCCCGAACTGCGCGGCATGGTCCTTCCGGCGCCCGGGCGCCTGCTGCGGACCGACGTGGTGCAGCCCGACGGCGCGGATCGCAGCCTGACCCTGGCGCGCGTGCCCGGGCTGGGGCTGCTGGTCGGGGTCGGCGACGACATGCACCGGACCCTGGCGCAATGGCGCGCCGTGGCGGCGCCGATTGCGGCTGGCGCCATGGTGGTGTGCGGCTTTCTCGGCGCCGCCGCGCTTTGGCTGGTCTATGAATTGCAGCGCGAACAGGGCTTGAACCGCGCGCTGCGCGAGGCGGACGATCGCTGGCGCCGCACCATCGACTCGGTGCGCGACGCGATGGTCTCGGTCGACCGGGAACAGCGCATCGTGATGTTCAACCCGGCGGCCGAACGCATGTTCGGCCTGCGCGCGGACGAGGCCATCGGGCAGCCGCTGAGCCTGCTGCTTCCCGAGGCGCTGCGCGAGGCGCACGTCGGGCATGTGCGGCGTTTCGCCGACTCGGGCGTTCCCTCGCGTGACATGGCGCCGCGCCTCGAGGTCTTCGGGCGGCGCGCCGACGGCAGCGAGTTCCCCATCGAGTCGGCCATCTCGCGCACCGAGGTCGGCGGCGAGTTGCAGTTCACCGCGGTGCTGCGCGACGTCACCGAGCGCAGACGCCGCGAGGCTGAACTGCAGAACATGAACCGGGAGCTCCGACGCCTGTCGCGCGCGCAGCAGTCGGTGAGGGAAGAGGAGCGCACCCGCATCTCGCGCGAGCTGCACGACGACCTGGGACAGCAACTCACCGGCATCAAGCTGGACCTGTCGCGCCTGATCGCGCGGGCCCGCGACGGGCGAGAGCTGACGGCGCAGACCTTCGACTCCATGCGCCACCTGCTCGACGGGGCCATCGGCGCGGTGCGGCGCATCTCCACCGAGCTGCGGCCGCGCATGCTCGACGACCTCGGCTTCGGCGAGGCGGTGACCTGGCAGGCGGGGGAGTTCACGCGGCGCAGCGGCATCCAGGTGCTGCTCGACCTGCAGGCCGCCGCGCAGGTACGCGAGGGCGCCATGGCCACGGCCCTGTTTCGCATCGTGCAGGAGTCGCTGACCAACGTGGCGCGCCACGCGCGGGCCACGCAGGTCAGCATCGAGCTTCGTGTCGAGGATGCGCGGCTGTGCCTGCGGGTGCGCGACGACGGCTGCGGCTTCGAGCCCTCGCGCGGCGGTGCCGGGGTGGGGCTGCTGAGCATGCGCGAGCGGGCGACGGCGCTGGGCGGCAGCCTGCGCATCGCCGCGCTCGCCGGCGGCGGCACCGAGATCGAAGTCACGCTGGCGCTGCCCGAGGCGGCACCCGAGGGAGTCCCGACATGAACCGGCTCGACGTGCTTCTCGCCGATGATCACGCGATCATCCGCGACGGCCTGCGCAACATTCTCGAGGACACCGACGACCTGCGCTGCGCGGGCGAGGCGGCCAACGGGCATGCGCTGCTCCAGATGGTGCGCGAGCGGGAATGGAGCCTGCTGATCCTCGATCTCTCGATGCCCGGGCGCAATGGCCTGGAGCTGATCAAGCTGGTCAAGGCCGAACGCCCGCAGTTGCCCATCCTGGTATTCACCATGCACCAGGAGGAGCAGTACGCGGTTCGCGCGATGCGCGCCGGCGCGGCCGGCTACCTGACCAAGGAAGCCGACGGCGACGTGCTGCTGGCGGCCATGCGCAAGGTGGCCCGCGGCGGCGTGTACGTGAGCGCGAAGGTGGCCGAGCTGCTGGCCACCGAGGTGGCGCGACCGCAGCACGCGCCGCTGCACACGCTGTTGTCCAACCGCGAATTCGAGGTGTTCCGGCACATCGTCAACGGGCGCAGCCTGACCGACATCGCCGCCGAGCTCAGCCTGAGCATCAAGACGGTCAGCACCCACAAGTCCCACATCCTCGACAAGCTGCAGGCCGCCCACGACGTGGACCTGGTGCGCTACGCCTTGCAGCACGGACTCGTGTAAGCCGGCGTGCACGCCGGCGGCTCCTACCCGGGGTAGGAATGTTCCGATGGGCATTTTCATCGGGATCCGATGGCGCCTCGGGTTATCCCTGAGAAGAATGGCAGGCATCCGGAGTCGATCCGCGTGCGTCGCACGTGGCGGCTCCACGAAGGAGTGCATGTCATGAACAAGATCGTCCGCTGGAGCTCGCTGCTCGCGGTGGCCGCGCTCGGCTTCGCCGCCACCGCAGCTCAGGCGCAGGACGCCAAGGAACTGGCCAAGTCCCACGCCTGTTTCACCTGCCACGCCATGGCGGGGACCAAGGTCGGCCCGGGCTTCGCCGAGATCGCCGCCAAGTTCGCCGGCAAGCCCAATGCCGCGCAGACCCTGGCCGCAGCCATGGAACACGGCGAGAACGGCACCTTCGGCGCCATGCCCATGCCGGCCCAGGCCGGGCTGACGGACAGCGACGCCAAGCTCATCGCCGACTGGATCCTCAGCCAGAAGAAGTGATCCCGGGTTCCGGGTGATTCCAACGCAGGCGCGCACGCAAGCAGGCGCAGGGGAGCGACAAGTGCAGATCCTTACTCGATTCATGATGGCCGCGGCCGTTGTCCTGGGCGCCTGGAGCGCACCGGCATCGGCCGCCGACGCCATCCGGCTGCCCGCGCTGGGCGCCAGCCAGGCCGCGTCGGTCGACGCGGCCGTGGTCTCCAAACAGCACCTGGCGGAGGACGCCAAGTGCACCCGTTGTCACGACGAGAACGAGGCCAAGCCGATTCTTTCCATATTCCAGACCCCGCACGGCGTCACCGCCGATCCGCGCACGCCCACCTGCCAGTCCTGCCACGGCCCGAGCCTGGCGCACCTGGCGGGTCCGGTCAACGGCAAGATCGCGCCTCCCGACGTGCGCTTCAACAACGACGGCGGCTACAAGGAGTCCGGCGCCGACAAGCGCGCCACCGCCTGCCTGGCCTGCCACTCCGGTACCCAGCGCACCCACTGGGAGGGCAGCGCGCACCAGGCCAACGGCCTGGCCTGCAGCGACTGCCACGTGATCCACAGCCCGGTCGACAAGGTGCGCCAGCGCGCCACCCAGCCGGCCGTTTGCTACACCTGCCACAAGGACCGGCGCGCGGACATGATGAAGGTCTCGCACCACCCGGTGGCCGAGGGCAAGATGGCCTGCTCGGATTGCCACAATCCCCACGGCTCGGTCGCGCCGCACCTGATGAAGAAGGACTCGGTGAACGCGACCTGCTGGACCTGCCACGCCGACAAGCGCGGTCCCTTCCTGTGGGAGCACCAGCCGGTCACCGAGGACTGCACCAACTGCCACAACCCGCACGGATCGAACGTCGCTCCGCTGCTCAAGTCGCGGCCGCCCTTCCTGTGCCAGGAATGCCATGACGGTCCGCACGCCAGCGGCACGGCCTTCGGCCCGGGCATCGCCGGCGCGCAGGTTCCGGGTACCGGCTACGTCGGGGTTCCCAACACCAGCGGCAACGGTGCCGGACGCGCATGCCTGAACTGCCATGTGATGGTGCACGGCTCGAACAACCCAGCCGGTGCATTCCTGCACCGCTAACCCAAACGAGGTGAGACCATGAGCAATGTCAAGGTCGCACCGCGGGCCAGTGCGCTGAGCCTCGCGGTGCAAGCAGCCCTCGCAGCCCTGTCGATGCTTTCGCTGGCTACGGCGGCCCGGGCCGACGACGACTTGAACCGGCTGGTCCGCCCGACCAGCTCGATCGAGGTCGGCGGCACCTACACGCAGCACGCGTCGAGTCAGTTCGGCCAGTACAACGGCCTGTACGACTCCGGCGCATCCCTGATCGGCAACCTCGACCTGCTGGGCGGGGATTCCTACGGCCAGCAGCCGGGCACCATGCGCTGGTCGGTCACCGGCAGCGATCTGGGACTGACCAGCCGCTCGCTGGACGCCAACGTCACCGACCAGGGTCATTGGAAGATCGACCTGGGCTACGACCAGCTGCGCCACGAAATCAGCAACTCCTACCAGACGCCGCTCGTGGGCTCGGGCAACAGCTACACCATGCCGCCCGGATTCGGCATCGTCAGCAAGGCCAGGGGCGCCCTGGGCACGCAGGCGCTGACGCCGACCCAGCAGTCCTTTTTCCACACGCAGAATCTTTACTCCCAGCGCGGCACGACGCATTTCGGCGCCGAACACGATTTCGGTCCCGGGCTCGATCTGCGCTTTCACTGGACCCACATCGAGCAGTCCGGCGACAAGCTGATCGGATCGGGCAGCGACGCGCAGACCACCTCGGCGGCCTTCGTCGCCGCTGGCTACAAGCCGGGCAACGAAGCGGTGCAATTGCTGGCCAATCCGACCAGCAGCCATACCGACAACTTCGACCTGGCCCTGGACTGGCGCGGCCAGCGCGGTTTCGCGAGCCTGGTCTACGCGGGCTCGCGCTACCACGACGACTACAGCGCGCTGTATTTTTCCAACCCCTACACCTCGACCCTGGCCGCCAACGGCACGGTGCTGCCCGGCACCAATCCCTATCCGGTCGACCTGCTGGGCACGCCGCCGAGCAATGAGAACAACGAGATCAAGCTTTCGGGCGGCTATGACCTGAGCTCGGCGACCCGCTTCACCGGTGGCCTGTCCTACGGGCGCAACACCCAGAACATGGGCTTTGTGTACGAGCCCGCCGAGATGCAGTCGGGCAGCGTGCCGGTGAACTCGCTGGACGGCCTGGTGGTCAACACCCATGCGGACGCGCGCCTGACCCATCGAGCCACGCAGGCCCTGACCCTGGCCGCCGGCGTGGTCTACAACAAGCGCGACAACCGCACTCCGTCCTACACCTACCCCTTCTACACCCTGGGAGGCGACGCCGCCAGCCCGGTCAACGTGCCGGAAAGCTACAGTCACACGGTGACCGACGCCGCGGCCGACTACCGCCTGACCACGTCGCAGACCGTGCGCGTGGCCTTGAGCAACGACACCATGCACCGCTGGTGCAACAACCTGTCCGCGGCGGCGTTGGGCCAGTCCCTGGCGGCCGCGGCGGCGGGCTACTACACCGACGTCAGCTGCATGCAGGTGCCGAGCCAGCGCGAGAACAAGCTGGGCCTGAACTACCGCGTGCGGGCGGGCGAGAACGTGAACCTGCGCCTCGGCTACGCCTTCGCCGATCGCAAGTCCACGGTCAACCCCTCCTTCTACAACCCCATGCAGTCCTTCAGCGAGGGCTTCGAGAACTACGGCTACCTGGCCTACTTCCAGGCCTCGCGGCGCGAGAACCTGCTGCGCGCGGGGGTCAACTGGGACGCCACGCAGGCGATGACCCTGAGCCTGGACGGCTTCGTCACCCAGGACTCCTACCTGGACTCGCCGCTGGGGGTGCAGAACGGGCATAGCGCCAACGTCAACGCGGAGGCCGACTACCGTTTCTCCGAGCAGACCAGCGGCTCCATGTACGCCTCGTGGCAATGGCGCACCCGCGGGCTGTTGTCGGCGACCGGGCGCAACGCCTTGTCCACCACCGGCCTGACCGAATGGACCAACGATCTGCGCGACCAGGCGCTCACGTTGGGACTGTCGGCCAAGCGCAGCGGCATGCTGGCCGACAAGCTCACGCTGAAAGCCGACCTGTCCTACCAGATCGACACCACGCGCTACACCACCGCGGCGGCGACGGGCTTCACCTGCAACACCGGCGGCACCAGCGGCTACAACTGCGGTGCGGTGCCCGATATCCGCAACGAACTGCTGCGCCTGCGCCTGAGCGGGGAGTACAAGGTCGATCGCCGCAGCACCGTGCTGTTCGGCTACCTGTACGAGAAGCTCAACTCCAACGACTATCTCTACAACTTCTACCAACTCGGCTACACCTCCACCTCGGTGATGCCGGCCAACCTGGCCGACCCGAGCTACAGCCAGAACGTGCTGTTCGTGGCCTACCGCTACAGCTTCCTCTGACACGGCAGGGCCATGGCGGGCGGGCGCGTACACTGCGCCCGCCCGCCTTTGCTTTCGCGCCGCGCCCACGTGACCTCCGACGACTCCGAGAAGCTCCAGCCCCCCTACGCCGACCTCGGCCCTGACGCCGTGCTCGACGCAGTGGAAAGCGTCGGCCCGCGCTGCGACGGTCGCCTGCTGCAGCTCAACAGCTTCGAGAACCGGGTGTTCCAGCTCGGGCTGGAGGACGGCGCAAGCTGCATCGCCAAGTTCTATCGCCCGGGGCGCTGGAGCGACGAGGCCATCCTGGAGGAGCACGCCTTCAGCCTGGATCTGGCCGCGCGCGAGATCCCCGTGGTGCCGCCGCGGGTGTTGCACGGCGCCACCCTGCATCGGCACGGCAAGCACCGTTTCGCCTTGTTCGACCGACAGGGCGGGCGTACGCCGGAGCTCGAACAGGAAGCGGTACTCGAGCGCATCGGGCGCTTTCTCGGGCGCATCCACGCGGTGGGCGCCGAGGCCGGCTATGCGCACCGCGAGCCTCTGGAGCCGCGCGTGTTCGGCGTCGAGTCGCGCGACTTCCTGCTGCAGGGGGACTGGGTCCCGGCCGAGTTGCGCGAGGCCTGGAGCGCGGTGGCCGAGCTGGCGCTGCAAGGCGTGCAGCAGGCCTGGCGGGACGCCGGCGAGTTCCGCATGCTGCGTGTGCACGCCGATTGCCACGCCGGCAACCTGTTGTGGACCGACGACGGTCCGCATTTCGTGGATTTCGACGACAGCCGCTGCGCTCCGGCGGTGCAGGACCTGTGGATGTTGCTGGGCGGCGATCCGCAGGACATGCGCGCGCAGCTCGCCGCGCTGTTGCGCGGCTACGAGATGTTTCGCGAATTCGACCCCCGCGAGCTGCGCCTGGTCGAGGCGCTGCGCACGCTGCGCCTGCTGCACTACAGCGCGTGGATCGCCCGGCGCTGGCACGATCCGGCCTTTCCGGCAGCCTTTCCCTGGTTCGGCGACGCCCGCTACTGGCAGGACCGCATCCTGGAGTTGCGCGAACAAGTGGCCCTGATGCAGGAGCCTCCGCTGCTGGCCGCGTGAGGCCCCGCTGGAGGGGGCGAACGCCGCTCATTTGGTAACAGCTTGCGGGGGGCGGACCACTAGAATCACCACGCCACCATGTACTCCATCGTCCTGTCCACGCTCGCCTATCCCATCGTCGCCTGGTGGCTCCACCGGCGCCTGGAGGACTGGCTCGAGCCCGGCATGGTGCGCAAGATGCTGGTGTTCCTGCTGGCGAGCATCGCCTGCTGGATGCTGGGCAGCGCCATCGACTGGATGTTCCCCGGCCAGGCCATCCACATGCTCTGAGCCCGCCGGGCGGCGCCAGGGCGTCGCGCTGACCTGGGTCAACGCGCCGGCGCGCCGTCGGCGCTAGAAACGAGGCATGTGCCATCGCGGGAGCCTCCCGTGTCCGTTACCCCTGCTGCACCGCCGCGCTCCCCCCGCGGCCGTGCGCGCTTGCTGCGCATCGTCGCCGGCCTCGCGGCCCTCGTACTGGCGCTCGCGCTGGGCTTGGCCTGGTGGCTGGCGCGCCGTGCGCCCGCCGTGCATTACCTGACCCAGCCGGTCACGCGCGGCGACGTATCGCGCAGCATCCACGCCACAGGCACCGTCAACCCGGTGCTCACGGTGATCGTCGGCTCCTACGTGTCGGGGGTGATCCAGTCGCAGTCCTGCGACTTCAACACCCGCGTGCGCAAGGGCCAGCTGTGCGCGCGCATCGATCCGCGGCCCTACCAGACCGTGGTGGACGAGAACGTGGCCCAGCTCGCGGTCGCGCGCGCCCAGCTGGACAAGGACCGGGCCGCGCTGGAATACGCCCGCATCAACGAGCGTCGCCAGACCTCGCTGATCGGGCGCGGCGTGGTCTCGCAAGACGTGGTGGATGCCGCGCGCAACGCCCTGCAGCAGGCGCGCGCGCAGCTGAGCCTGGATCAGGCCACGGTACGCGAGCGCGAGGCCGCGCTGGAGGCCGCGCGCGTGAACCTGGGTTACACCAACATCGTCTCCCCCGTCGACGGCACCGTGGTGTCGCGCAACGTGACCATCGGGCAGACCGTGGCGGCCAGTTTCCAGACCCCCACCCTGTTTCTCATCGCCACCGACCTCACGCGCATGCAGGTGGACACCAACGTCAGCGAAAGCGACATCGGCAGCGTGCACGACGAGGACCCCGCGCGCTTCACCGTGGAGGCCTATCCCGGCCAGTCCCTCGCGGCCCGCGTGGTGCAGGTGCGCCAGGCGCCGCAGTCGGTGCAGAACGTCATCACCTACGACGTGGTGCTCGGCGTGGACAACGCCAGGCTCCTGCTCAAGCCGGGCATGACGGCCACCGTGGACATCGTCACCGCGCAGCGCCGCGGCGTGCTGCGCGTGCCCGACCAGGCGCTTCGTTTCGAGCCTGGCGCGCAGGCGGCGACATCGGGCGCGGCGCGCGGCGCGGGCGCCACTTCACGCGTGTGGGTACTGCGCGACGGCAAGCCGGTGGCGGTGGCCCTGCGCATCGGGCTGGACGACGACAGCTACGCCGAGGTGCTGAGCGGGCAGCTGAGCCCGGGCGAGGCGGTGATCGTCGGCGAGCAGCGCGGCGATGCGGGCGGCAGCGCGCGCGCCGCCGCGCCGCTGCGCCTGGGCATGTAGCGGCGGCCGCAGCGATGGGGGCGACGGGGGCGACGATGGGCGAGGCCGTGATCGAGCTGCGCGGGGTGTCGCGGGTGTATGTGGCCGGCGACACCGAGGTGCGCGCGCTGGACGGCGTGGATCTGCGGGTCGAGCGCGGCGAGTTCGTCGCCATCATGGGGTCCTCGGGTTCGGGCAAGTCGACCCTGATGCATCTGTGCGGCTGCCTGGACCGGCCGAGCACGGGCAGCTACCTGCTCGAAGGCCTCGACGTGGCGCGCCTGGACGAGCCACGCCTGGCGCGCATCCGCGGCGAGCGCATCGGATTCGTGTTCCAGAGCTTCAACCTGCTGGCACGAACCAGTGCCGTGGACAACGTGGCCCTGCCGCTGCTGTACGGCACGGCGGGGCCGACGCGTCGCGCCGAACGCCTGCGGCGTGCGCGCGAATCGCTGGCCCGGCTGGGCCTGGGCGGACGCGAGTCCAACACGCCCGGGCAGCTCTCCGGCGGGCAGCAGCAGCGCGTGGCCATCGCCCGCGCGCTGATCAACCGGCCGGCGCTGCTGCTGGCCGACGAGCCCACCGGCAACCTGGACACGCGCACCTCGCACGAGATCATGCGCACCCTGCGCCAGCTGAACGTGGAACAAGGCCTGACCGTGATGGTCGTGACCCACGAGAGCGACGTGGCCGCCTACGCCGGGCGCATCATCACCATGCGCGACGGGCGCATCGTGGACGACCACGCGAACCCCGCGCCCAGCGAGCTGGCCGAGGCGGGCGGGGCGCCGGGCTCGGCGCGCCAGGGCGCAGGGCCCGATTCCTCCGGCGATTTCGGGGCTTCCGGCGACGCGGGGGACTCCGCGCTGGCCGGCGCCGGCTTCGCGGGCATGATCGTGGCCGCGGCGGCGCAGGCCATCGCGCGCAACAAGATGCGCTCGGCGCTGACCATGCTCGGCGTGTTCATCGGTGTGGCGGCGCTGATCGTGATGGTGGCGGTGGGGCAGGGCGCCAACGCCGCGGTGCGCAAGCAGATCGAGAGCCTGGGCACCAACCTGCTGGTGGTGATGCCCGGCGCCACGACGCGCGCCGGCGTGCGCGCCGGCTTCGGCAGCGCCTCCACGCTGACCGAGGCCGACGCTCGCGCGCTGCGCCGGGAGGCGCCCGCGGTCGCGCGCAGCGCCTACATGATCCGCCAGGTAGGCCAGGTGCAGTACGGCGGCAACAACTGGAGCACCAGCATCCAGGGCGTCACCCCCGCGTACCTGCCGATGACCAACTGGCGCATCCAGCGCGGGCGCGCCCTGCAGGAGGCCGACCAGGCCTCGGCCGCGATGGTCGCGGTGATCGGGCAGACGGTGGCGCGCGAGCTCTTCGGGCCCTACGCCAACCCGATAGGCGCCAGCATCCTGGTCAAGGGATTCAGCGTGCGCGTGGTCGGGCTGCTCGAGCCCAAGGGCCAGACCCCCTACGGCCAGGACCAGGACGACCTGATCATGCTGCCCTTCAGCGCCGCGCAGCGCAAGGTGCTGGGCGCGGCCGCGCCCAGCCAGGCGCAGAGCCAGGCCGTGACCATCCTGGGCGGCGCCAGCGTGCCGGCGAACAACACGGCGGCGGCCTTTCCCGCTCCGCCCAACCCCTTCAACATCCCGCCGCGGCTGACCGGATACGTGAACGTGATCTTCGTGCAGGCGGCAAGCCCGGAACTGGTGGACGCGGCCATGCGCCAGGTCACCCAGATCCTGCGCCGCAGGCACCACGTGGCCGCCGGCGACACCGCCGACTTCTCGGTGCGCAATCTCAGCCAGATCGCCGAGACCGCGCAAAGCTCCTCCGCCGTGATGGCCCTGCTGCTGGCGGTGGTGGCGTCGATCTCCCTGCTGGTGGGCGGCATCGGCATCATGAACATCCTGCTGGTGTCGGTGACCGAGCGCACGCGCGAGATCGGGCTGCGCATGGCCATCGGCGCGCGCCGCATGCACGTGCTGCTGCAGTTCCTGGCCGAGGCCACCTTTCTCAGTGCCACGGGCGGGCTGGCCGGCATCGCCTGCGGGGTCGGGGTGTCGGCTGCCGTGTCGGCGCTGGCCCATTGGCCGACCCTGCTGTCGCCCGCGGCCATGGCCGGCGGATTCGGCTTCGCCGCCGGGGTGGGCGTGTTTTTCGGCTTCTATCCGGCGCGCAAGGCCTCGCGCCTGAACCCCATCGAGGCGCTGCGCTATGAATAGCCCTCGATCCGCGCGTAGCGACTGCAGCGAGCGCGTGGCGGCGGGCCCGCTCGCGCGCGTCGGCCTGCCCGCGGGCCTGCTGCTCGCCGGCCTGCTGCTCGCCGGTTGCACCGTGGGCCCCGATTTCCACCCGCCGAGCGCGCCGGTCGAGGCCGCGTACACGCCGCGGCCGGTGCTGCTGGCGCCGGCCGGGTCCGCGCCGGCGCAGCGCCTGCTGGCGACCGAGGTCCCGCCTGCACGCTGGTGGCAGGCCTTCGGCAGCCGCAGCCTCGACGCCACCGTGCGCCTGGCGCTGGCCGACAGTCCGACGCTGGCCCAGGCGCGGGCCGCGCTGGCGCAGGCACGCGAACAGGTGCTGGCCGCGCGCGGCGCCGCGCTGCCGTGGCTGGATGCGCAGGCCGCGGGCACGCGCGGCAGCGCCCAGGCCGGGACGCCCGTGGCCGAGCAATACAGTGCCGGGCCCCTGGTGAGTTACGCGCCCGACGTATTCGGCGGCACGCGCCGCCTGGTCGAGCAGCAGCAGGCGCTGGCCGAGGTGCAGGCCGCGCAGCTCGATGCCGCGCGCCTGGCCCTGAGCGGGCAGGTGGTGGGCCAGGCCGTGGCCGCTGCCTCGGCGCGGGAACAGCTGCTGGCCGTGCGCGAGATCGTCGCGTCCGACCGCGACAATCTGGAACTCGTGGAGCTGGCGCGCAGCGCAGGCCGCGCGTCGGGGGCCGACGTGGCCGCGGCGCGCGCCCAGTTGGCCGCGGATCAGGCGCTCGAGCCGGCGCTGCGCCAGCAGCTTGCCGTGGCGCGGGACGCGCTGGCCCTGCTGGTCGGCCGCGGAGCCGGTACCTGGCAGGCGCCGGATTTCGAGCTGGCCGGCCTGCGCCTGCCCGAAGATCTGGCCATGGTGGTGCCCTCGCGCCTGCTGCGCCAGCGCCCGGACATCCGCGCCGTCGAGGCGCAACTGCACGCGGCCAGCGCCGCCATCGGGGTGGCCGAGGCGGACCTGTACCCCCGTGTGAGCCTGGATGCGAGCTGGACCGCGCGCTCCACCAGCCTGGGCACGCTGTTCTCCGGCGGCCCGGTCTGGGATGTGTCGGCGGCGCTCAGCGCGCCGCTGTGGCATGGGGGTGCGCTGCGGGCGCAGCGGCGTGCGGCGCAGCAGGCTTACGAAGGCCAGCTGCAGTTGTACCGCCAGACCGTGTTGCAGGCCTTCGCGCAGGTCGCCGACGTGCTGCAGGCCTTGCAGCACGACGCCCAGGCCGTGCAGGCGCAGCGCGTGGCGCGCGACAGCGCGGCCGAATCGCTGCGCATGGCGCGCGACGCCTACGCGGCGGGCGCCGGCAGCGTGCTGCAGGTGCTGGCCGCCCAGCGGGTGTTCGCGCAGGCTCGCATCGGCGACGCCCAGGCGCGCGCGCGCCAACTGACGGACAGCGCGCAATGGTTCACCGCGATGGGCGCCGCGCCACGCTGAGCGCCGCGCGTGATCGCGGCATGGCATCATCGGGCGTCGCCGCGCCGCCGCGGCCCTTGCAGGAGCCGCAACGTGCCGACCCGATCTTCCGCGCCCTTCCAGCCCGACGGCCGCCCGCGCTGTGCGTGGGCGCTGGGCAGCCCCACCCTGTGCGCCTCTCACGATGCCGAGTGGGGCGTGCCCCAGCACGATTCGCGCATGCTGTGGGAAATGCTCATGCTCGAAGGCTTCCAGGCGGGTCTGTCCTGGGACGTGGTGCTGCGCAAGCGCGAGGCCTTCCGCCGGGCCTTCGAGGGCTTCGATCCGGCGCGCGTGGCCGGCTTCGGCGAAGCCGACGTGCAGCGCCTGCTGGGCGATGCCGGCATCGTGCGCTCGCGCGCGAAAATCCAGGCCACCATCGACGGCGCGCGGGTGTGGTGCGGGATGCGCGAGCGGGGCGAGGACTTCGCCGCCTGGTGCTGGGGCTTCGTCGACGGCCGGCCGTTGCGCGGCGACGGCGTGCACGTGGCGGCGAGCACGCCGCTGAGCGCGCGCATGTCGGCCGAGCTCAAGCGTCGGGGTTTTCGTTTCGTCGGTCCCACCATCGTCCATGCCTGGATGCAGGCGGTGGGCATGGTGGACGACCACGCCCTCGATTGCGCATGGCGCCGGGAGAGTGTCGTCTGAGGGTGTCGCAAAACAAGAAAATTTGATTCCCCACCGGAATTTTCGGGGATCGGCCGGCGCGAACGCCGTTGCTGGACGTATGCTGTCCGTTTGTCCACGGGCGCTACGCGCGCCCGCATCCGCAGGGACCCTTTCCACGACATGAACCAGAAGGCGGGCTTCGCGGCGCAGGCCGATGACGCAGTGGCCGCACGGCAGTACATGCAGCGCGTCGGCGACGGACTGGCGGCGGTGGAGCGCCTGCGCGGCAAGGTGGCGCAACTGCTGCTGGCGCAGAGCCTGGACGCGTCCTGGCTGGAGCGCATCGGGCAGACCGTCGACGACTTGTTGCTGCTGGCGCGCGAATGCCCGGACCTGACCCTGTACTTCCTGCTCAACGAGAAGGTCAACAACCCCGCGCAGTACAGCGCCTTGCACTCGGTGTGCTGCGCGACCATGGTGGTGCTCGGCGCCACCTGGCTGGACTGGCCGCAGGACGAGGTGCGCGGCGTGGCGGGCGCCGCCCTGACCATGAACGTGGCCATGGGCGAGTTGCAGGATCGGCTCGCGCGCCAGCTCGACCCGCCCACGATGGGCCAGCGTGAAATCATCCGCCACCACGCCGAGCGCGGCGCCGAGGCGCTGGAGAAGATCGGGGTCACGGACGCCCTGTGGCTGCAGGCCGTGCGCGAGCACCACAGCGTGCATGATGACGGCGAGGCCGACAGCCTGGAGCCGGGGCAGCGCGCCGCCGAACTGCTGCGGAGGGTGGACGTCTACGCGGCCAAGCTGAGTTCGAGGCGTACCCGACAGGCCCTCACGCCGGCGCTGGCGGCTCGCGGCGCGCTGATGGGCCCGGCCGACCACCCCGACGCCATGGGCGCGACGCTGCTGCGCGTGCTGGGCCTGTACCCTCCGGGCACCTATGTCGAACTGGCCAATGGAGACCTCGGCGTGGTGATCGAGCGAGGCAGCCGGGCGCATACGCCGCTGGTGGCCAGCCTGCGCCGCGGCGACGGGCGCGTGCTGCTGGTGCCCCAGGCACGCGACAGCGCCTCGCGGGGCTACGCGGTGCGCCGCGGCGTGGACGCGGCCGCCGTGCAGGTGCGCCCCGGTCACCAGCTGGTGTTGAAGACCCGGCTGCAACTCGGCATTCCCGCGGTCGCGGCCGACATCCCCGCCAATCCCGCGGACCCCGCGGATTTCACGGATCCCGCGCTGGACGACGACATACCTCCCTTGCCGGCGAATACCCTGCCGTAGCGGCGAAGCCCGGGCGGTCTGGCGCCGGCACGGCGGCGGCTTCGCTAACATGCCGCGCCGAAATCCCAGGAGACGCCGTTGAACACCCAGGAAACCTCCGCCGCGCCCGCGGCGCCCGTGCTGGTCGAGCGCCACGGACGCGTCGGGCTGCTCACCCTCAACCGTCCGCAGGCGCTGAACGCGCTGGACCTGCAGGGCGTGCGCCTGCTGGACTCCGCGCTGCGCGACTGGGCCGCCGATCCCGAGGTGGTGGGCGTGGTGCTGCGGGGGGCCTCGCGGGAAGGGCGGCCGGTCGCGCTGTGCGCGGGCGGCGACCTCAAGTTCTTCCATCGCGCGGCACTCGCCGGCGACCCCGAGCTCGACGCCTTTTTCACCGAGGAGTACGCGCTCAACCACCTGATCCACCGCTACCCCAAGCCCTACGTGGCGCTGATGGACGGCATCGTCATGGGCGGCGGCATGGGCATCAGCCAGGGAGCGGCGCTGCGCGTGCTCACCGAGCGTTCGGTGCTGGCCATGCCCGAGACCAACATCGGGCTGTTCCCCGACGTGGGCGGCGGCTGGTTTCTCGCGCGCTGCCCGGGCCACCTGGGCGAGTACCTGGCCTTGAGCGGCCACACCCTGCACGCGCCGGACGCCATCGCCTGCGGGCTGGGCGACGTGCTGGTCGACTCTGCGGACCTGGCCGGGCTGTGCGATCGCCTGCTGCAGGCGCGCGAAGGCGGCGAACTGCACGACATCGTCGCCGGTGCCGCGCGGCCGGTGCCGGCCTCGGCGCTGCTGGAGCAGCGCGAGGCCATCGACCGCCACTTCTCGCTGACCGATCTGTCCGCGGTGGCGGCGTCGCTGCGGGCCGATGACGCGGAGTTCGCGCAGCGCACCCTGCGCGCCCTGGGTCACCATTCGCCGATGATGATGGCGGTGTCGCTGGAACTGGTGCGCCGTGCGCGCGGCATGGAACTGGCCGACGAACTGCGCATGGAGCGCGACATCATGCACCACTGCTTCCACCCCGCCGGCGGCGGCCATGGCGACGCGGTCGAAGGCATCCGCGCGCTGGTCATCGACAAGGACCGCCGGCCGCACTGGAAACCCGCGGGCATCGACGAGGTCGACCCGCAGGCGGTGCGGGCCTGCTTCGTCAGCCCCTGGACCTCCGCCACCCACCCGCTGGCCGCGCTGCGGGGGTGACGCCCCCTGGGGGCGGGGGAGGGTTCAGGCCGGCGCGCGCCGGCGCATGACCAGGTGCAGGCCGCCGGCGGCCAACGCCATGCCCAGCCAGGCCAGCGGGGCCACGCGCTCGCCCAGCGCCCCCCATGCGATCAGCGCGGTGACCGGCGGCACCAGGAAGAACAGCGCCGATACGCGCGAGGCCTCGCCGTGGCGGATCATGGTCAGCAGCAGCGTGATGCCGACGATGGAATTGGCCACCACCAGGTAGGCCAGCGACAACAGCATCTGCGGGGCCCAGCGCAGGTGCATGGGCTCGAGCGACCAGGCCAGCGGCGCCACCACGGCCAGCCCCACCGTGTACTGGATCAGGTTCCCCGCCAGCGGGTGGGTGGGTGTGCCGAAGCGCTTCTCCCACAGCGTGGCCGAGGTCAGGGCCAGCAGCGCGGTCAGCGCGAACAGCAACGCCAGCGGGGATCGCATGTGGATGCCCGAACGCGACACGATCACCAGCATGGCTCCGCACACGCCCAGCGCCAGACCCAGCCAGCGCACGCGGTCCACGCGCTCGCCGGCCACCGCAGGTGCCAGCAGGCCGATGAGAATGGGTTGCTGCGAGGTGATCAGCGCCAGCGCGCCGGCCGACATGCCGTGCTTGAGGCTCAGGTAGGTGGAGCAGAAATAGCCCGCCTGCAGCAACAGGCCGATCATGGCCAGGTGCCCCCACTGGCGCGCCCCGCGCGGAAAGCGCGGACGCATCCATGCGCAGGCCACGCCCAGCAGCACGACCACGCAGGCATAGCGCAAGGCCAGGAAGGTCAGCGGGTCGGCGTAGCGCAGGCCCAGGGCCAGGAACACGAAGCCGCTGGACCACAGCACCAGGAACAAGCCCGGCGCGATGCGCAGCCAGGGCGGGGCAGGGGAGGCGGACGAGGCGACGCTGGGGGAGGACATGCCCGCATGCTAGGGCCCGCGCCGCCTGTCACGAGTGGTTACGACTTCGCGCGTGTGTCGGTTGTCAGGAACGCGCACGCCCACGCGACCAAGCCGGCGTGGAGCGCATTCGATCCACTTCGATCCACCTGTACAACCTATCCCGTGAGGAGTCTGAAATCATGAACAAGCGTCAACTCGTGCAAGCCGCCGCCACCGCTTCGCTGCTGGCCCTGGGATCGCTCGGCGTGGCCAGCGCCGCGCATGCCGACACGCTGGGCAAATGCTTCGGCGTGGCCACGGCCGGGCACAACGACTGCGCCGGCCTGTCGGGCCTGCATTCCTGCAAGGGCACCGCCCACATGAACTACAACCCGGGCGATTTCGTCGTGGAACCCAGCGGCACCTGCGCCAAGATGGGCGGGCTGGACATGGCCCAGGCGAAGGCGGTGCTCGCCGATCCGGCGAAGACCAAGGCCTTCGAGGCGAAGATGGCCAAGCACATGATGTGAGGTCCGGGGGGATGCGTACTCCGGAGATGACGATGCCCAGCTCGAATCGGCTGGCGCCCATGGCGGCCGGCATCGGGCTGCGCCACGCGCACTATGCGCGGGTGGCGCGCGAGCGACCCGAGCTGGGTTTCGTCGAGGTGCATTCGGAGAACTTCTTCTGCCCCGACGACGCGGCCGCGCAGGTGCTCCGGCACATGCGCGGCCTCTACCCGGTGAGCCTGCACGGCGTGGGCCTGGCGCTGGGTTCGGCCTGCGGCGTGGATGGGCGGCACCTGGAGCGACTGGCCGCGCTGGTCGAGCGCATCGAGCCCGCCCGCGTGTCGGACCATGCGTGTTTCGCGCGGGCGCCGCTGGGCGCGCGCGGCGTGGTGCATGCCAATGACCTGCTGCCGGTGGCCTTCACGCACGCGCAGCTGCGCGTGCTGGAAAGCAACGTGCAACAGGTGCAGGAGCGCCTGCGGCGCCCGATCCTGGTGGAGAACCTGAGCAGCTACATCGAGTTCGGCGATTGCGAGATGCCCGAGCCCGAGTTTTCGCCGAGCTGACCCGACGCAGCGGGTGTGGCCTGCTGCTCGACGTGAACAATCTGATGGTCAACGCGCGCAACCGCGGTGCGGCCTCGCCGCTGCGCGAGGTGCGCGCGTGGCTGGACGCGCTGTCGCATGCCGGCGCCGGCCCCAGCGTGGGGGAGATCCACCTGGCGGGGCACAGCGTGCAGCAAGGCCTGGTCATCGACGACCATGGCAGTGCCGTGTCGGCCCCGGTCTGGCAGGCCTACGAGCACGCGCTCGGCCTGCTCGGCCCGGTGCCCACGCTGATCGAATGGGACACGGCGATTCCCGAACTTCCGGTGCTGCTGGACGAGGCGGCGCAGGCGCGCGAACGGCTGGCGCAGGCCGCGTCGCGTCGCGCCGAGCTCGCGTGAGCATGGTGATGAACGACCCCGCGCGCGACCCGCACGAATCCGATCCGGCCTGGCGCAGGGAGTCGCTGCGCCAGCAGGCGCTGGTACGCGCCTTGTTCGACCCGCGCGCCGAAGCTCGGCCCGCCGCGGTGCTGAACCTGGACACGAGCCGCCTGGCCTGGAAGGCCGGGCTGGACGCCATGCGCGGCAATGCGCGCTCGCACGCCGAGCGCGCGTTGATGGCGCAGTTCCCGACCGTGGAGGCCATGCTGGGCGAGCAAGCCATGCGCGCGCTGTGCGCCGCCTACTGGCACGCGCGCCCGCCGCGCGTGGGCGATCTCGGCGCCGTCGGAGCCGAATTTTCCGACTACCTGGGGCGCGTGCGCCGGCTGCGTCCGTGGCCCTGGTTACGCGACAGCGCGCGCCTGGACTGGGCGCTGTGGCAGCTGCAATACGCCGACGCCGCGCGCCTGGGCGAGAACGATCTGCGGGCCCTGGCAGGCGGTGATCC